>CAZRTM010000065.1:0-23020 GCA_964602995.1 uncultured Ardenticatenaceae bacterium
TCGGGATCTACGAGTAGGGCGCCGACGCCAGCATTTCCTTCTTCGGCAGCGACGATGGCCTCTTCCAGGCTGATGAGGACGTAGGGATCCGCAGGATAGCTGGGGTTGCTCTCAAAGGTCTGAACTTCATCCAGCAATTCCTGTAATCGGGTCTCTGGGTTAGCTTCTCTCATGAAACGACTTGTGCCTCCGTGTGATGATGCTGTTCAGACGATGTTTGGACGATGTTTGGACGATGTTTGGATGCCTGTGCTAGATGTTTGAAAGAGGCAAGGCCCCCGGGCCTTCCGAAGGCCTTGCCTGGGTTAAGGTAACTTATTCGTCCGTTCCTTAGCTATCTGCGGGGGGAGTTACACCGCTCTGGTCGATGGAGGCATCGATTTCCCCAGCGATGATACCTTCGATCGTTTCTTCCGCTTTCTGGCGGACCTCGTCGGGGAGATCGAAATCGGGGTTGAACTCAATGTGCAGACCCCCGTTTGCCAGGGTCAGGTAATAGACTTCACCACCAAGAGTGCCGCTCTCAACTTCCTCGATCATCGGCCTTAGAATGACAGACATGTCGTAGACCTGATTGCCAATAACGTTGTCAGGCGCCAGCGAGGTCTGGGCAGCCTGGTTGCCGAACCACAGTGCCCCCCGCTCGTCCACAACGCCAATGGCGCCAACGACCATCTGGCCGGTGCCGGTCAGAATGTCCGCTCCGGCGTCGATGTGCGTTTGTGCTGCTTCCGCGGCCAGGGCGACATCGCTGAAGGAGCCGGTGTTGGTAATCAGAACTTCGATGTCAGGGTCTTGTGCGCGAGCGCCAACGGCGAAACCCTCAACGGTGAGCAGAGCATCACCGGCAGGGATAGGACCAATGACGCCGAGAGTGCCGGTTTCGGTAAGCATGGCAGCGACAACGCCTTCTACATAGGCCCCTTCATTAGAGATCACCGTGTAGGCAAAGACGTTGTTAATCCCCTGATCGGCAAAGGTATCGACCGTAGTGCCCCAGGCAAAACTTGTGTCGGGGAAGTCGGGGGCAATCTCAACCAGCGAGCTTCCATATTGTGAGCCGTGGGCAATGACCAGGTCAAAGCCCTGTGTTGCATAATCGCGGAGGGCGGCAGCGGCATCGTCGACGACGAACATGTTCTCGGAATAGACGATTTCAAAATTCTCTTCGCCGCGTTCTTCCTGGATGGTGATTAAGCCGTCGTACAGGGCCTGGCTGAAGGCCAGGTCGTTCACGGTGCTGGGCATGACGGCGGCAACACGGAACGGGCCACTACCTCCTTCATCGCTGCCTGTCTCCGTATCGGTGTCAGCTTCTCCGCCGGGACCATCTGCGGGCGCTGGCTGTCCGCCGCAAGCTACTAAGAGTGCGGCCATAACTAAGCCTAGAACTAAACGCAATAAAATAGACGTCTTTTTCATCTTCCCTCCTTCCTTTTGGCACAAGCCTTAAAGCCTGGCACAAGCCTTAAAGCCTCAGACTTGCAAATGGAAGTTGTTAAATGGTGACAATGGCGAATGGGCTGTCTATGTCCTCGATTCACCTGATTTACGGACCATCTGGCACTTTGCGATGAGTTGACTGGTAAGCTACACGGCGTTCCCTCCTTCTCGTTGGTCAGTTGGCTGGTTCGCTGGTTGGATAGTTGGCTGTGTATGGAACCGACGAGCAATCCAACTAACAAACCATCAAACCTGGCGACGGTTGTTATACTGCCTGGGCCACGTCGACGTCTGAGCTTGCCAGGACATCATCATCGTTATCGCTGGCGTCTTCAAGCTCCGCCAGCTCTTTAGCAACTTCTTCGGCCATGATGCGACGATTGATGACCTGGATCCAGATCTGACTGGCAACGACGAAGATGACGACGAGACCATTGAGGCCAATGATGAGAGCTGATGGCACCTGCACAGCGCGTTGCATGTGATTGGCGCCAACGAGCAGTCCGCCAAAGAGGATCGAGGCCGGTATGGTGCCAATGGGGTGTAGCCCGCCGAATAGGGCCGTGACAATGCCGTTGAAGCCGGCGCTACCGGTAAAGCCGGCGGCAGAGCCGTCGGTAAACATGCGATGATGCAGGCCCAGAACCTGGATGGCGCCACCGACTCCGGCCAGGGCGCCGCTGAGGGTCAGGGAGAGCATGGCATATTTGGATACGGAGATACCGGCGTAGCGGGCAGCATGTGGATTGAGGCCCACGGCACGTATGCGGTAGCCGATGGATGTGCGCCAGAGCAGGATCCAGACCACAAAGGCCAGGATGACAGCCAGCGCAGCGCCGAGGTGCAGGCGCGTTGGCACGAGACGGGGGAGATCGGCTGCGGCAGTGAAGCGAGCTGTTTCCGGCAGTCGGGTGCCGCGTTCAATCTGAACAGGGTCGATGAGGGGACCTGATAACAGGTAGTTCATGAATTGCACGGCGATGACGTTCATCATTACTGTGCTGAGGATTTCGTTTACGTTGAATTTCGCTTTGAGATAGCCGGGGATAGCGCCCCACAGAGCGCCGCCGAGGAAACCTGCGATGGTGGCGGCGAGAATGATGACCCAGCCCGGAAAACCGTCCATGTTGAGGGTGAGGACGGTGGCAGCGAGAGCGCCCAGGATGAACTGGCCTTCACCACCGATGTTGATGACGCCACTGCGGAAAGCAATACAAATACCGACGCCCACAAAGAGGAGGGGGGTGGCACGTACCAGCGTGTCGGCGATGGCATTTGTGCTGCCAAAAGCACCATTTACCAAGGCCCGGTAACCGACGATGGGATCACCGCCCAGGGCTGCGATGAGAATGGCGCCTATGAGCAAGGCGGCCAGGGCGGCGCCCAGTGGTACGACAATAGGCAAGGTACTACGAACGATACTTCTCGTTGCGTGAGTTGTTAATTTAGACACGACGCTACCTTCTTCCTCCTATGTTGGTATATCAACATCATGTTCCCAAGGTCATGCAGTCGGTGCTATATTCAATTTTTATGAGTGGCCAGTGTTAGGCAACAGTGAAACGGTATGCAGCCCTTATAACTATACAAACAGTCGCTAACGTTTGTCTAACACTTCTTCTAACGGTTCGATTGTGAACGTCGGAATTCGTATCTGGCGAAAACTGATCCGGTCACCACGGAAGAAATGGGTGGCATAGAAAAGGGGTAATCCCTCTCGCGCATACCCGATTTCCACAACGTGGATGAGAGGAGCGCCAATCTCACAGCCTAGATGGCCGGCAATAACCGTATCAGCCTGAATGGCATGGATTTCACTGCTCTGGTAGGCGACGTGATGTCCACAATGTTGCTGAAGCACTTCGTAGATCGATTTGCCAAAGGCTTCAGGCGCAAGTGTGTTTTCTTCTTCGCAGGTTGTGACCAGACTCTTTGCCAGAGTGGTCCAGGAATAAATGATGGGGGTATCGTCCGCCAGAAACAGCTTCTCGATGACGACAACTTCTTCGTTGGTTGGAATATTGAGGTAACCAGCGATATCTCCTGCGGGGAGGGTGTTGGTGCTGAGTAGACGGCAGTCCGCATCGTAGCCCGAGGCCGAGATGAGATCAATGAAGGCAGGGGCCTGGTCCAACCAGCCCCAGATCATGCCTGGCTGGCTGCGCACCGGCTCACTGATGAAGGTGCCAATGCCTTGCCGCCGTACCACGACGCCGGCCGATTCAAGCCGGGCCAGGACTTCACGCACTGTGGCCCGGCTGACCCCGAATTGCTGGCTTAACTCAGTTTCGGAAGGCAGGCGGCCATCTTCCTGAATCATCTTGCCTTTCGAAATAGCCCTGGCCATTTCTTGCATAAGCTGATCGGTAAGTGGCACAGTGCGCATCATTTAACTTCTTCCCTATCTAAAAAAATTCCCATACAAGTTCCGGTTCTAGATCTTTTGAACGAAGCGCCTGCAAGACTTTCTCTGGCGTGATGGGCAGTTGTCGCATGCGCACACCAATGGCGTCGTACACGGCGCTAGCGATGGCCGGGCCAATGGCGATGATGGGGTCTTCACCCACGCCTTTAGCTCCGAATGGCCCATCGTCATTTGGATCAATTTCTAGAATTATGGGCTTAATTGGCGGCATGTCCATAGATAACGGCATTTTATAATCAACAAAGCTGGCGTTCAGTGCACGCCCGCTTTCGGGATCGATGATCAGGTCTTCAGTCAGCGTGTGGCCGATGCCTTGCTGGATGCCACCTTCAATCTGGCCTTCAACGCCGATGGGATTAATGGCGCGGCCGATCTCGTGAACGGCGACCACTTGCTTAACCTCAATCTGGCCGGTTTCAGTATCTACTTCCACCTCCACAAAATGGGCGGCATAGGAGTAGGCCTTGGTCGTCTCGAAGGTAGCAGAGGCCACCAGACTGCGTGGTGTAATGCCGCCTGCATCCCCTTTGACGACGTCGCCGACGCTGATGGCCCGGTCGGGAGCGCCACGGACAAATACCTGGCCCTGGCGCACAACAAGGTCTTCGGGAGCTGCCTCCAGTTTCTCCGCAGCCAGAGCCAGCAGCTGCTTCTTAAGGTCAGCAGCGGCGCGCTTGACGGCGCTACCGCCAATAAATGTGGTGCGGCTGGCGTAGGCGCCGATGTCGAAGGGCACAACGTCGGTGTCGCCCTGGGTAACCCTTATATCTTCAAAGCACACGCCAAGCTCCTCCGCTGCAATTTGCGCAAGGGCCGTATGGGCGCCGGTGCCCAGGCCTGCCGTGCCGGTCAGCAGGTGCACGGAGCCGTCTTCGTTCATCTTAACGATGGCATTGGACTGCTCTTTGATACCTGGATAGGCACTGCTGCCGTGCATTTCGACGCCGATACCCCAACCGCGTACTTTGCGGCCGCCTCTGGTGGCCTTTGCCTGGCGGCGCGCGTCGTGCCAGTTGACTTCAGCCATGCCACGCTCAATGCAGGCCGCCAGAGGGTTGCCGTGGATGACGTGGTTCGAAGGGGTCAGGTCGCTGTCGCCGACGGCCTGCTGCCGTTTGTACTCGGCTGGATCCAGGCCCAGGCGTTCGGCGATTTCTTCCATCTGCGTGTCGAGGGCAAAATAGGATTGCACCACGCCATAGCCGCGAAAGGCGCCGGAAATGGGGGTGTTCGTGTAGACACAGAGACCCTCGGCATAGACGTTGGGGCAACGGAAAAGCGACGTGAGCGATTCCGTACCAACTCGTGTGACGCCGGGGCCGTGGGAACCGTAAGCGCCTGAGTCGCTGATGTAGCGGGCCTCGCGCGCGGTGATGGCGCCGTCGTTCTTTACACCCTGGCGCAACCAGATTTTCACCGGGTGGCGCGAGCGCCCGCCGAGGAATGCTTCTTTGCGGGTGTATTCCATCTTGACCGGGCGACCTGTCTCTTTGGCCAGCAGCGCACAGAGGAATTCGTGCTGGAACAGATCTTGCTTGGCGCCGAAGCCGCCGCCCATATGCTCCACGATGACGCGGACGTGGTGCACGGGCAGGCCCAGCACTTCGGCCAGAATGCCGCGCACCATAAAGGCGCACTGTGTGGAGCTGTAGATGGTTAGCTTGCCATCAAGGTCAAATTTACAGACACAGGCGTTCGGCTCCATGTAGCAGGGAACCGGGCGGCCGGTGTTGTAGGTTCCTTCCACGATGAAGTCGGCTTCGGCAAATCCCTTTTCAATGTCACCGCGGCGCACGATGTAAGGTTCCAGCACCAGATTGCATTCTGTGCCGTGAATCTGAGGCGCATCTGGTTGCATAGCCTCTTCTATATTGAAGACAGCGGGCAGCAGTTCGTACTCCACTTCAATCAGGTCGAGGGCTTCTTCGGCGATTTCTTCGCTGATGGCAGCGACGGCGGCGACGCCTTCTCCCATAAAGCGGACGCGTTTGTCAAAGATATACTGGTCTTTCCAGACGGAGGAGGAGCGGGGATGGGGTTGGCCTGCGTGCAGGACCCGAGGCACGTTTTCGTAAGTCAGCACGGCTTTGACGCCGGGGAGGGCCAGCGCCTTGCTGGTGTCGATGTGGACGATGTCGGCGTGCGCCACAGTGCTGCGCTTGATCTTGCCGAACAGCAGGTTCGGCAAATGGACGTCGGCGGCATAGCGCGCGCGCCCGGTGACTTTTTCGATGCCGTCGATTCGTTTGGGGCTGGTGCCAATCACTGCGTAGTCGTTCATAGCTGTTAGATGTCAGGTGTCAGCGGTCAGGTGTCAGCAAACCGCTGACTGCTAATTGCTACTTTCAGCCATTTCCTCGGCTGTGACCTGAATGGCGTGGACGATTTTGCTGAATCCGGTGCAGCGGCAGATGTTGCCGGCAATGCCGAAGCGGATTTCTTCTTCGTTGGGATGTGGGTTTTCGTCGAGCAGGGCTTTGGCAGTGACGATCATGCCTGGTGTGCAAAAGCCGCATTGGGCCGCGCCGAAGCGCAGGAAATTGTCTTGCAGGGGGTGCAGGGTGCCATCTGGCCGGTTCAGCCCTTCGATGGTCAGAATGTCGCAGCCGTCGACTTCAACGCCGAGCACGAGGCAGGAGTTGACCGGTTTGCCGTCGAGAATGACTGTGCAGGCGCCGCAGTCGCCCACGTCACACCCTTTCTTAGTACCGGTAAGCCCCACTTCGTTGCGCAAGACGTCGAGCAGGCTGCGGAAGGGGGCGACGGCAATTTCTACCTGCTCTCCATTGATGGTGGCTGAAATCAACTGTTTCATCTTGTCGCTCTCTCCCAGGCCTGGCTAACAGCACGAGCGGTCAGGACCCGCACCATTTCGCGCCGGTAGCTGGCGCTACTGCGTACGTCACTGATGGGCCGTGATTCGTTCATGGCTGCCAACGCCACTTCTTCAAGCAGCTCGTCACTCAGAGCATAGCCTTCGAGCAACGCTTCGGCCTGCGGGGCGCGGATGGGGGTGGGCGCCACAGCTCCGAGGACGATGCGCGGCTCAGTGATACGGCCGTCTTCCACAGTTAAGGTGACGGCGACGCCGACTGTTGCCAGCTCCATCGCCTTGCGGCGGCCGTGCTTGATATAGACTTTTCCTGTGTGGGGAGGGGGATCGGGAACCGAGACTTCAATGGCCAACTCGGCGGGTTCGAGGATCGTCTTGCCCGGCCCGGTGAAGAACTTTTCCAGGAGATAGGTGCGTTCGCCTGAAGGGCCGAAGGTTCGGATGTGCGCACCGTCGGCGATCAGTGGGGGGAGGGTGTCGGCAGAGGGGGAAGCGCGACAGATGTTGCCGACCACAGTGGCGCGGTTGCGGACCTGGATCGAAGCCAGATCTTTAGCAGCCTGAGCCAGGCCCGCGTATTTTTCCAATACAATGGGACACGTTTCGATTTGCCGCGCCGTCACCAGAGCGCCAAAGCGCAGCCCGCGACCTGGCTCATAGTCAAAGTGATCCAGATCGGGAATGCGCTTGATGTTGACCACATGGTCTGGTGAACGTAGTTTCCCTTTGATTTCTACCAGCAGGTCGGTTCCGCCGGCAAGAATCATCGCCTGGCCGTTGTGCTGTTGTAGCAACTGCACGGCTTCATCCATTGTCTTTGGTTCGAAGTAATTGAAGCGTTTCATCATACTCCGGACGTATCAGGCATGGTCAGGCTTAAGTTGTCAGGAAAAATGGGGCGTAGACAAGAAATCAGGTTAAGTCTACGCCCCTCTTGCCACTTTAGTCGGCGGCGAGTGCCACTCTTCCCTGAGCTTCAGTCAGCTCGGCGTCCAGGCCGAAGTCGGCAAAGGCCTGTTCGCGAGTGGGGGGCGGCGTAGGCTCAAGGCCCAGCAGTTTAGCAGCGTTGTTGCCAAGATAACGTTCCAGCCCTTCTTCGCTGAGGTTGAAGCCCTGCGGATAATCACCGGTGAGAACTTCGAGCATCTTGATCCAGACGCCGGGTTCGTTGGGCGGAGAGTCGGTACCCAGAACCATGCGGTCTTCTGGCATCTGCTCGGCGAACTCAACCAGACGCGACTGGAGGCACCAGCCAGACTCGACGTAGACGTTGGGGTTGTCCATAACCATCCAGAAAGCTTCGAAGCTATAGACGCCACCGGTCTGCACGCCGAAGTGGGCAATAATGAAGTTCACCTCGGGAAATTCGCGGATGATGGGGTAGAACTGGGTGGGGATGCTGTAGGGGCCATCGCCAGTATGCATCATGACTGGAATGCCCAGCTCGGCGCATTTGGCAACGGCAGGCCGGATCCAGCCCAGAGCGCGGTCAGGACGATAGGCGTGCATATTGGTATGCAGCTTCATCATCTTGTAACCATGCTCTTTGACGTGATATTCCAGCTCGGCCACGCCTTCTTCCACACCAAAGCGCGGGTTATAGGTGAAGTTGCCAATGAGCCGGTCAGGATAACGTTCTACAAGCTCGGTGCAGTAGGCCATGTATTCGCGGATACCCTCACGCCCAGTAGACAACCCTTTGGACCAGACAGTGTTACCGGGAGGTGGCTGGATGACGCCATAGTCGATGCGCCGCGGCTTGCCATTGACCCAATAGGGGCCATCCATCATCTTGATGAGGCGTTCACCAGTGAATGGTTCGCCGCCATGACGCCACGCCTCGTCAATATGGTCCGTGGGGTGGAAGTGAACATCAATAATCATTTGTGACTCCTTTTTGAAGCACGAGTATTGAAGAAGGGAGATTCGGCAATCGCTGAAATCAAACCTACAAAAAGGGCTTGTCAGACGTCTGACGACCACTATAAAAGAATCTGCGACTGTTGTCAAGGGTTAGTCGTCTGACGTCTGACATTGTAAACGATTAAATTTTCTGAAGTCAAGCGATTTGATCAGGGATGTTCGATTTCCGCAGCCGGTTTGGTGATTTCGATTGGCTCCAAGGGTTGGGGACGATGGCCGAAATTTACCTGGGGACCGCCACTGGGCGCTGCCCAACGGGCGGCGTTGGCGATAACTTGCAACACTTCCTGCTGATGGTAAATGGGGTAGGTTTCATGGCCAGGGCGGAAGTAGAAGATTTTGCCGCGACCACGGTAGAAGCAGCAGCCGCTGCGGAAGACGTCACCGCCGGCAAACCAACTGACGAAGACAAGCTGATCCGGCTCAGGGATGTCGAAATGTTCGCCATACATTTCAGCATGGGGAATTTCGAAATATTCCGGCAACCCGGCGGCAATGGGGTGGCCAGGAGCGACGACCCAGAGCCGTTCCTTCTCACCGGCCTCGCGCCATTTAAGGTTGCAGGTGGTGCCCATGAGCCGGATGAAGATTTTGGAGAAGTGGCCGGAATGGAGAACGATCAAGCCCATCCCATCTTTAACGACCCGTTGTTGAATGCGGTCGACGACTTCGTCGCTGACGCGGTCGTGCGCTTTGTGACCCCACCAGATGAGGACGTCGGTCGCATCAAGCACCTCTTCGCTGAGGCCGTGTTCAGGCTCTTCCAGGGTCGCCGTCTGCACGGAGAACTGCGCATCGCGCAGATAGGCAGCAATGGCCCCATGAATGCCCTGAGGATAGAGCCGGGCAATTCCTTCATGCTCTTTTTCGTGTAGAAATTCATTCCACACCGTCACACGAGGTAATTCAGACATAAATTGTATCCCTCCAGGAGGATAACCCTGCGCTATTTGGACAGGTTCAGGTCAAGCGCGTCGGTCCGTCCCACTTCGTATAGGTCGCTCACGTCGCTGCCAAAGTCGAGTGATACGAGAGCGCCATTTTGGGCGGCAGACTCTTTGATGGCATCCCAGAGGTAAGCCATGCGCAATCCGACCTCAGGGGGCGAGGGGTTGGGTCTGAGGCCATCACGCACGCTCAGGAACTGTTCCCAGACGCCCAGGGATGGTGGAACAGGTACCTCCTGCCATCCTTCTTGCCCGTCATACTGCACTTCCAGGAAGCGGCCCCAGGCGCCGGTGCGCAGGATGCCTTTGGTGCCGAACAGGCGGATGTCAGAATCGCAGGAGGGAATGGTGTTGCCGCAGGCGTTGAGGGTGACCAGCGTGCCCGAGCGCAGGCGGCCCATAACGACGCCGGTGATGTCCACGTCGCGCCCCTGATTGTCCAGCCAGGCAGCGACTTCGACGAACGGTTCTCCCGCCAGGTGAGCGACCGTGTTCAGCAGGTGGGCGCCGGTGTCGAAGAAGAAACCACCGCCGGACAGCGCGGGCCGTTGTCGCCAGGTGCCGGCGCAAATCTGATCCCAGTTTTGCCAGATAAGCCCGCTGATATTAAGTACGCGACCAAGGGCGCCCGATTCAAGCAGAGCCACGGCTGTCTGTATTTCGGGGGATAGGCTGCCCTGGAAGGCGACGACGAGCAGGCGGCCGGTGCGGTCACGAGTTTCGATGAGGCTTATGGCTTCGGCGACAGACATGACCATTGGCTTCTCAAGCAGAACGTCAAGACCGGCTTCCATGCAGGCCTGCGCCTGCTGGTGGTGCAGCGCATGTGGGGTCAGAATGAAGGCTGCGTCCAGGACAGGGCCATAGTCAACCAGCAGCCGTTCAAAATCGGGCTCATTAGGTGGGATGGGCCGGCCTGCTTCTTCAAAAACGCGAGCCGCTTCTTCGTACATCTGTGGTGATGGTTCGCACAGGACAGGGAATTGTGTTTCGGGAAAGTGAGTCAGGATGATTCTCAGGTGATGGCGAGCCATGCTACCGCAACCAATCACGGTAGCGCGAATAGGTGTATAGTTCATGGGAGCTCCTCATTAAGCAATATAGTAACCTCTTCTAGTGTGGATTATACCAATTGTGGGAGCAAGGGTTGTAGTAAATTCAGCCGACGCTTAAGGGCTGGCGTAGGGCATCTGCTGTGGAACTTTTTTGCTCTAACGAACGTCATAAGGTTGAAGGCTAAGATGTCTCTTACCGAATAGTTGAGGAAGGTCCTGTTTGGGTTCCTCAAAAGGAGAACGTAGTGGAAATGAGACGTATGAATCGTAATAAGAACATATGGATAGCTCTGCTGACCATTCTGACCCTGGTGCTCTTTGTTGCCTGTACGCCTGCTTCCGATTCGGGCGAGCCGGGCGCTGCTGAGCCTACGCCGGGTTCTGAGACGACTGTGGAACCCACTCCAGAGATGGAGCCTACTCCAGAGATGGAGGCGGAAGAAACTGAAACGCCAAACGGTGAAGGTTCTGAAGTGGAGAGTGAATTAGAAGGCACTCGCTGGAACCTTGTTTCGATGGCCGGCGAAGGACTGCTTGAGCAAAGCACCATAACCCTGGACTTCGACGACGGTGAGCTGGGTGGAAACGCCAGCTGTAACCATTATGGCGGACCTTATACGCTGGAAGGCGACAGCTTCACTGTTGGCGAGATGGTGCAGACGCTGATGGCCTGTGACGGCCTGATGGAACAGGAAGCAGCGTACCTGGAGATGCTGCGGGCGGCTGAATCGCTAACGCTGGAAGAAGATACGCTGACGATTCACACCGCCGAGGGTGACCTGGTCTACAAACCGGCTATAGATGTTGCTCTAGAAGGCACGGAGTGGATGCTGAGTGGTATTGCCGAAAATGACGCCATTGTTTCCACGTGGGTCGATGCTGATATCACAGCGACGTTTGAAGATGGTGTGATGGCCGGCTCGGCTGGCTGCAATAGCTACACGGTTGACTACACCGTAGACGGCGATTCGCTGACACTCGGCGACGCCATCCGCACCGAAATGGCCTGTGAGGATGATGAGGTTATGGAGCGCGAAGATACCTTCCTGGCCGCGCTAGAGAATGTGAGCGCCTATGAAATTGCTCGCGATACTCTGACGCTGCTGGATGGTAAAGGCAATTTGGTCATGACCTTTACTGCTGCTGCCGCCGGCTAAGAGAGCCGTTGGCAAGCAAGGTTTGTGACAATTAAATGTGAGTATGAAGAGTCGCCTGCGGGCGGCTCTTTTTATTATGCTGACCTACTTGACCTTACCCCTACGGCAAGCTTTATACTTAAGCGCATGATAGATGATGTCTGGATGATGGAAGGTGTGCTATGAGTAACGAGGCTCGGGAATGGCTGTACATTGGCGAGGTGGCAGAGCTGTTTGACGTGACGACGAAGACGTTGCGCCATTATGAGGAGCTGGGATTGCTCTCGCCGGAGCGGGAGGAGAATGATTACCGTCGCTATGGCCCACAGGATGTGTTGCGAGTGCAGCGCATTCGGCAATTGCAGACGCTAGGTATGTCGCTGCGCCAGATCAAGGCGGTGCTGGAGAAGCAGGATGATGAGGAGATGTGGGCTACCGTGCTGCGCTCCCTGCGCGAGGAGGTGCAGGTGGAGATAGAGGCGCTGGAAGAGCGGCGGGCGCAGATTGAGGAGCTGTTATCGCGTGAGGCGTTGCCCGTGCAGGAAGGAGTGCTGCCGGTGCCCGAGAAGGTGAACGAGTATCTTGAGACCCATCTGCCGCAGGTCAGCCTGATGCAATGGCGTGAGGAGAAGGCGGTTCTGGCCGCGCTGGGTGGCTTGCGAGGTGGCGCAGTGCACGGCCTGGACCCACTGGCAAGTTATCCACAGTCTGAACTGGCGCCGTCGCAGTTGGGATTGGCCTACGTTTACGAAGTACCGGCCGTTGTAGGGAAGCAGATGTATGTGACCGGCGTGCGCCGCATTTTGCGACAGTTGGAGCGCGAGGCGCGTTTGCGCGCTGCCGCCACGGAAAGGAGCAAGGGATGAACCATACCTATAATCTGACCATTCCGACAATCATCGAGACGACAGGCCATCGCGAGCGCGTGTATGACCTCTATTCGCTGCTCTTGAAGGAACGTATTGTGTTTATGGGCACACCCGTTACCGACCAGACGGCCAATCTGGCGGTGGCGCAACTGCTGTACCTGGAGCGGGAGGACCCGAAGAAGGAGATCCAGATGTTCATCCATTCACCGGGTGGGCAGGCCTATGCGGGGATGGCTATCTATGACACCATGCAGCAGATCAGTGCGCCGGTCCGGACAGTGGCCGTAGGGTTGACGGCGAGCTTTGGCACCATTTTGTTGGCGGCGGGCACGAAGGGGCGGCGCTTTGCTCTGGCCAACACCACCATACACATGCACCAGCCGCTGGGCGGCGCGCAGGGCCAGTCGAGCGACATCCAGATTCAGGCGGAGGAGATATTGCGGCTGCGAAAGCGTGTGGAGGAGATTCTGGCGCACCACACCGGCCGTTCTGAGGAGCAGATTCATAAGGATATTGACAGGGACGTATACCTGTCGCCGCAGCAGGCGCTGGAATATGGCCTGATCGATGGCATCCTAGAGAATCAGAGCCAGGTCATGGCAGCAGGAGAGCCGGGATGAGTTTCTTGATTAGAGCAAACGAACGAGAGGAGCCAGTAGCGCAGGCTCACGTACCGATGGTCTGGGTGCGGGAACCGGTTGTGTGGGAATACCGGCGCCTGGAGCGAGAGCACGGCGACCGCGAGGCGCTGACTGTGGATGAACTGAATGAGTTGGGTAAAGAGGGGTGGGAGTTGGCAGGGGTGATGGCGGTAGGAGAGAGGGTTTACTACTACTTTAAACGAAGCGCCTAGTTCTCATTTGCCAATTTTAGGACGATCCTACGTGTGTCGGCGTCCAGGCGAAAGTTGAGCCGCTGCAACTCATCTAGTAGTGGTTTGACTGCTGAAATCAAGCCCGCCTTTTTGCTATCAAGAAGAAGCCCTAATGTCCCGGTCATTGGTATGTCTAGTAGACTTGCAACTCGCCGTGCTAAGCCGTCATCTAGGAGCGCGACTGTTCCAGGTCGTTCCAGAGCAAGCATGAGCACTTGAGCTTCGCCTGGGCCAAGATCGGCAACTAATGGCAAAGCCGTTATGGCTTGAGGAGTTTCCACTCTAATCCACTCAATTTCTTTCAATCGCGGTAGATCAACCTGGTGTTCGATTCCGACCTCAATTTCCTCTACAACGGCAGCAGGAACAAATACATTTGTGGCGAGAGAAGGTAGGATATGGAGCAGGTCTAGCTGATGTAGATACTGGAGAACCGAAGTGTCGCAAATAACATCAGACAAGACGTTGCTCTCTTCGCAGCTCTTCCTCAGTCAGGCTAAAGGTGTTCACACCATAGTCCGCAAGGCGAGTGAGGAAAACCGTTCTGGGAATGCCAGCGAGACGCGCAGCTGCTCCTGAGGAAAGGCGGCCTAGCTCGTATAACTTGACAGCCGCAGCCATGCGCACCACATCACCTGCTTCTTCAGAAGATGCCTTTAGAGCAAGTAGTGTTTCGGGAGGGAGGTCAATAGTAATTTGACTCATTTGTATCCCTTACCAATCCAGATTAACAGATGTACACTATTATAACCCAAACCAGAGTCTAAAACGCCTGCCTCTCTGACCCACGTCACCATTCACGTGCGCCTATTTCAAGCGAGTGGTGGAGGAGCGCTACATACCCTTTAGTTGAGAGCATCACGAAGGAGAGGATGCCACTCTTCCTCGTTTTGCTGTTGATGCCAGAGGCAGAGGTCTCGTTTTTCCAGTTCTTCGAGTAATTCTTGCGGCGTGATCCAGGTGTGGATGGGGACGATTCCTTTGTGCGAGATCTGGCCCTGCAACACCTTTTGGGCGGCGATGCTGGCCAGGACCGAGGGAATCAGGCCCCCATCGCGCGTTGCCACTACGGCGATGCGATGCATGACCTCTTCGTTTGACCTGACGCCGCCTATTTCGAAGAACACAGCTCCTTCATCCTTTCCGGCACGCCCCACGAGCCAGGAGATGGCGCGAACCAGAGGCGTGAACCGTTCCCAGTGCGGGCGACCTGTTTTGGCTCGGATTCTGGCCAGGAGGTTCAAGAGGCGATTGACGACTACGTGTTCCGTTCCTGCTTTGAATTCCACCGTTCCGATGCCAAAGAGTTCAGGCAGTAGATCGAGATCGGCCATTTCGAGGACCAGATGGGTGAGGCGGCGCCCGATCGGCGGCGGGAAATTGACCCATTCCGGCCCTGTCCAACCATGAACCGTGGCCGGCGCCCCGTTCCTCGGCTGCAGGAAAGGCTGGCCAACGCCGATGAGCATGGTGTGGAACATCGCTTTGCCGCGGTGTTTGCGGGTGTCGGGCGCGGCGAAGGTGCGGATTGAGGTTAGCTGGTCCACGTGGGGAAGGACCAGCGAGGCAAACAGCGCTTCCATAGCCGGGGCGACCGATATGCCGCTCATCACGGGAATCCCGGCGCTTTGAATCTCATCGCTCAGCAAGCGGACACGTCTGGCGAAGATGCGGTCTTCGGCGATGTCGATGTAAGGTGTGCTTGTACGAATGGCCGCATGCAGGGGGTTGAGAGGCAGGTATTGGAAGGGACCGGCGCAGTGGATAACCAGATCATGGCCCTGAACTATGCGTTCTAAATGGGGGAGATCGTTCAGATCACAGGCGACAATGTTGACACGGGATGCGGGGAAGCCATCGCGTGAGGGGGTGCGGCTGGCAATGGTGATGTTGCTATCCGTGAACTGCAAGAGGTCATGAACCAGATAGCGGCCATAGAAGCCGCTGCCTCCGATAACGAGTACGTTTTTCTCTGCAGGTTGCGATGGTGTCATCGGTCACTCTCCGCGCAAAAATTGCCAGATATCCTCGCGTTCTCTAATCGCATCGCGCAAGTAAAGGACGAAAGCGGGCCACCATAACAGATCGTTGGTGAGAATGGTCCAGCCAAACGCGCCGGGAAGCTGGCCGTTGATTAATGACCAAAGAAAACCGAGCGGCCCTAGCACTTTACCCAGCAGACCGATCAGAATGAGGTGTGGATGCCGCGCTGGGTTTCTGCCTGCCCACCAGTATGCGGGTGCATAGACCAGCACGAACATGCCCACGACCTGCCAGAGAGCGGGGTAGGAGGGAGGAGGCATGTTGAGCAGGTCGAACAAAAGCTGCGGGAATAGCACGTTGGCGCTGCCCCAAATGAGATTGTAGGCGGCGGCTGCGTAGAACCAGGGGCGGTAGCGGTCGAGTGTATGTGCGGACACGGGTTAGAGTGTTTGTTCCTTGACGGCTGCAGCGCAGCGCACAATGGCCTCTAGAGACTTTTCTACATCCTCCTCCGTGGTGGCCCAGGAGGAAACGCTGATGCGCATGGCGGTGTGGCCCTGCCACTCGCTGCTACCGGCCCAGCAAGTACCGTCGGCCTGAACGGCGGCGATGACCTGGCGCGTGGTTTCTGCATCGCCGAAGGAGACGAGTACCTGGTTGAGCATGACGTCGTTGAGCACATGGTGGCCTGCGGCTGTCAGCCCTGCGGCGAAGCGGGTGGCGTGTTGGCAGCATCGTTCTACCAGATCCGCCAGGCCATTGCGGCCCAGCGAGCGTAGCGCAGCCCACACTTCGACGCCGCGGGCGCGGCGCGACATTTCAGGCGTGTGGGTGTGTGGCTCGCGCTGGTCTCCGTGCAGGAGGTAAGCAGCGCCAATGGCCATCGTGGCTTGCAACTGCTGGGGCTGGCGCACGAATACCAGCCCGCTGTCATAGGGTACATTAAGCCATTTATGGGCGTCGGTGGCCCAGGAGTCGGCAGCGGCGTGGCCGTTCAGCAAGTGGGCGCGCTGTGGGGCGGCGGCAGCCCACAGACCAAAGGCGCCGTCCACATGTACCCAGGCGCCGGCTTCGTGGGCGATAGCTGCAATCTCGCCCACCGGGTCGAAGGCGCCGGTGTTGACGTTACCCGACTGGCAACAGACGATGGTGGGACCGGAGAGCGGGGGCAGGGCGTCGGGGCGCATACGGCCCTGAGCATCGACAGGAACACGCACAACGCGCTCGCGACCCAGGCCCAGGAGGCCGAGCGCTTTGACGAGGCTGGAGTGTACTTCGTCGCCGACCACGACGGTGATGGGCGGCGCGCCAAACAGGCCATCGGTTTCGACATTCCAGCCGGCTTGTTCCAGGACGGCGTGGCGAGCGGTGGCCAGGCCGGTGAAGTTGGCCATGGTGGCGCCGGTGACAAAACCGCCGCCTGTGCCGGGGGGAAGAGCCAGCACCTCGCGTAGCCAGCCCAATGTGACCTGCTCCAATTTTGCTGCCACAGGCGCGGAGACAACCATTGCTGCGTTTTGGTCCCAGGCGCCGGCCAGCCAGTTGGCGGCGAGGGCAGCAGGCAGGCTGCCGCCGGTGACGAAACCAAAGTAGCGTCTGCCAGCCGACGCTACGGTGGCTGGAGAACCGATATCGTCAAGTTGGGCCAATACCTGAGCCGGGTCGGTTTCATCTTCGGGCAGCGGTTCGTCGAACGCATCCAGCGTTGCCAGGGCCTCCGGGGTGGGAAAGACAGGGCGCTGGTCCAGGTTGTTCAGATAGCGGGCGGCGCGTTGTAGTGCACCGGCGAGCAGTTCGTTCATGTTATTTTCTCCAAACGGGAATAATCGCTTATGGATATGGGCCTAGCCCTGTTTCTCCCGCTTTTCATGATGGCGGCGACGGAGGAGGTTGATCAGACCACCAGCAAGGACCATCTCTACCTGGCGTTTGGAAAGGGTATGCTGCACCAGAATCGTCTCATTGTCCGTTTCGTTAAGCACGGTTATCTCGTTACCGGTACGGATTGCTTTAGTAATATCGGGTAGGCGCAGGATGTCGCCCTCAACGATCTCATCCCAGTCGCCGGGATTGACAAAGGTGAGGGGCAAAATGCCAAAATTAATGAGGTTTTGCCAGTGAATGCGGGCGAAGCTTTTGGCAATGACGGCGCGTAAGCCAAGATAGCGTGGCGCCAGAGCGGCGTGCTCGCGGCTGGAGCCTTGTCCGTAGTTGTGGCCACCGACGATCATATGGCCACTTTCCTGGTATTTGAGCGCCTTTTCGTAGTAGTTTTCGTCTACCTGCTCGTATACAAACTTGCTGATTTCGGGAATGTTGCTGCGATAGGGCAGAACGCGGGCCCCGGCCGGCATAATCTGGTCGGTAGAGATATCGTCACCTACTTTGATCAACACCGGCCCCGAAAGCTCGTCCGTCAGTGGTGGGAATGTGGGCAGGGATTTAATGTTGGGGCCTTTGACAAGGTCTATGTGTTCGTGCTGGCTGGCGGGAGGAACGAGCATTTCCTGGTTGATAATAATTTCGTCCGGTTCCTGGAAGCGTGGATAGGGCATGTCCAGCGTGCGCGGATCGGTGATGTAGCCCGTGAGAGCTGAGGCGGCCGCGGTCTCAGGGCTGACGAGATAGACCTTGTCCTCAGGAGTGCCTGAGCGGCCGGGGAAGTTGCGGGGTACCGTGCGCAAGCTGATCTGGTCGGTGGCGGGCGCCTGACCCATACCGATGCAGCCATTGCAACCGGTCTGGTGGATGCGCGCCCCGGCTCGGATGAGGGCGGCCAGTGGCCCTGTGCGCGCCATGTTTTCCAGAATCTGTCGCGATGTGGGATTAATATCGAACGAAACGCGGTCGTGTACCTGCCGCCCGTCCACGATACGCGCGGCAATGGCGAAGTCGCGCAGACCGGGGTTGGCTGAGGAGCCGATGTAGGATTGGTATATCTCTTTGCCAGCCACTTCGCGTACGGCAACGACGTTGCCCGGGCTGCTGGGCAAAGCGATCAGCGGCTCCAGGGTAGAGAGGTCAATTTCTTCGTATTCATCATAAGTGGCGTTGGGGTCCGCTAATATTTCGACCCAGTCTTCGACCCGGCCTTGCTGTTCCAGGAAACGGCGCACGGCCTGATCGGAGGGGAAGACGGTGGTGGTGGCTCCCAGCTCGGTGCCCATGTTGGCAATGACGTGGCGGTCCATGGCTGAGAGGTTGTCGAGGCCCGGTCCGTAATATTCGATGATTTTGCCCACTCCGCCGTCTACGTCGTGGCGACGCAGCATCTCCAGGATAATGTCCTTGGCGCTGACCCAATCGGGCAACTCGCCCACCAGCCGCACGCCCATGACCTGCGGCATGGTGAGGTAGAGTGGCTCTCCGGCCATGGCCATAGCTACTTCCAGACCGCCGGCACCAAGGGCCAGCATGCCCAGCGAGCCGGCTCCCGGTGTATGGCTGTCGGAGCCGACGAGGGTTTTGCCCGGAATGCCGAAACGTTCCATATGTACTGGATGGCTCACGCCATTGCCGGCTCGTGAGTACCAGAGACCGTACTTCAGGCAAGCGGAGCGCAGAAACAGATGGTCGTCCGCATTCTTGTAATCTTCCTGGATTAAGTTGTGGTCTACGTACTGGGCTGACAGCTCGGTTTTCACCTGAGAGAGTCCCAGGGCCTCAAATTCCAGCATGACCATCGTCCCTGTGGCGTCTTGAGTAAGCGTCTGGTCCATGCGCAGGGCAATTTCAGAACCAAATACCATCTCGCCGCCCACCAGGTGGGACTCGATTAACTTTTGCGTTACGTTTTGGGCCATCAGGTTCTCCTGTACTGTGCCTGTAGATGTGCCTGTAGATACGATGGCAGAATGCTCGTCGTATAAAGCTTAGGGTAACATATTCGGTTGAATGCTAACAGGGGTAACCGAGACTATTTCAGGCCGAGCTGGCGGGCGATGAGATAATCGAACCAACGGTCGGGAAGCCAGCGAGGGAGCAGCCAGCCGGTGAGTCGCTTGCGGGGAATGGGATAGCGTGTGCGGGGGCGTGGGCTTTCCACAGCGAGGCGGATGACGCGGGTGACGGCAGCGACAGGGAGGGCCGACGTTTCGCGCCCTTCGGCCGCCTCTGCCACCTTGCGCAAAATAGGAGCGTAGGCAGTGTTCATATATTGCTGCACCTGCTCGGCAAACTTGCCTACGATTGGGGTGTTCACGGTGCCCGGTTCAATCAATATCACGTCAACACCATAGAGCATCAACTCGCGGCGCAGCGCATCGGACAGCGCTTCCAGGGCGTGTTTGGAGGCGGCATAGGCGCCCATGAAGGGGTAGGCCACTTTGCCGCTGACGGAACCAATATTGATGATGCGGCCTGGCAGTTGGGGCGCATCGGGCCGGGCGCCGAGAAGGGGAGCGACCTGTTGCGTGACATCTAGTAGGCCGAAGAGGTTGACTTCAAACTGCTGCCGGAATTCGTGTAGCGACATATGAAGCAAGGGGCCGGGCGTCGTAATACCGGCATTATTGACCAGCGCGGTCAGGTTTTGGCCGTTAAGAGCTTCAGTCATCTGCGCCACTGCGCTTTCGATGGCGCTGTGGTCGGTGACATCAAAGAGCAACGGTGTGACGCCTGGCCCCAGCTCATCACGCAGGCGTTGTGCGTCTTCCTCGCGGCGCACACTGCCGAACACGTGGTAGCCGTGCGAGATAAGGTCGCGAGCGGCAGCATAGCCAATGCCGCTGGAAATGCCTGTGATGAGGATATGCTTCATAAGCTAATGGTTTAGCCACTTTCGCTAGGGCCGCCCCAGATGTTGAGGTCGCCTTCAGTGGCGTAACGGTCAATCTCTTGCAGCTCTTCCGCGCTGAACGCCTGGTTATCGAGCGCTGCCATATTCTCTTCGAGCTGCTGCACACTGCTGGCGCCGAAGAGAACGGAGGTGACGCGCGGATCACGCAGCGCCCAGACCAGGGCCATTTGCGCCAGCGTTTGGCCGCGCCGTTTTGCAATCTCATTCAGGGCGCGGATGCGATTCAGATTGTCCTCCGAAAGGTGCTTGCGGTCCAGAGAACTGTCGCGAGAGGCGCGAGAACCTTCCGGGATGCCGTCCAGATATTTGTCGGTGAGCAGCCCCTGTGCCAGTGGGGAGAAGGCGATGACGCCGATGCCCAGCTCTTCCGTCACATCCAACAGCTCATCTTCAATCCAGCGGTTGAGCATGGAGTAAGAGGGCTGGTGAATGATGAACGGGGTGCGCATTTCGCGCAGGAGGCGCGCAGCTTCCCGCGTTTCCTCGGGACCATAGGAAGAGACGCCCACGTAGAGCGCCTTGCCCTGGCGCACAGCCTGATCCAGCGCGCCCATCGTCTCTTCCAGCGGTGTGTCCGGATCGAGACGGTGGGAGTAGAAGATATCAACGTACTCCAGGCCCATGCGGCGCAGGCTCTGGTCGAGGCTGGCGAGGAGGTATTTGCGCGAACCCCACTCGCCGTAGGGACCGGGCCACATGTCATAGCCCGCTTTGGTGGAAATGATCAGCTCATCGCGGTAAGGGCGCAGGTCCTTTTCCATGATGCGGCCGAACGTCTCTTCGGCCGAGCCATAGGGCGGGCCGTAATTGTTGGCCAGGTCGAAATGGGTCACACCCAGATCGAAAGCACGGCGCACCATAGCGCGGCTGTTTTCAAAGGGCCGGTCACCGCCAAAGTTGTGCCACAACCCCAGCGTCAGGGGCGGCAGTTGAAGGCCGCTGCGACCGCAGCGGCGATAGGTTAAATGTTCGTAGCGATCGGGCGCCGCTACGTAGGAAATTGCTTCTTCCATGCCACTCATAGCTAGATTCTCCCAGGACCGCTGTGGGTCCTCTTAACTAACTGACTTTCACATCACCACAAAGGTGCACCTGAATGCCCATTTCCTGGAACATGGCGGCCTTGGCATTGAGTGCCTTATCGGCCGTTTCGGCGTCGGGGGCATAGGCGACGTTGAGGTGGTTGGCTTTGTGGCGGGCCATCATCTGGTCGCGGCTGACGCCATGTAGCACGGCGTGCATGATGGGCCATTGTGACGTGGTGGCCTGCCAGCGCCGTTCTGTTTCTTCGCGGGGCAGCTCCACTGCGGAGCCACGGCCGATGTCGCAATGTAGGGCGTTGTCCATGACGTAGATGCGGCTCCAGACGATTTCGCCCGGTTTGCTGATGCCCTTCAGGGTGCCACCACCGAGGCGGAAATACATAGGCGGCTGGCGCTCGCTGACCGCACCCCGGTAACCGTCGATGAAGTGGGAAGCGGGCGCTGCGCCGGAGATCATGAAAGTCCAGACGAAATCATCGACGCCATTACCACTATAATGCTCGCCCCAGCGCACATCGTGCAGAGTTGTAGCCGGGTCGAGATCCAGGGCGCGCCAGATGCGGTTGGTGACCAGTAGGTCGACAGCAGCGCCCTCGTCAACTTCGTTGAAGTGGGGCAGTGGTTGGCCAGCGTAAAGCTCTTCGCCGCTCTCGGCATGGTAAACCGGCGGGCGGTCAACGTTGTTGAGCAACCCTTCAACCAGGTCGGAGGCGGGGACCATATCTTTCAGCCCTTGCTGGTACTGGATGCCGATAGCATCGCAGCCAAAGTCATGGGCGATGCGCACGGCAGCGATGTACATTTTGCACTGCTCCAGAATCTGGGCGTCGGTCAGGTCGGTTTCTTCGTTGTCGCCGGTGACGAAGGTGACGCCGCGCTCGTCCAACCAGTCGCGCACGGCCTGGGCTTCATCGTCGCCGACCTGGCGCATGGCAGCCACCAGGGCCGACTGGCTGAGTCGTTCTTTGTAGAGGCCTGTCGGATTGAGGTACTCATCATCGATGATAGCGTTGTACATGCCCATGCAGCCTTCATCGAAGATGCCCAGAATAGCTTTGTCGCGCGCCAGTTGCTGTGCCAGGCGACGGCCCAGCTCGGCTTCTGGCTGGGGCAGGGCGTTGGCGTCCAGCTCGCGGCAATGGCTGGTGTCGTGTTCCACGCGGCCAGTTTCTAACCACTGGCGCAAGCCAGAACGGAAGAACTCATCATCGAAGTTTTCGCTCCACAACGTGCTGTAGGGCACTCCCGCTTTGGTCAGGCTGCCGTTGAGGTTGAGCATACCTACCAGACCAGGCCATTGGCCGCTCCAGTTGGCGACGGTGAGGATCGGTCCGCGGTGGCTGCGCAGGCCGGCCAGCACATGATGGCTATATTGCCAGACCGCTTCGGCCACGACCAGGGGGGCTTCAGGGTCAATGTTCTTGAAAACGTCCATGCCCATACGCTGGCTGGAGATGAAGCCATGCCCTTCTTCCGGGTCGTAAGGGTGGCCGCGGCGCAGGGTGTAACCTTCTGCGGCGAAGGCCTCTGTCAGGCGCGCTTCCATCGCTTTTTGCGCTGGCCAGCATTGCTGATTGGCCGCCAGACGCAGGTCGCCGCTGGCAACAAGGATTACTTCTTTCTCGCCAACTTTCTGGGGCTGGCTCAGTTCGGGTAAGGTGTAGTTGGTCATATCGATTTGCTCCTAAACT
>CAZRTM010000066.1:0-23010 GCA_964602995.1 uncultured Ardenticatenaceae bacterium
GACGAAATACTCGATTAACTGCGCCCGTGAACAGGCGTCATGACGCCTGTGCGCAATCGTAATAACATCATTGACCGCCAGATGGTCAGGATGCCGGTCATAGCGAAACGGCATGAAGATGAAATCTGGTTCAAGGCACTCTATCAGCTCTAAAAGAGAACTTCTGAGCGCCGGCATATGCCGGCTTAGCTCAGCCTCGGGCAGACGCAAGAAGTGGCAGTTTTCCGCAGGAACGCCGAGCAGCTTCATCGCCGTCCGGGATTCTTCCATACGCACCTCGCCGAGGTCCGGTGTAATGGAGTCGCGCCAGGTTACAATGGGCGCAGGCGACTTCATCCCATCCGTGGCATAGACGATATGAACGCGTTCTGGTTGTGGCAATCTGGCGATCAGGCCCCCGCACGCCAACGCTTCATCATCCATATGCGGGGCAGCGATGAGGATTGTGCCTTGAAATCGTTCTGCAGGGTCTACCAACAACATCGAGCCTCGACCGGCCTGTCAGCTTTGATCATTTCCGCCATCACGTGTGCCACCAATGTCCGGTAGGCAGCTATTGCTCATGCCCCCATCGCTCCTCCTGTTCAATCAGCTCCTTGAGCGCGATGGCCTGTGCCAGCTCAACCTGGCGCGCCGTAATCTTGGAAAGCTGCAGGCTGAACAGAATGAGCATGCCCACAATAAGGGCAAAGGCCAGCAGAGACATGGCTGAGGCCGGGTATCGAGCGCCGACGGCATAGGTGACAAATTCAAGCAGGGGCGGAATGGATAGAATGGTCATCATGATCACCGCCGCCAGCAGCCAGACAGCAGCATAAAAGACGTGCAGCCGGCGTGCCCGCAGCAGATGAATCATGAGGATGATGAGAAAAAGGCCAAACAGGTCGAGCAACAAGATGCCCTGTAATGTCATTTGGTCCTCCTCGCCAGAAGGGCGTCTACGGTAACTACGAGGGTCAGCAACAATGTCTGCAGCGGATAAGCAATAAAGCTGATCGTCGTATGCAGCGACTGTCCATGTTTTCGTTCGTGAACTGTTATGGGGTGCTCGACGATCTTAATGCCCAGACCGCTGAGGCGAACGATGGTCTCGGTGTGCAAATCCATAAATATGTCGCTGACGATGATCGAGCAAACGGAAGCGCGCATGGCCTTAAAGCCGGACGTCGTGTCGTAGATGCGGCGGCCGGTCAGAAGGCGAGTCAGGTGTGAAAAGAGGCGCTGGCCCAACGTGCGTCCGGCCGGGCCGGCATAGGGACGTCCATCAATGAAGCGACTACCAATGACCATACCTGCATCACTGTCTAGCAAAGCGCGCACCAACGGTCTCACGTCTTCGGCGCGGTGCTGTCCGTCGGCGTCAAAGGAGACCATCACCTCGTACCCACGCAGCAGCCCATACTTAAGCCCCGCCTGCAGGGCGTGGCCGTAGCCCAGGTTGCAGGGCAGCCGCAGATGGCGCTCGCCCATCTCGTCCACAATGCGCCCGGTGTTGTCACGTGAGCCGTCGTTGACCACAAGGCGATCATATGCTGGAGCCGCCGTGCGCAACTCGTGTAGAACGGCGGCAATCGTTCTCTCCTCGTTGTAAGCCGGTATGACCACCAGCACTTTCGCTTCGCCCACAAGCTCCTCCTTCACCGCTCTGTTCATATTATGAGAACCGGCTTGCAACCCGCAGCGCCAGCGGCCGGAAACTGTTCCTCGACGGTCACGAAGCGCATGCCGCCTCCTGCAGAATGGCCAGCGTGGCTGCGGCGCACTCGTCCCAACTGAAACAGCGCGCCCGCTGCAACCCCTTTTCAGAGAGGGAGCGGGCCAGGGTGGGATCGGTTAGCACGGCGTCGATGGCCTGGGCAATGGCCTGGGGGTCGCCTGGGTCAACGCGCACCGCAGCGTCACCGCTGATTTCGCTCAGGCCATTGACGTTGGAGGTGACAATGGGCGTGCCACAGGCCATAGCCTCGGTCAAGGGAATGGGAAATGCTTCGAGGTTCGACGGGTAGAGGTAGAGGCTGGCAAGGGTATAAATGGCGGGGAGAGCTATCTGGTCCAGCCAGCCGGGGAACAAAACGTCTGCGCCATAGCTCTGGTTATTCAGATTGTACTCTTCCCGAAAGTGGTGACAATCTTTACCGCCGACGACCAGTGGTAACGGGTCGTCCACGCTGTTGTGATAGTGGGCATAAGCCGCAAAAATTCCCCGCAGATTCTTACGCTCGTCGCCGTTGCGCTTAGCCAGGGTCAGGATGAAGCGTTGCGGCAGGCGGTAGCGCTCGCGCACTGCCTGTAGAACATGTTGGTCGTGTACGCGGCTGAAGTGGCGCGCCGGGGCGAAGTAAACGGTCTGTATCTTGCCCGGCGGCAAGCGCAGAGCGCGCTCAAAGTTGGTGGTGGTCAGCCGCGACACGGAGATGACGCGCCGGCATTTGCGGAAGTAGAGGGGCATGAACAGGCGAATGTAGCGAACGTCCCAGCGGGAGTAATATTGCGCCTGCTCTGGTATAAACCAATCGGCCCCGTGCACGGTCATGACGACAGGACAGGGGGCGAAGAGCGGCGCCGTAAATTTGGGGTGGAAGAGAACGTCTATTCGCTGGCGGCGACAGGCGCGGGGAATGGCGAGTTGGTCCCACACAGCCTTGTTTGGCGCATTGATGAGATGCTCCTGCACATTAGAGTGGCTGGTAAAAGCTCCCGCATCGGTCGCATCGCGGTAAAAGAGCACGTATTCATTGTGGTGGTCGAGGTTCAGAAGCTCACGAATAATGTTGCGGGTGTAGACGCCAATGCCGCCCGACTCGCCTATGGCGCGCGCCATAATGCCAATACGCATCACGGACCTGAAGCTCGCACTTCCTGGCCAGCTACCTGTGCTTTTTCGACAGCGTCAGGATGGGCCACCAACCAGTTGCCAATTGCCAGAAAGTGCAGATTGCCCTGCTGGAAAGAGCGCAGAGCGTCGGCGGGAGTGGCAACGATTGGTTCCTCGTGCATGTTGAAGCTGGTGTTAATCAGGGATGGGATAGCGGTCAACCGGTGGTAGGCGCGCAAAATCTGATAGAAGTCAGGCGCGCTGCGCGGGTCGATGAGCTGTGGTCTGGCTGTGCCATCGACGTGCACGACGCCGGGCGACTGGCGCTTCATGCGTTCCGCGCACTGGAAGGTGATGGTCATGAAACGGGCCGGGTTCTCTGCGCCGCTCAACCCTTCATAACAATCATGGGCATATTCCAGCAGCGTGGCCGGCGCAAACGGCATAAACTCCGTGCGCTGCAGGTCCTCATTGAGCCAGTCGTTGACCGTGACATCTGTCGTCTGGTAGAGAATGGAGCGGTGTCCCAGCGCCCGGGGGCCATACTCCATGCGCCCCGTGAAGCGGGCGACCACAAAGCCCTGCGCCAGCAGCTCAGCAATTCTAGAATGAATGTCCGCCTCATAGCTGGCCGGATAGCCGGCGCTCTGCACGGCCACGGCCACCTCGTCATCACTGTACTCCATACCCAGGTAGACATCGGTGAGGCGGCGAATCATCTGGTGCGGATCAAAGCCCGGTTCCTCGGCCTGCGCCACCAGGGCGCTGCCAACGCACAGCCCGCCGTCGTCCATGGCAGGGTGGATGAAAATACGGCGCACTTCCGGCAGCTCGTGGAGGCGTTGGTTAAATTTGACGTTGGCAAAGACGCCGCCGGCCAGGGCCAGATGGTCCATCCCGCTCTTCTTCAGCCAGTAGCGCACAAAGGCGCTGCCCACTTCTTCAAGGACCAGTTGGGCGCTGGCTGCTAGATGGGCGCGGTCGAAGCCGGCCGGTAGCCGCCTGGCAAGGGTTTCCAGACCAGAGCGGCGGTACATGGGCGCCTTATAGCGAATCAGGCCCGGCTCCTCATAGCCAATAATCTGGCGCAGGATGTCTGCATAGAGCGGTTCGCCGGTAGCAGCCAGCCCGGTGATTTTCCCTTCATGCTTCTGCGCCTTGAAGCCGCATAGCTCAGTCACGTAGGAGTAGAGGTTGCCCAGCGAATTGAAGCTATCGACTGTGGCCAGCCGTTTCAGCCGACCGTCACGCCCCACATAGACAGCGCCCGACAGGCCGTCACCGCCACCGTCCAGCGTCACGACGAGAACTTCATCCCAACCGCTGGTATAGTAGGCGCTCGCCGCGTGGCACAGATGGTGGTCGTGGAATGTCACCGGCGCGCGGATGCCGTATAGCTCTTGCAACAACGGCGGAATCTTTTGCACCCGTTCGCGTGAACGCCAGCGCTTCAGCTCGTGATGCAGCTTCCAGGAGAGCGGAAAACGACCAAGGGCAGGAGCCAGCAGGCCACTGAGGCGGTCGAAGCGGCCTGTTTTGAGTTCGTCGTCAAACCAGCCCTTCCAGGGTAGCGGCTCGGGCAAAAAGATGCTCGCCCGTTGGGCGATGGCCACGTGATCAATTTCCCTGGCCGTGACGCCAGCCTGGGCCATGACCGCGGCGATGGCCGCGCGGGGTAAGCCGTAGGCCAGCTTCATGCGACAAAGGCGCTCTTCGGCAATGGCGGCGACGATTTGCCCATCGACGAGAATGGCTGCCGCTGAGGGTTTGCTATCGACGATGCCCAGTACGATCATCCAACGTTCCTGCTATTCATAACCAGTCTCCAGAAAGATGGGGAAGAAACGCCATCACATGATGGTGATGACGTTCATTCCCCAGGCACCCCGGCCAGAGGCTTTTTACCGCTTGCTGCCAGCGCCTCCAACTCGTCTGTTATGCTGTCGATAGGGTCGTTCTCGATATAGAGTCGCTGCCAGATTTCCAGGTTGAGCAACATCCACAGCCGCACGTGATTGTCGCGCTGCCCCTGGTGGTGCTCTTCCAGCAAATGCCGTACCTCGCGCTCCTGGAACAGCCCTGCCTGCACGAAGTGACCGTTAAGCAACGTCTGCTGCATCAAGTTGTGTAATTCTGACTGCATCCAGTAGGCGACGGGGAACATGAACCCCTGCTTGTCGCGGCGCACGATGGACGACGGCAGATAGCGTTGGGCCAGACGGCGCATGATATATTTCAGCTCCCGTTTGCGAATCTTCAGGTCGCTGGGGAACGCCGCCAGATATTGCACCAGCTCGTGGTCCAGGTAAGGTGAACGGGCCTCCAGGCTATGCGCCATCGTCATGCGGTCGGTGAGCATCAGCGAATGTTCCGGCAGGCGCGTGACGTAGTCGGTGTAGAGCATGCGGTCGATGATGTTTTCGGCGTGCCCGTTCTGGAACGGCCGCGTAATAATCTCCTGCGAGTTAGCGCCGCTCACCTCGCGCCACAGAGCATCACCGAAAAGCCGCTGCTTCTCAGGATGGTTGAAACGAAAGAAAAAGGTCGCCTCTGCATAGCGCTGCGCCGCGTTAGGCTGTAGCGACAACTGGTTCACCCAGCGCAGTTGCTGGGTCAGGCTCTTGTAAGCGTAGCTGTCGGGAATGGCCTGTAATAAAGGAGCAACTACCTTTTGCCGCAACAAGGAGGGCGCCAGGGCATAGCGGTTCACAAAGCTCAGACCCAGATAACGGTCGAAACCGGCGAACAGCTCATCGCCGCCGTCGCCGCCCAGCACTACCTTCACGTGCTGCGAGGCCAGCGCCGCCGCCTGGTACATGCAGGCGGCGATGGGGTCCGACGGCTCGTCCAGATGCCAGATGATGGTGGGCAGCAGACTGATGAGACTGGCCTCAACCCGGCGCTCCACGTGATCGGTCTGCACGTGCTGCGCCACCTGTCGCGCGAAGGGCAGTTCGTCGAACTGCTGCTCGCCAACGCCAATGGCAAACGTCTTGAACCGCCCTCCGAGCAAAGGACGCATGAGAGCCACGACCATGCTCGAATCCAGCCCGCCGCTGAGAAAGGCGCCCAGAGGCGCGTCGCTCACCAGGTGGCTCTGCACAGCGCTGTGCAGCCGCTCCTCTAACCCCTGCAGTAATTCTGATTCCGTCAGGGTTAGCTTGTCCTGAAACTGCAGCTCCCAGTAGCGGACGGTGCGCAGCGTGCCATTCTGATAGGTCAGATAGTGGGCCGGCGGCAGCTTCTTGATGCCAGAGAACATGGTGCCCGGCGGCGGAATGAAGCGCAGCGAGAGGTAATGGTGCAGCGACTCATAGTCCAACGAGCGTTCAATCTCTGGCAGGCACAACAGCGCTTTCACCTCAGAGGCGAAGGCCAGGCCGGCGGCGGTCTGAGCGTAAAAAAGCGGCTTCTGCCCCAGGCGGTCACGCGCCAGGAGCAGCTTGCGCCGCGGCTCATCCCAGATGGCAAAGGCGAACATGCCGCTGAGGCGCTCGACGCAACGCTCGCCGAACTCCTCGTAGAGGTGGACGATGACTTCTGTGTCGCTCTGGGTGCGCAGATGGTGGCCCCGGCTCTCCAGCTCATGGCGCAGCGTACGGTAGTTATAAATTTCGCCGTTGAACACAATCCAGACGGAGCCATCCTCGTTGCTCATCGGCTGGCGTCCACCGGGAATGTCGATGATGCTCAGGCGGCGCGCGCCCAGACCCAGCGAACCGCAGAGGTAATAGCCCTCGTCATCGGGGCCGCGGTGGGCCAGCGCTCGCCCCATCTGGCGCAGCAGCGTGTCGTCACCCTGGGACGGCTCGTGCCTGTAGAAGCCACAAATACCACACATTAGCGTTTGACGGCTGTCACAGACAGTTTGTAGGCCAGCTTTTTGGCCAGGGGTTCGGGAATCAGGTTGTAGAGCGGTTTGAAGCCGTAGGTGTAGAGGGCCGCTTTAAGCCCATCGCGCCTTACGGGCAGAGCGCGGTAATGGTCCTGCACGGCCTCGACGATGTCGAATCCATCGAACATAGCCAGGATTTCGCGTTCGCTATAGAACTCGTTTACCGGCGGGTCTTCTTCTTTATACTCGATATTTTCGCGCCCGATGCGGTGTAGCCAGTACATCCAGGAGGGTTTGCGATAGAAGTGGGAGATGATGGCGCGCCCGCCCGGCTTCAACACGCGCCGCGCCTCCTGTATGGCGCGGACCGTGTCGCCGGTGGCGTGCAGCACGCCGTTGGCCCAGACCGCGTCGAACTGGTTATCCTCGAACGGCAGGTCCAGCGCGTTGGCCGTCTGTATCGCTTCAGCCTGCACCCCGGCAACGTCAAAGTGGCGGCGCGTCATCTTCACCGCGTTGGCCGTCAGGTCCGTCGCCGTCACGCGCACGCCTCGCTTCAAGAACTCCAGGCTATCGTAGCCCATGCCGCAGCCTATCTCCAGCAAATGCTTACCCTGCAGCAGGGCCGACTCGCGCTCGATGCGGGCCATAATCCAGGGGAACTTGTAGGGGTTCATCCAGGGCCGGATATGCTCGAAGAAAGCGGCGCTACCCGGTTCAATGGTGGCGTCGGTCACATATTGGAAGCCCAGGGTGTGGCTATCCCAGTAATCGTAAACTGCCTGCACTGTTTCGTTCACGTCTGCTCGTCCTGATGCTCTGGTTTGTCGTCAGATCAGCGGCCGGAGATGGTCCGCAGCTCAGCCGGGACCGGCGGGGAGACCTCTGCGGCAACGGCCAGGGTTTTGAGAATGCCCGAGCGCAAATCGGTCTGTGCACGGAAACCAAGGTCGCGCTGTGCCTTCTCGGTGCGGTAAGCGTTGTCTTTGATGAAGAAGTCGATGGTGCGCCGGGAGATGGGCGGGTGCAACCCCAACGACCGGGATGCGGCCTGCACCACATGGCCGGCGACGATGCCCAAGGCCAGCGGCAGGCGGATGATGCGCAACTGCACCTGCATCGCCGCAGCTATCGTCTGTAACAGCTCGTTCAACGTCACCGCTTTTTCGCCCGCCAGAAAATAGATTTCACCCGGAGCGCCCGCTGTGGCGCACAGCTCCAGGCCGCGCACCGCATCGGCCACGTAAAGGGGGTGGCGCAGTGTGCGGCCATTGCCGAACATCAGGAAGCGCCCGCGCCCCACCGTACGCAAGAGGCGTACTGTGCGCGGGCAGCGCGGCCCGTAAACCCACGCCGGGCGGGCCACGACCACATGAAAACCTGTCTCCGCGGCAAAAGCCAACGCCGCCTGCTCGCCCAGCAGCTTGGTCTGTTCATAAATGTTGGTTGGGTGGCAGGCCGTTGTTTCGTCGGCCGGCAACGTTTCAATCTCGCCCAGCACACCATTGCTGCTGCAATGGACAAAGCGCTGCACGCCTGCTGCCTGCGCCGCCACCAGCAACTGGCGCGTGGCGGCGACGTTGACACGGTGATAAGTAGCGTCACCCTGGCTGACGTCCAGGTGGGCGCTGGCCAGATGATAAACGACGTCTACGCCCTCCACGAGCTGCCCCAAAAAATCGGCCTCGGCAATATCGCCGGTTGCTTCTTGCAGGCGAGGATTGCCGCGCACGTGCAACAACCGGTCCAGGTTCAGGTCAGCAGCCCGCACCTGATGCCCTTGCGCGAGCTGGCTATCGACCAGATGGCTGCCGATAAAGCCGCCCGCTCCTGTAATCAGCACTTTCATTACGATTGCTCTCCCTTTTCCCCACTGACAATCACAGCGCCCACCCCACTGCGCGGTAATAGATGGTCCAACTTACTGATGAGGCGTAGCAGGGGAAAGGCCAACGAGTAGAGCCGGTAAGCCGCGCCGTGCTGCTTTAGTTCACTCGCGGTGGTAGGGGCGATGGCCGTCCCTGCCTCATAGCCATTGCTCCGCTTCTTGCGCGACAGGACAAAAACGTAGCCAAAGTTAATGATAAATTCCACCAGCTCTGTGAAAAAGCGCGAATAGCCGCCATCAGCCAGCGGCTGCAACCCCGCCTGCTCCATCGCGGCTCGCAGCTCGGGCACGGTATACCCGGCGCGAGTATGGCCGTAAACATCGGGCGTCATGCCCACTCGCCACTTGAGCCGGTTAGCCAGCAGGCGCGGATCGCCGTTGGGCACGGTGATAATCGCTCGCCCTGAGCGCTGCAACACGCGGGCCACCTCGTGCAGGAAGGGCTGGTCATCTGCCAGGTGCTCCAACACATCAATGGCCACCACCACGTCGAAGCGCTCATCTTCAAAAGGAAAAGCGGCCTGTGGCACGTGATACACAGGTTCCCCCAGGAAGGCGCTCATCTCGCCGAGGTTCTCGGCCTGTACATCGCCCCACACCCAGCAGCCGCCGTGTTCGCGGAAGTAGTAGTTCAGGGCGCCGTTGTTGTCGCCACATGTTAGCAGCAGACACTGCTCGTCCCCGGCCGGGCGGCCCAGCATCTGCAGCAACGCCGCCAGCTTCTGCTGCTTTTTCAGCGAGCGCTGGAACATCTGCAACTGCCAGGGCATGGTTGGTGTAGCTGTGGCTTCCGTCATACGGCCTCCACCGAGGAGCTGGCGTAGTAATGGTATACAGCCGCAATCTCCTCTGCCTTACGCCGCGCCGACCAGCCCAGCTCAGCGCCCATGAGCGCCGCGCAACGGTGCAGCGCCGCTTCACTGGGCAAGCCAGCAGCACCCAGCACTGTACGGCGGCAGACGACATCAGAGAGGCGTAAGGCCATTTCCTGGTGCACGGCATGCAATACCTCGCCGCCCAGCACGGGAGACTGGTCATCCACCGGGCAGTCCAGATCATGCATCGGAGCAACGTAGTCCAGTACCTGCCTGTACAATACGCCGTAGTTGGCCTGCAGGTGACGCATCGTTGGATGGTCAAGGCCGTCGTACTCTTCTTCGGGTGCGTTCTCGACAAGCCTGGCCACGGTCACAGTGTGCGTGCGGCACGGCAGTACGCGCCCCGTCAACCGGCGCGACGCGATGTCCACAACCTGTTCGGCCGTATGGCGCGCCGTGGTGTACTTGACCCCGGTGACGGTAATGAAACCAGAGACGCCGTCCAGCGCCTCATGGTCGAATACCTGGCTGTCGCGTACCAACTGCACATGCCCATCTTTGCTACCGGAATCATGCGCAGGGAGGAAGCCGGTCTGTACGTGACGCACATCGTCCAGCGAAAGATTAGCCTCAGGCCAGGCGTGGTTCACTGCTGTGAGGAGGCCCTGTAATGCTTCGCTGCTGACCACGGGCCGCGGCATATGGCCATCTGCAGGGAAGTGCAACGTACCAATGAGGGAATATTCCTGCCAGGGCGCCACAAAGAGCGTTGGAGGCAAATCATGCACCTCCTCCAGTGCGCTACCGTTCCCGTTGTGGGCAACGTGGCCGGCCGGAATGGCAATAGCATGAGTAGCGTGCAAGCGGCGCGTGAGTACATTGGCGGCGACTGAAGGGGGCAAGTGAGGGATGGCGCTGCCACCGGACAGACAGTGGGCCAACGAACCGGCGCTTGCACCGGCGCAGTTGACCACCATGGCCGCCCGTATCTCGACCCTCTGTCCTGTGATGGCGTCAACGGCTGTCACTCCTTCCACAGCCGCTCCATTTTGGATGAGACCCACCACCTCCACATAGTTGGCGACTCTGGCCCCCGCTTCCGTCGCCGCGCGAATGATAGCGAGCAGAAGCCGCTCCGTGTTGGTAACCTGACCATCGTACCAGAGCGCGCCGCCAGTCGTGGCCGCGTGGTTCAGCCCAGGCAGCAACCGGACACACTCCTCGCGCGAGAGTAAGCGTGCAGCGGGGATAGCTTGTCCCGGCTCCAGCCCTTCGTTGCGCTCGTGGCTCACCAGGTCGTTAAGCCGCAGACCCGCGCCCATTACGGCCCGGCTCCGTGACGGTTTGCCGCCGGTGGGCATCAGGCAGGGCAGCGGGTGGATGAAATGAGGGGCAATGCGTAACCAGGTGTTCCGTTCGCGGGCCATTGTGCGCACGCGGCGCAGGTTGAAATCCTGCAAATAACGGAGGCCGCCGTGAATAATTTTCAGGCTGTTGGCTGAAGTAGCGTGACCAAAATCCGCTTTTTCCACGAGGGCCGCGGAGAGGCCGCGCAAAGTCGCGTCCCAGAGCACGCAAGCGCCATAGATGCCGCCGCCGATGACCAGAATGTCGTACTGCCTTGAACTCAACTGCTCTAGATCCCGTTTCATGTCAGTGGTCACACTTTGGAAGCGAAGGCCATAAGATGCCAGCCTGTAGGCCGCACCAATGCGGCTGGCAGGACGTTAAACAGGGGCACGAAGGCGTGGTTGAAGAAGGCCGCCGTCGTCCCCTGTTGCAATCGGGAGCGGACGGGGAAGCGCTCGGGAATAATTTCAACGCCGGTAAACGGAGCCAGCAACTGACGAAACTGGCTCCTGCTGAACAGGCGGAAAACCGGCGCATCATCATGCTCCAGCCGCACGCCGGCCACTTTGGAAAGGAACATCAGCCAGGAATAGCGGTTGTAGACCATCAAAATTGCCCGCCCACCTGGTTGTAACACGCGGAAAATTTCGCGGATCATCTGCCCGGCATCGGCCGTGTATTGCAGCACGCCGTGGGCATAGACGACGGCAAAGCTGTTGTCTTCAAATTGCAGCCGCTCACCGTCCATCACCTGCAACGTTGCCGGCAGCCCGGCCTGCGCAAAATTTTGCTGCGCCAGCTCAATGGCGCGCCAGGAGAGGTCAATGCCCGTTACCTGCGCTCCGCCGCGAGCAAAGCGAACCAGATCAGTGCCCACCCCACAGCCGATTTCCAGCAGCCGTTTCTGTGGAAAGCCGTCGAAGTTGACCAGCCGTGGCAAGTAGTGCAGCTTTTCAAAACGGTAGTCAGCCAGCTCTTGAAAGAATTGTGGCGAGCCAACGGGGCTGGTCGTGACTTCCAGATCGTGGATGCGTTCATTCCAGTAATCCCGCACCTGGTTTACCAAAGCCTGGTGAGCCAGGCCCTGGTCCGCTACTGCGTCGCGTCGTGTCGTTTGAATCATAGTTCGATTGCCGGTTCACCCAGAGCGTGCGTCTTGCGTCCGTCCAGAAGCTGCCGGTGCCACAGCTCCAGAACCATAAGCGCCCAGAGGCGGTGGCTGTGATTGGCCCGCCCTTCCAGATGCTCTGCCATCCACTGAGCTACGGTCTGCGGCACAAAATAGTCGCGGCGGCGCACGCTGTCTGCCGAAAGCAAATCGGCCATCATTGGTCGCAACGGGCCGCACAGCCACTGTTTCAGCGGAATGCTGAACCCTTCCTTCGGCTTTTGCAGCACAGCGTCGGGCAAGATACCCTGCATGGCGCGGCGCAAGATGAGCTTGGTTTGCCCGCGCTGTAGCTTTTGCGAGGAGGGCAGCGCCAGCGCGAACTCTACAATGCGATGGTCCAGCAGGGGCACGCGCACCTCAAGGGAGACGGCCATACTCATGCGATCTACCTTAGTTAGAATGTCGTCGACGAGATAAGTTTTGATGTCTACGTACTGCTGCTGGGCCAGGGGGTCGAGATGGGCCGCCTGCTGAAAGTAGCGCTCCAGCACCGTGGTGGCAGCGTTGCCATTGAGCGACCGGTAGAGATGCGGGCGATAGAGGTGCTTGCGGTCATCCTCATTCAGGAAAATCATCCAGCGCGTGTGCTGCAAGTGGCCGGGCAGCGCCTCACCCTCTACGAAGCGCTTAGTTTTGTTCACCAACCCTTTCTTCTCCGGCCGTGGTCGCGCCCGGGCCACGAGGGCCGGCAGATAGGTGCGGCGCAGCGGTTCAGGTAGCCAACGGTAGTAGCGGCTCATCTGTTGCGCCACGTAGGTGTCATAGCCGCCAAACAGCTCATCCCCGCCATCCCCAGAGAGCGCTACTTTGACCGAGCGGCGGGCCAGTTGCGAAACAAGGTAAGTGGGGAAGATGGAGAAATCGGCCAGCGGCTCATCCATATGCCGCACGAGCTGAGCGGCTAAATCCACCGCGTCGGACTGGACAATCTCCACCTGATGATCGGCGCCGAACTGCTGCGCGACCACCTCCGCATAAGGCAGCTCGTTATATGTAGCCTCTTTGAAACCAATGGAAAAGGTGGGAACCGGCCCTTTTCCCTGGCCGTTCATGAAGGCGACTACGGTGCTGGAATCGATGCCACCACTGAGAAAAGCGCCCAGCGGCACGTCGCTGACCAACTGCATCTGCACGGCGCTGGCAATCAGCTCTCGCAGCCGCTCGACCTGCTCGTTTTCACCGGCCGGAATCGGTCCCGGCGCCGGTTCCCAATACGATTGCAGGCGCAAGCGACCCTGTTCAAAGGAGAGCCAGTGGCCGGCCGGGAGTTTGCAGATGCCTTCGAAAAGGGTGCGCGGGGCGGGAATATATTCCAGCGTCAGGAACTGGTCCAGCGCCACCATATCAAGGGCCGTGGGGACAGCGGGATTGGCAAGGATCGCTTTCAGCTCGGAGCCGAAAACAAGCGAGCGGCCGTCGCTCCAGTAATAGAGCGGCTTGATGCCCAGCCGGTCACGCGCCAGCCATAAGCGGCGCTCCCTGTCGTCCCACAGGGCAAAGGCGAACATGCCATTGAAGCGCTGCAGGCAATCGACGCCCCACGCTTCATAGGCGTGTAAAATCACTTCTGAGTCGCTGTTGGTCTGGAACTGATGCCCTGCCTGCTGTAATTGGTGGCGTAGTTGGCGGTAGTTATAAAGCTCGCCGTTGAAGACCAGCCATAGGGCGCCGTCCTCGTTGCGCAGTGGCTGGTCGCCCGTCTCAAGGTCAATGATACTCAGGCGGCGCATGCCCAGGTGCGCCTGGGAACCGCGGTAATATCCCTCGTCGTCCGGCCCACGGTGCTGCAGCGTACGGTTCATCTCTTCGATGAGCAAGGTAGGGGGCGGCGCTGCGGACTGCGCCCAGGCGATGCCACAGATACCGCACATCAGCTGCCCTCCAGCCGGCCTGTCGCGCGCCCAAGGGTGTTCGCCTCGCGCAAGACGCTGTGATAGATGCTCTCAAGCCGGGTCATATATTCGTCAAAGCTGTACCGGTCGTTGGCCAGGAGCTGGGCGCGATTTCCAATCTGCTGGCGCTGCTGCGGGTTTTGCAACAGTTGGATGAGCGCCTGCGCCAGCGCTTCGGCGTTAGGCTCTACCAGGATGGCTATGTCATCATTCAGGACCTGGACATGGGCGGCCGTGCGCGTGGCAACCAGCGGTTTCCCAGAGACCAGATAGCTGTAGATTTTCAGCGGCACGGAAGAGCCACCGATGCGTGGCGACACCAACACATCGGCCAGCTCAAGATAGGCAACCGCCTCATCCGGCGGCACGATGCCCACGAACAGAACGCAATCTTCAACCCCTTCGGCGCGAGCTATCTCCTTGTAGCGCTCAATCTGGGCCGGCTTACCGCCGACCAGGATAAAGAGGGCCTTTTGATTATGGCGCCGCACAATGCGGGCGCTGCGAATGAGCATCTCCAGACCCTGATAGCGCTCAAATGTGCCCGTATAGACGATGGGATGGCGGCTGTCCAGGCTGATGTTCTGCTTTAGCTGTTGTACCAGGCCGGGATCGACCAGGGTACGGGTGACCGGAATGGCGCGGTTTTCGATACGCACCTGCCGCACATCAGGATTGATGCTCCAGACATACTGTTCCAGCTCGGTGTCAATGCTGATGACCGCATTACAGGTTCGGAGCGTACACTTCTCCAGCCAGCGAAAGAGGTTGACCAGGGGCCACCAGTTGCCAACCCTGAAATTTCCTAGCTGCCGCGGCAGGCTGGAATGCATATCATATATGTGTGGGATGTGGAAAAGAGCGGTGAGCGGAATGGCCAGAAAGGCCGCTTCCTCATGAGTATGGATGACGTCGTAATGATTAGTGAGCAAGCGGCTGACAGCCACCTGCAGCATCAGGGTGTCCAGAAGGGGCTTGGCCCACGAAGGCCCGATTTTCACCTCTTTAATAAAGGGGATGTGAGGTGTTCTAAAGATGCGCACATTGGGAATTTGCACATCGGCCCCAATATGATAAGTAATCAGGTCAATATCGTGCCCCAGAGAACTAAGGGCCTCCAATCGCTGATAGACACTGATTGGGGTGCCCCGCGGCTCGAAGAATGGCTGGGGTGCGAGCATCAGAATTTTCATGATGGGTGGTGCTCCCTCTTATGAGCGTCTATTATGCTCTTGATGTGTGCCGCACGCGCTCGACTTCCTGCATAATATGTTTGACTGTGTTCTTGAATGTCAGCCGCGACGTCGCCAGACAGTAAGCATTGTCTACCAGGCGCTGGCGCTCCGCCGGGTGTTCCAGGTAATAGAGCACCGTCTGCGCCAGTTCCTCAGGTGCTGCGGCGGCGTAATGATAGCCAGGCTGGTATGTGGGACAGTGGGGTAACAACTTCTCAGACACGATGAGAGAGCGGTTAGGAATGGTCAGGGCGAAACGAGAGAAGTTGTCGTCGAACCAGGTGCGCGTCACATTCAGCGTGATCTTGGCCCGGTTAAGCATACGAATGCGCTCCTCGCCGAAGATAAAGGGGTTCTCCAGATTATCGGCCATGTATATATCGACCCCATGCTTTCGCAGCTCGTTGCGCACATTTTCGATTAGCTTCCTACGCCGGCGGCTGTCAAGGTTCCCCATCCACAAAACGTCAATATCGCGCTCCAGATTCAGTTCCTTATACCAGGTTGGCGACGAGCCCCAGGGCGCATACAGTGTGGGTAGACCGTGGCTGTTATGCAGGTGGCTATAAATGGCAGACGAATCGGCCAGTACATTCAAGATACCCCGCCGGTACGCATAATAGTAATCGCCCACATAACGGAACCGCAGCATGCGGGAGTCGAGAAACGAGAGCGTCTTGGAGCCGTTTCCGTTTCTAAGGCGTTGGTCGAGACGATATTTAGTGCGGTCCAGCCAGGCTCGCCCACCGGCAACCAGGTACGTGAAGGCCCAGGGAAGGCGCAAATCGGGCATCCCCTCGGTATTCCAATGCACCAATAACGGTCTCCTGGCCCTGGGCATCTGTTCCAGCTCTTTAACCAGGGGGAAGAACTTGCCGTACGGCGCAAAGGAAAAAACGATCTGCGTGTCAGCGGGGAGAGGCGAGCCGGCGCGAAAACAACGCGGCCGGTAGCTCAACTCACTCAATTCGTGACAGATGGCGCCAGCAATATCATCTTCTTCGGACCACTGGATCACTGAAACCCAGGGACCCTCTTTTCGTTGCTGCATACACCTCCGCCCTCACACAAGAGCTGCGCTCCTAGCTCTGAACCGGTAGTAACACCGGTTTGCTTTTGTCTTTTCTTGTGATTAGCAGTGAATAAATATGACGAGGCACGCTCCGCCGGCACCGGTTCGTGAGCAACCGGTGTTTCTCGGGCAATGAGCGACCTCCGGAGCAGTGGCTACAACAGAGGACTGCTGTGATTGGGGACAAAGCCAGCGAAGATGGAGCCTATTCGACGATGGCGGTTGCAGGGGTTGGGCGGGATGGCGTACTACAATCTATATGAGTGGCTCCATAAAGCAGAATACATCAATTTGCGCCTGTCCCCATCCCAGAAGCCCAATGCATTAACCGGCAGCGACTGAGGCCGTATGAGTCCGAGCTGATTTCTGCCCACTATAGTGTCTTAAAGAAGGACAAAACAGTCCCGAAAATTGGGTCATCCTTCGATGAAATTCTATGTATGAAAACTTTCGAATCTGCTTACAGTCCGTTAATCTTTGCTAAAGAAGGGAATTCCACAGGCAAAAACCACAGACAGAACCGGCCGTAAACTGATTTACAGTTCTAGTGTGGCAGAGTTACTGTTTGTGAACACGCCCGGCCTGTTATGATGACCCTGTTGACGCTGGGAAAACCTAAAGAGCAATAAGAGGTGTGCTGAGGTCGCGAGGCGGCTTAGGCAGAAAAGCCAATAAGTATAGCCATGCGCCCGGCCAATAATTGGATAAGAGGGTCTTCCCACGAAAATGAGGACCACCGGCAAGCCGGTGGTCTTTGTGATCCTGGGGGTGGTGGTGGCAACTCCCTAACCGCCGCCAAATAAAAAGAGCCACTGTCTCACACAGTGGCTCTTTACATTTTCTGTCTTTGCTGGCGTCTCAGACCGCGGAGGTCTCGTACAACGCAGCCTTGATTTGCAGCACATCGCGGCGCACTTTCTCGTCGGTCTCCATCAGGCTGGCAATTTTCTCGTACCCGTGCAATATGGTGGTGTGATCACGGTTGCCCAGATGCTGCCCAATCTGCGGGAAAGAGGCGTCTGTTTCGGTGCGCGCCAGATACATGGCAACCTGGCGGGGGAAGGAAACGACGCGGCTGCGGTTCTTGCTCACCAGGCGGTCGGTGGTCAACCGGTAATAGTCGATGACCGCCTGCATCACCTGGGGCACCGTCAGCTTTGTGGGCCGGTTCACCTGATCGGCCAGGGCCATATTGACCAGCTTCATGTTAATAGGCTCGCCGGTCAGCTTGGAGTAAGCAATCACCTTGTTTAGCGCACCTTCTAGCTCGCGAATATTGTTGCGGAAATGGTGCGCAATCACCTCGATAACGCTCTCCGGCACGTTCACTCCGCTCTCGTCTACCTTGGCGTGCAGAATAGCGGCGCGCATCTCGGCGTCTGGCAACTGAATGTCAGTCATCAGCCCCCACTCGAAGCGGGATTGTAGGCGCTCTTCCAGGGTGACCATCGCCTTGGGCGGCCGGTCACTGGAGAGCACAACCTGTTTGCCGCTGCTGTGCAGGTGGTTGAAGGTGTGGAAAAACTCTTCCTGCGTGCTTTCCTTGCCGGCGATGAACTGAATGTCGTCGATGAGCAGCACATCTGGCGTACGATACTTATCGCGGAACTGCTCCATGCGCTGTGAGCGGATCGACTGGATCAGGTCATTGGTGAAGGTTTCGGACGAAACATAGCACACCGTGCGCCCGCTATCACGACATTTGTGGCCGATGGCGTGCAGCAAGTGGGTCTTGCCCAACCCTACCCCACCATAGATGAACAGCGGGTTGTAGGTGCGTCCTGGCTGTTCAGCCACAGACAGCGCTGCTGCATGGGCCAGACGATTGCTGGGGCCAACAACGAACGTCGAAAAGGTGTAACGCTCGCTGAGATTCTCGCCGAGCGAATTTCCATTTAACTCAGGTCCCATGGTCGCCTCCGGCGTAGCGCCGTTGGAAGGACCGTTGGACGCAGGCGTTGTATGTACGTGCGTACCATTCTCCCGGCGCACCTCTTCCGGCACACTGGCACCGACGACAAAACGAACACTCACGGAATCATCGACAATCGCCGAGAGTGTTCTTAAGATTGAACCCTGCAGGCGGTTCTCCAGCCAATCTTTGGCGTAGTCATTGCGCACGCCGATGATATATTCACCATCTTCGCACGCAACCAGGCGAGCATCCTTCAACCAGGTGTTGAAAGTTGCTTTCGTCATCTGTAATTCGAGTTCCCCTAAGGTTGCCTTCCAGGCAGTTTCAGGCAGCATAGAATTCGTTTGGTTGATTTCGGAAACACGTGAGCTATTACTCTCGTGCTGGTTGGCATGAATTAGGTACGGCAAGCGGCTGTGTCCCTCGAACAACTCGTCTAATGGACTGGCGAACTGGCTCTAAACCGCTTCCTCCATCCACGGCAGCGACCAGAATGAAGGGCTTTCGGTTAATGGGTAATACCTACTGGCTGCTACTTAAGCTTATTCTAGTCAATGGCATGAGTTGATGCAATGGCAATCCCGTGAAATTGCCTTAAAAGTTCGAACCGATTCTAGCAACTCAAACAGCGTAGGGGTAGACACAAACGTCCTATCCCAACCGGCGACAAAATGGTCTAAATCGCCGTTAAGTCTGGCGTGTGGAAGAGTGAAGCCTGTGGCATAATGAAGCTTCACAATATCAAGAAGAAGGATCATTGAATATGTATATTTACTTTATCCGGCACGGACAAAGCCATGTTAATCTGAAAGAGTGGAATAACGGCAATACCGACGAAGGGCTTACAGACCTGGGCCGCCAGCAGGCGCAGGCATTGTCTGTCTGGCTTCCCAGCGAAGTGAAGCACGTGGATGCCATCTATTCCAGCACCATGCGCCGCGCGCGTGAAACGGCACAGTACGCCGCCTCTGGTTATGACGTTGACATCATCTATGACGACCGTCTGCGCGAAATGGGCAACAACCGCCTGGACCATAGCCCCTGGCCCAACGACAATCTGCCCCCTGAATATGCCGACTACTGGGCCAGCGAGCGCCCCTTTGCGCCAATTACGCCGGCCGTCAGCGAGAGCGAGACGATGATGCACGTGCGCACGCGAGTGGGCCTTTTCATCGAAGAGATGGTACAGCGCCATGAAGGTGAGACCATCTTCGCCGTCTGTCACGGCGGGATCATAGAAGTGGCATTCGACCACGTCTTCAACATTGGCGCTTACCGGCGTTGCGAGACGATCTCTTACAACACCGGGGTCACCTGCCTTGAGTACGTCAACCACCCCACACGCGAGGTGTGGCGCCTGTACTACCACAACCGCATCGACCATCTGCTGTTGCAGGAATGGCAGTTAGCGCAATCGGGCGCCAACGTCGAAGTCACTGCTGATGAGTGATAGAGCGGCGCCTTCTGCCATTCTGACGGCCGATCCTTCCTCTGTGGAAATGGCGACGGAGGAGCTGCAGGAAACGGTTCCCGGCGCAACCGTTTTGCAAGAGCTGGACGACGGCGTGCTCCTGGTGGCGCTGCCTTCCTACTGGAATTTGGCCGAAAGGTGGCACAGGCAGCCGCCTATCTTCATCCGCCACATCTGCCCGGTGCAGGCCACCATGCCGCTGCCGGACGACGACAGCGCCATCCATCTGCTGTTGGCACTGGCCCTCGAAGAGTTGTCGCAGTTGATGGAGCCTACCCTGTCGTTCTCGGTGCAGACGCGCATCTTCGTCGACGCCCCTTACGGTCCCTATGATGTGAACACGGCCCTGTCACAGGCGTTGAAGGCGGAAAGCGGCGCCGCGTTGGATGTGCGCAACCCGCAGCAGATTGTATCTGTCGTCATCGCCCGCTATGAAGAGCAAACGACGGGCTTCCTGGGTCTTTCCCCGGCCCCCTATAATCTGTCTGATTGGGCCGGCGGCAATCGCCGCTTTGCGCGGGAGAAGGAGCAGATCAGCCGGTCGGAGTTCAAGCTACTGGAGGCGCTGGAACTCTTTCAGATCGAGCTGCCGCCGCGGGGTGTGGCTCTGGATCTGGGCGCTGCGCCAGGGGGCTGGACGCGCATCCTGCGCCAGCGCGAGCAGTACGTGACAGCCGTTGATCCGGCCCAGTTAGACGCCAGTCTGGACGCTGACCCTGATGTGCGCCACCTGCGCATGACGGCGGAAGAGTACCTTGAGACCGGTCCAGACCGCTTCGACCTCATTGTCAACGACATGCGCCTTGACGCTCGCGACTCCGCACGGCTGATGGTGGCCTACGCCCGCCACCTCTACCGCCACGGCAGCGCCATCATGACCCTCAAACTGCCGCACGAAGGGCAGCAGACAGTCATTGAGCACGCCTTCAACATCCTGCGCCAGGCCTACGACATCGTCGCTGCCCGCCAGTTATTCCACAACCGCAGCGAGATTACGGTGTACTTGAAGTTGAAGGACAGGGGGCAGTAAACAGTTGGCACTATTCAGTGATCAGTGGGTAAGTGGCCACCCTCCCAACTACTCACTGTAAACTGACAACTGATTACTGATTACGGGCTACTGATTACCGTTCACCCTCCTGTCATCGCCACCGCTGCCAGATAAGTCAGTAGCGGTAAATAGGTGACGAGGGCCAGCACGGCTGGGGCTACCTGACGGGGGAACTTACTCAGATAGATGAGGCGTGGGGGCAGGAAGAGCAGCAGGTAAAGAACGAGGTTGAGCAGGATGGCTACTGTCGGTTCTGGTGGGGCGGAGAAGCGTGCCCACACCGCCTGCCAGACTGCCGTCAGCACGATGGCCATCAGCGAGACTCCCACCAGGCCCAGCACAGAAATGAATAGATAACGGGCAGTTCCTGGCTCGACTGTTCCTTCTTTGTGCGGCATCGGCTGGCCCGGAGGAGCAGTCAGGATCAGCATGTAAACCAGGGCCAGGCCGAACCAGCTTGCCGGCGTCAGCAAGAGGTAGATGGTCACGGAGGGTTCGTCCAACAACCCGCGGTTGATGACGATCACGGAATCGAGGAACCCGGCCACATAGGCTGTGGCTATGCTAAGCATCAGCGCAAAGAAGACGGCCAGCGCGGCCATGATATGCTTGTGCGAGAGGAAGGTAAGGGTATCCTCCCAGGTTATCGCCTGTTGCGGTTTCAGCTTTTTGATTCCATAAACAGCCAGACAGAAGGGCAGGAAAAATGCTCCGATAATGACCGTGTTGCCAAAACCAAATTGCTGGAAACGAGTACTCAAAAGAGGAAGAAGCCACCAGGACAGCAACAGGGCAAGGGCATCTGCCAGTAGCGGAGGAAGTCGTGTTGCAAGAAATTCCATGAATATCTCCATCTAAACGGCAGCGATTGTACCACGTCACCTGTCAGGGTGGAATGATGGTGTGAAACATTCGTGCCGCCGTTCCACCTGACAGGTCGTTCGTAAACCCGGTCAGTGAAGGGCACTGGTAAGAGGGGAAGATGCAAGATAAACTCCGATAAATCTTGTTGAACTCAGTACGGTTAAGAAACGTTATGGACCACATACAGAGTTCAGTCCCGGCCGCTTTCCATATCATGACCAAGCCGCGCGGCGCCATCTGCAACCTGGACTGCGCTTACTGCTATTACCTGGGCAAGGAAAACCTCTACCCAGGCAGCAGTTTCCGCATGAGCGAGGAGGTCCTGGAAAGCTATGTACGCCAGTACATTGCGAGCCAACGCGTGCCGGAGGTCACATTTGCCTGGCAGGGGGGCGAACCAACGCTGATGGGGCTAGAGTTCTACCGCAAAGCAGTGGAGCTGCAACAGAAGTACCGCCGGCCGGGTATGCGCATCCAGAACAGCCTGCAGACCAACGCCGTCACGCTGGATGACGAGTGGTGCCGCTTCTTCAAAGCTCACAATTTCCTGATTGGCGTCAGTCTGGATGGTCCCCAGCCCCTGCATGACGCTTACCGTGTGGATAAGGGCAACCAGCCCACGTTTGAACGTGTGTTGAAAGGCATCCGCCTGCTGGACAGACATGGCGTGGACTATAACATTCTGACCACCGTGCATGCGGCCAATGTCGGGCACCCGCTGCAGGTCTATCGCTTTCTGCGTGATGAGATTGGCACGCAGTTCATGCAATTTATTCCCATCGTCGAGCGCCAGAACACGACCGGCTTCCAGGAAGGCAACACGGTCACAGAGCGGTCGGTGGATGCCCAGGCCTACGGCGCATTCCTGATGGCTATTTTTGACGAGTGGGTGCGTCGCGATGTAGGCCGTGTCTTTGTGCAGATTTTCGACGTGGCGCTCAATGCCTGGTCTGGTCTGCGCCCTGGCCTGTGCATCTTTGACGAAACGTGTGGGAATGCCCTGGCGCTGGAGCACAACGGGGACCTCTACTCCTGCGACCACTTTGTGGAGCCTAAATACCGGCTGGGTAATATTCAAGAAGATATGATGATCGAGCTGGTTGCTTCCCCACCACAGCGCCAGTTTGGGCAGGATAAGCAGGACACACTACCCGACTACTGCCGCCGCTGTGAAGTACGTTTTGCGTGCAACGGCGGTTGCCCCAAGAACCGTTTTATTAAGACGCCAGCTGGCGAACCCGGTCTCAACTACCTCTGCGCCGGATACCGCGCCTTTTTCAACCATATCGATGAGCCGATGAAGTTTATGGCTACGGCTCTACGCCAGCGCCGCGCCCCTGCTGGGGTGATGGCTTATATGAAGCAAAAAGATGCGGCCCATCTGGAACAGCAGTTTGCAGAAGCCGGCCGCAATGATCCCTGCCCCTGCGGCAGCGGGCGCAAATTTAAGAAGTGTCATGGGCGGTATTAAAGAAGGCACGCCAAACTCCTCTGGATTGTCATAACCTTGATTGGTAGACTAGGGGCGAGGGTAAGAATTGTGCTATACTGGCACAGAGAGTGGGAAATCCTTGAACCGTAGTTCTCAATAACAAAAAGGAAGTGGTGCAGTGACCGAAATTGGCGTCATGAT
>CAZRTM010000067.1:0-14773 GCA_964602995.1 uncultured Ardenticatenaceae bacterium
GAACTCGGTGTAGGAGAGACCTTCTTCGCGCTCCAACCGCGAGCGCACCGAATCCTTGGCCATCATGTAGCTGACGGTGAAATGCTTGCCCACGTCGCGCAGGAAGTCCATCATGCTCACCGCAGTCAACCAGTCGGCATTATTGACCACGCGAGCCGGATTGCTTTGCACCTCAAAGTCGAGGAAGGTGGCCAACTGCTCTGTGACGCGGGAAACATTGTGCTCAATCTGCTCGCGACTCAGCAAGACCCGCTCTTCGGATTTGCCGCTGGGGTCGCCAACCATGCCTGTGCCGCCACCGGCGATGGCGATGGGCGTGTGGCCAAAGCGCTGGAAGCGAGCCAGGGCCAGCAGGGGCACGAGATGGCCCACATGCAGGCTGTCGGCCGTAGGGTCGAAGCCGTTGTAAAGGGTGATTTTCTGGCCGCTGGTCAGCAGGTCACGCACGCCTTCGGTCTCGTCGTAGATGAGACCACGCCACTTCAACTCTTCGTAGATATTGTTGCTCACGCTGTTCTATCTCCTCTTAAAATAGTGCGCCGCCGATCCTATGCCGCGAGCCGGACCGTGTCAATTGCTGGCGGCGCGGGGCCAAAAAAAAGACGCGGCTCGCGGGCCGCGTCTCGTTGGTCAAGTTGGTAGTTCGCTTCGTCTTCTAGTCGTCTTCTAGGCGCGAACAACCCTCCTACGCACACGCGGCGTTGGTGGGATGTTGCGATAATAATAGGTGTGGTGTGTTGGACGAATAGCGTTCATGATAGGGTTATCATAGCAAGGGGGAGGGGTTGCGTCAATAGGTTTAACAGGTTAGGGAGAGAAAATTTTTAGTCATTCCAGCGGCAGGTAGCGAACCTGCCCTTCCCATTCTCCGTCAAGACTATACATAGCCAGCAACAATAAGTCCTCAATAGCCGCGCCAACCGCTATCTTGGTATTTACTTCGAATACTCCCGGCATTGGCTCCCCATTCCGTACCCGTTCATATGCAAAGTGTGTAATCGTGCTAACATCGTGTGTGAGTAAAACTCGACCTTCTTGTGCCGCCCATTCCAATACTGTTGAATCATCAGCGCCTGACAATCCAACATCTTGCACGCGGACTATATCCAGCTCAGGTACTCGTTGCTGCAATCCACGAATGATATTGTTATTGAAATTCTCGTCAGCAAGAAACGCAAGCATGTAGATGTAGAAGTCTATTTGTTTTGCTGCTGACGAGCCAGCAACCGCTCACGCACCCCTTCCGGAGGAAAACGCCGCTCGTTTTGTTCTCGCACTTCCGCAGCGCGCTGTCTACGTTGCTCGAGATATCGCTCTACTTCTGCCCGGTGCCGTAAATAGTACCCCACAACAGCATAAGCATCCGCGAGATCCAGCACCGGATAACGGTAGACAATTTCTTCAGGCGTTGCACCGTCCAAGAAAGCTTCGACAACCGTGTCCAGCGTCACTCGTGTATTGCCAACGTAAATGGTTGTGCCATCTCCACTGACGGTGATGGGCACTGGCTCGGCTGGTTTTGACGTAATAGAGTGAGTCACTTTTCTGTCCTCTTAACAAAACTGCAATCCGAATGTCATCCTAATGATAGCTTAAGAGGAGAGCATTTGAAAGTGGGACCAACGACCGAACGACCGTTCTCACCTGCGCTATACAGCTTGAATAAATCAGGTTCGCAGCGTCGCCGCAATCATCATAAACGTGGGCCGGCGCAGTTCGTCGCTCCAGGCGGGGTGCTGCTGCAGCCTCTCCTCGTTGGGTTTGGGTTCCACGAGGCGGTCCAGGGTGAAGCCGGCATCGAGGAGCGTATTGACGTAGGTGGAGACGGTATGGTGGAATTTGAGCACGTCGCCGTCGAGAAAGTTCGTCCGTCGTGGCCCTTCCCGTTGGTAATCGTCCAGGGGCCAGTGTAGCCGTTCGCCGCCAACAACGTACCACTCCTGCGCTGCGTTGGCGGTGAAGATGGGGTGCTCGAAAGAGATGACGAAGTTGCCCCCAGGCACCAGGATACGGGCAACGGTCTGAAAAAGCGGAGCCAGCTCGGGCACGTAGTGCAGGGCCAGCGTGCTGAGTACGGCATCAAAAGAGCGGCTGGCAAAACCGAGCTCGGTCATGGAGCCAAGCACATAGGAGATGCCAGGTTGGCCGGTGCGGGACGCTGCTTCTTGCAGCATCTTATGCGAGAGGTCAACGCCCACCACGTGGCGGGCGCCCTGTTCTGCGGCATAGCGACAGAGGCCGCCAAAACCACAGCCCAGGTCCAACACGCGCCTGCCGTTGAAATCAGGGAGGAGAGCATGCAGATAGGGCCACTCCATTGCAACCTGGGGCCCGCCGCGCGAACGGGCAAGCTGACTGTAATTTTTGAAGAATTGAGGATCGTCGTAGTTCGTTTTTGCCTTCAGAGCAGATGACCCTCTTGGGCTATCCTCCTACCAACAGGCGGTCGATGGCCGCGGAGAGCTGCGCCAGGTTGCGCACGGGGTAGACGGCGTCGCAGTTGGGCACGTAGTCCATCATATCGCTATCGCCTGTGCCCCACTGGCTTTCCAGCTCCGGGTTGAGCCAGATCAGGCGCTTGGCGCGGCGTTGCAGATCCTTGATGAGGTCCACGCGTGGGGAGTTGTAATTGTTGCGGGCATCGCCAAGGATGATGAACGTGGTACGCCCGTTGACCGTGGAGATGTGCTTGTCGAAAAACATCTCCAGCGAGTTGCCCAGGTCCGTGCCATAAGGACGGTAGGGCAACATGCTGCGCACAATGTCGAAAGCGGCATCGGCGTCGTTGTTGCCCAGCAGCGCCAGCACCTCTTGCGGCACCGGGATGAGGCGATCATAAAAGACGAAGCTGTGAATCTTAGACACCTGGTCGTGCAGCTCTTGAGTCAGGTGCAGCATGAACTCCACCACGGCCTCGGTGGAGCGCGATACGTCACAGAGGATAACCAGGCTCGGCTTCAGCTTCTTGCGCTTCATCTTCATCTCGAAGGGCACGCCGCCGTAGCGCTGGTTGGCGCGGATGGTCCCTTTGGCGTCGAACTTGCCCTGTTTGCCGCGCTTGCGACGCAAGGCGGCGCGGCTGCGTAGTTGGGTGGTCAGGCGCTGCACCTCGCGGCGCAGCATGTTAATCTCATCCTCAGTCAGGGCCGCGAACGGCTTGTGCATCAGATCAGACGTATGCAGGTCCTCCGGCCGTTTGGCGCGATCCTGGGCGATTTGCAACCCGATTTGTTGCGCCACCTGCTCGGCCAGCGCCTCGCGGTTGGCCTGCACCACGCCCATCAGCTTTTCAATCGCCTCCTGGCTCATGCCCATCTCTTGCAGCTTCTGGGTCATCTGCTGGATCAGCTCTTCCAGATGCTCAAAACCCATCTGGCGCAACATGCGGCGGGTGACCCAGCGCCCTTCCTGCGGGCTTTCGGCCCACTGCATGCCGGCGCGACGCGCCAGCTCCTCCAGCTCTTCCTTGCTGGGACCGTCGCCGCTGGTCAGCCACTCCATCAATTGTTGCAAGCGTCCGCTGAGGGCGGAGAGAGCCGCTTTCAGCATCTCCTGCTCATCCTCGCTCAGCTCTTCCATGGCATTCTGCAGAGGCGGGCCACCGCTGCCAAAGTAGAGGGGGAACAGTTCATCGAAGACAGGGAAATCGTCCGATTCTTTAACCAGCGTCGAGCGCAGCGATTGGCGGAAGATACCTTTCTCACGGATGCCGAGCGTTTCGACAGCGTGCAGGGCGTCAATCGACTCCGCCAGAGAGACGCGCACGCCCGCCGCCCGCAAACCACGGATAAATTCTACAATCCTATCATCCATAGCGTCCTCCAGGGCCACGCTGGCCACCGCTGCCGCGATGGCTGCCGCCGTTGTCCATCAGGCGGCGCGCTTTGGCCACGTCGGCCTCATACTTGAGCAGTACAGTCAGCGTATTGCGCAGTGTCTGCTGGTCAATCTGTTTCGCATTCAGAGTCACCAGAGCGCGTGCCCAATCCAGCGTCTCGCTGATGCTGGGCACTTTACGCAGATCCATGTTGCGTAGCTGCTGCACCACATCCACAGCCTGCTGCGCCAACTGCGGACTGAGGGCCGGAACCTTCAGGCGTACAATATCAATTTCGGCATCACGAGTAGGATAATCGACGAAGAGATAAAGACAACGTCGCTTGAGCGCCTCGCTCAGCTCCCGCGTATTATTGCTGGTCAGCAGCACCATCGGCTGATGCCGGGCCGTAATCGTGCCCAGCTCAGGAATGCTGACCTGGAAATCGCTGAGGACCTCCAGCAGAAAGGCTTCAAACTCGACATCGGCGCGGTCGATTTCATCAATGAGCAAGACGACAGGTTCTTCAGAAGTAAGGGCAGTGAGGAGGGGGCGGGGAAGCAGGAAGTTGTCGGAGAAAAAGACGTCTTCTTCCTGAGCCAGGCGGCTGGCTGCTTCTGAGAGGCTCTGGGCATCGCCCAGAAAATCGTTCAGCGTACTACGCAAGAGCTGCGTATAGAGCATCTGCTTGGCATATTCCCACTCATAGAGTGCCTTGCTTTCGTCCAGGCCCTCATAACATTGCAGGCGCACAAGCGGGCGATCCAACGCGCCGGCCCACACTTTAGCCAGCTCTGTCTTGCCGACACCAGCCGGTCCCTCGGCCAAAATGGGTTTGCACAGGGACTGGGCCAGATAGACGACGGTTGCTATCTCCTCAGATGCAATATACTGCTGCTGGCCAAGTCGTTCACGGACATCGTTGATATCTTGGAACATTACCTTGCCTCCGATTGTTAAACACGACTCCAGGTCCCACCGTTCCCCCGGTTTGGGGATTGATTGTAAAACAGTTACCAGTAATTGTAAACTAGACCAAAGTTTGGTTAAAAAAGACTTATGGTTGCCAAAGCGCCTGATGCGCGCAGCCAGGGAACACAAGCAAAGATGCCAATTTCAGGAAAAACGAGGTTAACCGGCCTTATCGGCTGGCCTGTGGAACACAGCTTCAGCCCGGCCATGCACAACGCCGCCGCCCGCGCCCTGGGCCTCGACGTCGCCTACGTGCCCCTCCCCGTACCACCAGGCAGGGTAGAGGCTGCATTGGAAGGGCTGTCCGCCCTCGGCTTCCTCGGCGCTAACATCACCGTCCCCCACAAACAAACCGCCCTCCCCTTCCTAGACACCATCGAGCCTGCCGCCCAGGCCATCGGCGCCGTCAACACCATCAAAGTAGAACGTACCCAATCTCCAATCTCCAATCTCCAATCTCCCACCCTTTCGGGCTTCAACACCGACTGGTCCGGCTTCCTCGCCGACCTGCGCCGCCACGACATCGCCGTCAAAGACCGGTCCTGCCTGGTGATGGGCGCCGGTGGCTCGGCGCGGGCCGTTGTCTATGCGCTGGCCTGGGCCGGGGCCAGGGTTCGCGTCTACGCTCGTCGCCCGCAGCAGGCGCGGGAGCTGGTAGAGAGCCTGGCTCCGCACCTTGGCGCTGCGCCGTTGCAATGGGCGGCGTGGGATGAGCTGCAGCAGGCAACAGATGAAACCGCGCCGCTGCTGGTCAACACCACACCCGTGGGCATGTACCCGCACCAGGACCAGACGCCGTGGCCGGAAGGGGCGCTTTTTCCCAAAGATGCCATTCTTTACGATCTCATTTATAATCCGCGCCAGACCATGTTGATGAAGCAGGCGCAAGAAGCCGGTTGCCGGGCGCTCAATGGACTGGGGATGTTGCTTTTACAGGGAGCGCTGGCCTTTGAAATCTGGCTCGGTGTCCGGCCAGACCTGGGGGTAATGGAAGCCGCCATGAATAACGTTTAACATTTCATAGAAAGCTTTATTGCAAGATTCCGAGGCTATAATGACTCCGCCGGAGACCACTCCGGTATTCGGTCTTTCCATTGCAGCAATCTACAACAAAGTGAGGATGGGATGATTAAGAACCGATTTGGACAGGTGGCACTGCTGGCGAGTTTGCTTCTCTTATTTGCAGCCATTGCGCCCGCAGAAGCAGACCATACGGGGGAGCCAGGGAGCGTCACCATTGCCGGGAGTTTACAGGACGAATTAGGTTGTAGCGGTGATTGGCAGCCAGAATGTACCGCAACCTACCTGACCTACGACCCGGCTGATGACGTCTGGCAGGCAACGTTCAATCTGCCCGCCGGGGATTGGGAGTACAAGGCCGCCCTGAACAATAGTTGGGACGAGAACTATGGCCTGAACGGCGCGCCGAATGGCGCTAACATTCCCCTCTCACTGGCCGCGTCTGGCGACGTTAAGTTCTATTATGACCACAAGAGCCACTGGGTAACCGACAACCAGACCTCAGTGATAGCCACCGTACCGGGCAGCTTCCAGGATGAGCTGGGCTGCGCGGGCGACTGGCAACCAGACTGTCTGCGCTCCTGGCTACAAGATGTAGATGGCGACGGCATTTACAGCTTCAGCACAGACGCGATCCCCGCCGGTTCCTATGAGGCCAAAGTAGCAATCAACGAAAGCTGGGACGAGAATTACGGGCAGGACGGTGTGCCGAACGGGGCCAACATTCCCTTTTCAGTTCCCGATGGCGCTACCGTTTCCTTCAGCTACGACCACAATACGCACGTCCTGGAAATTGCCGTCAGCAGCGACCAGCCTGGAAGCGACAACAACGTCGAATATTTCGGACTGGGCCACAACTCGCACGAGGACCTGTACCGCGTGCCGTTCGGGTCCATCACCCCAGGGACAGAGCTGACGATACGTTTCCGCACCTATCACAACGATGTCACCGGCGTCCGCGTTCGCTTCTGGGACACCACAGCCAATGGCCAGTTCTTCCAGGATATGAGCATCGCCGCGGCGGGCGTCTCCTGCTATGACCCCGCGCAACCAGAAGCGCTGTGCGATTTCTGGGAGACGAGCTACACGCCGGACGAACCGACCACGCTCTACTACCGCTTCATCATCAGCGACGGCTCGGCCACGGCCTACTATGACGACGACTTCTTCCGCGATGGCGGCTGGGGCGAGGCCACGCCAGAGCTTCAGGATGACGGCTATGTGGTGACAGTCTATGACCCAGAGTATGAAGCAGTAGAGTGGCTGCAAAATGCAGTAGTCTACCAGTTGTTCCCCGACCGCTTCCGCAATGGCCGCTCCAACAACGACCCCTCGCCCACTGAGCCGCGCTATGGCTATCCACCGGCGGCCGAGGACCAGATTATTCTGAAGCCGTGGGACGAGCTGCCGGAAGGGTATTGTCGCTTCTACGAGAACGCCGCCCAACCCTGTGAGGAAGGGCCGCGCGGACGGGATTATTTTGGCGGCGACCTGCGCGGCGTGATGCAGCGGTTGAACTACCTGGAAGCGCTAGGCGTCACGGCCATCTACCTCAACCCCATCTTCGAGGCCGGCTCCAACCACGGTTACGACACCCAGGATTACTACCAGATTGACCACTTCTTCGGCACCAACCAGGAGTTCCAACAACTGGTGCAACAGGCCGAAAAGCGGGGCATCCGCATCATTCTGGACGGCGTTTTCAACCACGTCTCCTCAGACAGCTCTTACTTCGACCGCTATGGACACTATGAGGAAGTGGGCGCCTGCGAGAGCGTTGATTCGGTTTACCGTGACTGGTTCATCTTCCGTCCCCAGGCCGGTGGTCCCTGCGCGGGGCCAGAGGGACCGAACACGATGACCTACGATGCCTGGTTTGGCTTCGACAGCCTGCCGGTTCTGGACAAGAACAACCCCGCAGTGCGTGATCTGATTTACGCCGCCGACGATGCGGTAGCGCGCTACTGGCTGGAAGCCGGCGCGGCCGGCTGGCGGCTGGACGTGATGGGTGATCCTTCCTTCCCGCCCGGCTTCTGGAACGAGTTCCGCGAGGCGGTGAAGGAAACGGACGAGGACGCAGTGATCATCGGCGAGCTGTGGAAGAAGTTCGAAACACTGCCTATGGTGCAGGGTGACCAGACGGACACAGCCATGAACTACCGCTTCCGCAATGCCATTCTGGGCTTCTTTGGCACCGTGGACGACAAGGGATTCTTCGACGATGGGCAGAGCGACCAGCCCCCTTCCCTCTTCGCTCTCAAGCTGACCTCTATCCGCGAAGATTATCCGGATGCCGCTTACTATACAATGCTCAACCTGATGGACAGCCACGACACCAAGCGCATCTTGTGGTCGCTGACGCCGGGTGAGAACAACCGCGAGGACAAGGAGTTCAACGCGGACAACCTGGCCCGCGGCGAGGAGCTGTTGCGGCTGGCCACGGTGGTGCAGATGACGATTCCCGGCGCACCCACCATCTACTACGGTGATGAAGTGGGCGTGACCGGCGACGACGACCCCGACGACCGGCGTACGTTCCCCTGGACTGACAGCGGACCCTATGGGGCAGGCGGCAACCTATCGCTGCTGGAGCATTACCAAAAGCTGACGGCCCTGCGCCACCAACACCCCGTCTTCCGCGAAGGGGAGCTAACCTTCTTGCTAACCGATGACGATGCGCGTACGCTGGCTTATCTGATGCGCACCGACGATGAGGCGGCTATTGTGGCCGTGAACCGCTCGGAGTCGGCACAGACGGTGACTATTGACGTTAAGGGGCAGCTGCCAGACGCTGTGCAAATGAATGATGTTTTGAACGGCAGTTCAGTGACCGCGGTTGGCGGCGTGATCACGCTGGAATTGCCCGGGCTTAGCGCCGTAATTCTGCTGCCGCAGGGCGGGCAGGACCTGGTTGCGCCCGCGGCACCGGCCAACCTGCACATCACCGGCGAGACCTCTGACTCCGTCGCCCTGGCCTGGAACGGCGTGCCTGGTGCCACCGCTTATCGCCTCTATAGCAGCCCGGTGAGCGGCGGCGGGTATGAGCTGGTTGGAGAAGTGAGCGGCACGACGTTCACGCACAGCGGGTTGGAGGCAGGCCGCACCTACTACTATGTGGTGCGCGCCGTGGATGCCGCGGGCAACGAAGGAGAACGCTCCAATGAGGCCAGTGGCTTCCCGCACCAGCAGATTGGCTGGGCCAACCTGCAGTGGCCGCCGAGCATGGAGCACACGCTGAGCGCCACCACCCGCACCGAGAACGCCTATGGTCAGGTGTGGATTGATGGCGTGACGAGCCAGCCTGGCCCTACCCCCGGCCTGCTGGCCCAGCTTGGCTTCGGGCCAGAAGGCAGCAACCCGGCGACAGACAGTGGCTGGACGTGGGTCGATGCTGAGTTCAACGTCGATGCAGGCAACAACGACGAATACGTGGCCAGCCTGTTGCCGGAGGAAACAGGCGCCTTTGATTACGTCTATCGCTATAGCACGACCAACGGTCGCGACTGGCTTTATGCCGACCTCAATGGACCGGTTCCGGCAAACGAATTGCCCCCGAACCCCGGCAAGCTGACAGTTGTCGGCAGCGGAGACACGGAGCCGCCGGCCGTGCCACAGGGCCTGCAGGTGGTCAGCGCTTCGCCCGATGGCATTGAGCTGAGCTGGCAGCCGGTCGTGGGCGACCCCACCTTGCTGGGCTATGAAGTACGCCGCAGCAGCAGTCCCGGCGGCCCCTATACCACGCTGGATCTGGTCATTGGCGCGACGTCCTATACGGACACCGATGTGGCAGGAAACCAGACCTACTACTATGTCGTACGCTCTGTGGACAGCTCGTTTAACCGCTCTGCCCACTCCGATGAGGTGGAGGCAACGACCGCGCTGCGGCTTGTCGCGGTGACGTTCCAGGTGACCGCCCCACCAACAACGCCTGCCGGCGCCCAGGTACACATCGCCGGCACGCTGAACCGGCTGGAAGGCGATCTGCCTGAATGGGATTCGACTGCCGTTGCGCTGGAGCATCAGGGTGGAGACCAATGGTCGATTACGCTGCACGGCGTTGAAGGAACGCAGATCGAATATAAATATACGTTAGGCTCCCCGGACTTTTTCGATGTGGAAAAGGGAGGCGATTGTGCAGAGCTGGACAACCGCCGGCTACTCCTGGAGTATGGCTCGGACGGCACTCAGCTCGTTACCGATACAGTGTTAAACTGGCGCAATGTTGCGCCTTGTGGTAATTAGCGGCATATGCTGGCATATTTGCGCGTGCGCGAATGATTGCCATGCGCTGCCAGGAAAATCCAAGGAGGATCCATTGAAACAATCACAGAAGTACTCATTCCTATGCATGCTCGCTTTGGCGCTTGTGCTGGTTCTGGCTGCAGGATCAGCTCCAACAGGCGTGGCGAGCGCTGCCGCCCCCGATTTGTTCTTTTCAGAATACATCGAAGGTAGCAGCAACAATAAGGCACTGGAGGTTTACAATGGCACCGGCGCGCCGGTTGACCTGACCGGTTACACCATTGAGCAATATTCAAACGGAAGCACAACGGTCAGCCTCAGGCTCGATCTGTCGGGCACGCTGGCCAATGGTGACGTCTATGTTGTGGCGCATTCATCGTCCGATCCGGCCATCCTTGCCCAGGCCGACCTGACCACGAGCGCCGGCCTCTTCAACGGCGATGATGCCCTGGTGCTGGTGAAAGACGGCGCGGTAGTCGATTCCATTGGGCAGGTGGGCTTTGATCCCGGCACCGAATGGGGATCGGGCGACACGAGCACAGCGGACAACACGCTGCGGCGCAAGGCCGATATCTGCGCTGGTGATACCAACCCCTTTGATGAGTTCGATCCGGCCGTCGAGTGGGATGGCTTCCCGCAAAATACCTTCGACGGCCTGGGGGCACACACCGCCTCTTGTGACGATGGCAGCCCTACCGACCCGGTCATCAACGAGTTCTCGGCCAGCCACACTGGTACGGATGACCACGAGTACATCGAGATCTTCGGTGCCCCCAACACTGACTATTCGGCGTACACGGTGCTGCAGATTGAAGGCGACGCCCTACCCTCGGGCACCATTGACAGCGTTCATCCCGTGGGAACAACGGACGCCAACGGCCTCTGGTTAGGCAATCTGGCTGCCAACACGCTGGAGAATGGCACCATCACCCTGCTGCTGGTTGAAGGGTTCACCGGGAACGTGGGAGACGACCTGGACACGGATAACGACGGTGTATTCGACGTCGAGCCGTGGCTCCGCGTAGTTGACGATGTGGCAGTGCATGATGGTGACGCTGGGGATTTGACCTACGCGACCACGGTGTTGACCGATGGTTACGACGGCCTGTCCTTCCCGCCCGGCGGCGCGTCGCGCATTCCCGATGGCACGGACACCGACAGCCCTGCTGACTGGGTGCGTAATGACTTCGACCTGGCAGGCATCCCCGGCTTCGATGGCACACCTGAAGCTGGCGAAGCGCTGAATACACCGGGTGCGCCGAATGCGCTGGTAGAGGTAGAGCCGGAAGCGGCCGCGCTGGTCATCAACGAGATTGATTACAACCAGCCGAGCACAGACACCGCCGAGTTTGTTGAAATCCGCAACAACAGCGACAGCGGTGTGAACCTCAGCAGCTACACGCTCGAGTTTGTTAACGGCAGCAACAATACCGTTTATCAGAGCTTTGCGCTCCCGAACGTGGTCCTGGCCAGCGGCGATTACTTCGTGCTGTGCGGTGACGCCGCCAACGTGGCCAACTGTGACCTGGATGTCACCCCCGATAGCAACCTGATTCAGAATGGCGATCCCGACGCTATCGCTCTGCTGCTCGACGGCGAAATCGTCGATACGGTCAGCTACGGCGGCGACGTTCCGGGCTACACCGAAGGTTCCGGCGCAGGCCTTACCGACAGCGATGCGCCAGGCATCGGCATTTCTCGTTGTCCTGACGGCATGGACACTGATCAGAACAACGTCGATTTCGCGCAGGCCAGCATCACCCCAGGCGAGGCCAACGACTGTGATGACAACGGCGGTGGCGGCGACGACGAGCTGTGCGGCGATCCCTTTACCCCCATCTACGACATTCAGGGAAGCGGCGCTGCCAGCCCCATCGTGGGCCAGATCGTTTCCACCGAAGGTGTCGTGGTCGGCGACTTCCAGCCTGGCGACGGCGATCTGTTCGACAGTGACCTGGGTGGTTTCTACATTCAGGACCCGACTGGCGACGGCGACCCCGCCACGTCAGATGGCATCTTCGTCTTTGCACCGGGCAGCCAGGATGTTGCCGTGGGTGACGCCGTGCGTGTGCGCGGTAGAGTTGATGAGCACTTCAACCTGACAGAGCTGACCAGCGTCAGCAGCGTGCAGGTGTGTGGCACCGGCACGGTTGAGCCTGTTGTGCTGACGCTACCGGTCGATTCAATCGACGACCTTGAGCAGTACGAAGGCATGCTGGTCACCTTCCCGCAGGAGCTGTACATCTCGGAGTACTTCAACTTTGACCGCTTTGGTGAAATCGTGCTGTCGGCGGAGCGGCAGTTCCAGCCGACGGCTGTGGCCGAACCCGGCTCGCCGGAAGCGGAGGCCATAGCCCAGGCCAATGCACTTGGTCGCATCATGCTGGACGACGCCCGCAACACCGAGAATCCCGACCCGGCCCGCCACCCCAACGGCGCCATCTTTGACCTCACCAATCTGTTCCGCGGTGGGGACACCGTGAGCAACGTGACCGGCATCCTCTCCTTCGACTTCGGCCTGTACCGCATCCAGCCCACCACGGGCGCCGATTATCAGGTCCAGAATCCGAGGCCAGAGGCGCATGATGAGGTTGGCGGCAGCCTTGAGGTAGCCAGCTTCAACGTGCTGAACTACTTCACAACGCTGGGCAGCCGCGGCGCCGACACGCCCGAGGAGTTCCAGCGCCAGCATGACAAGATCGTGGCCGCCATTTCGGAAATCGACGCCGACATCGTTGGTCTGATTGAAATCGAGAACAACGATGCAGCCATTGCCAATCTGGTTAATGGGCTGAATGACGTGATGGGCCCCGGCACCTATGCCTACATCGACACCGGCGTCATTGGCACCGACGAAATCAAGGTGGCGCTGATCTACAAACCGGCGACGGTCTCGCCTGTGGGTGACTACGCCATCCTGGATTCAAGCGAGCATCCGCTGTTCGACGACACGCGGAACCGGCCGATGGTGACTCAGTCCTTCGAGGAGAACGCAAGCGGCGAGGTTGTGACTGTCTCAGTCAACCACCTCAAGTCGAAAGGCTCCGCCTGTGGCCCAGGTGATGACGATCCGGTACAGGGCAACTGTAATCTGACGCGCACCCTGGCCGCACAGGCCATCGTCGAATGGCTGGCCACGGACCCCACAAACAGCGGTGACCCCGATCACCTGATCATCGGCGACCTCAATGCCTATGACAAGGAAGATCCTATCGACGTGCTGGTAGACAATGGCTACACCGATCTGGTTCTGGCCTATGAAGGTGAGCTTGCCTACTCCTACGTCTTTGACGGGCAGTTAGGCTATCTGGACCACGCACTGGCCAACGAAAGCCTCACGTCACAGGTCACCGGCGCCACCGTCTGGAACATCAACGCCGACGAGCCGGACCTGATTGACTATGACATGACGTTCAAGAAGGATCCGCAGGACGAGCTGTACGAGCCAAACGCCTACCGCTCCTCGGACCATGATCCGGTTATCGTCGGTCTGGCTCTGGAGAGCAACGCAGCGCCTGTCTGTGAGGCGGCTGTACCCAGCCAGAGTTCGCTGTGGCCGCCGAACCACAAGTTCATCCAGATCGACATCCTTGGTGTGACAGACCCTGAAGGCGATCCCTTCACCATCATCATCGACAGCATCTTCCAGGATGAAGCGGTGGATGCACCGGACAGCGGCAACACTGCGCCCGACGGTCAGGGTGTGGGCACATCATCGGCGCAAGTCCGCGCCGAGCGTGTGGGAACCGGCAACGGCCGCGTCTACCACATCGCCTTCACGGCCACAGACGACGGCGGCGCCTCCTGCTCCGGCGTTGTGCAAGTCGGCGTCCCCGTCAGCCGCAACAGCACACCCATAGACGACGGTCCACTCTACGACTCAACGGAAGGCTCTACCCCTCAAGTGAGGCGCCCGAAGAAAGATTAAGTGATAGACTAACGTCTTAAATAAAAAAGCCCCCCTCAGTAACGAGGGGGGCTTTTTTGAATTCCAAGTGAAATCAGAAGAAGTTAAGTGCCACATGGCGGACTGCTGCAGCTCCGCACTGGCTTAACTTAGCATTTTACTCGCAAGCTCGAGAAACTGCTTTGCCCGTTCAATCTGAGTTTGAGCTTCATCCTTGCCGATTGGCTCACCCCGATAGTCAGCGATATGGCGCAACTCCATAGAGTCAATAAGGTAACGATGAAACTCAGATGGAATGAGGCCAGTCTTGGCAAACTCCCGCCCAAATGCGGAAATTACAGCAGCGTGACTCGAAAAAGCTAGTTCCCGGTCCAACAATAAAGCCTGAGCGATGTAGAACATCGTGTAGTAGGCTCGAGAAATAGCGAATTCTGCATAGTCTTCGTTAAGGAGAAGTTCTGCTGCACCCAGGCTTTCGTGCGCCTTTTGCACAAGCATCTCCTGTTCTGACTTCACGCCACGATCCCCTCGCGGCGGATATTCGCCATGAACATGCTCTGTTCGTTCTCAAGATCATATTCATCTACGAAGACGCAGACGATAACGACATCATGCTCTAGAGAAAGCTGGGAAACGATGTGACTGGTACGATGAACCTCAACCGCAGGTTCAACGGGGCCTTTCAGCACTACCAGAACATCAATATCAGAATCGGCAGTGGCACTACCACGCGCCTGCGAGCCGTAAAGAACCAGACGCCTTAGCCGTGAGCCGTAGAGCTGTTCTAACTGCCTACGCAGTTCCAACAGAATCTC
>CAZRTM010000067.1:14873-22925 GCA_964602995.1 uncultured Ardenticatenaceae bacterium
TCGATGAGGATGTAGTCGCCGTCATTAAACGTGCCTTTCAGCAGTTTCACCGACAGCGGGCTTTCCACGTAGCGCTGGAGGGCGCGCTTCAGCGGACGGGCGCCGAAATCTTCGTCGAAGCCCTGGTTAGCCAGCCATTCCTTGGCTCGCTCAGTGAGCTGAATCTGCAATCCATGCTCACTCAGGCGAGCGCTGACCTCTTTCATCTGCAGGTCCACAATGTTGACCACGTCTTCACGGCTTAGCTGCTCGAAGATGATGATTTCGTCGATACGGTTGATAAATTCCGGACGGAACGTTTGCTTCAGAGCATCCTCGATACGCTTATGTTCCTCCGCTTCCGCCGAATCACGGATACCGGCGAAGCCCAACGAGCCTGAACGGTTGACGAAGGAAGTTCCGACGTTGCTCGTCATGACCACAACAGAATTGCGGAAGTTCACAGTGCGACCCTGACCATCGGTCAGGCGGCCGTCGTCCAGAATCTGCAGCAGCGCGTTCCAGACATCGGGATGCGCCTTCTCAATCTCATCGAAGAGCACGACGCTATAAGGACGGCGGCGAACCTGCTCCGTCAACTGGCCGCCCTGGTCATAGCCTACGTAGCCCGGAGGGGCGCCGAACAGGCGGCTGACAGTATGCTGCTCGCGATACTCACTCATATCGACGCGAATCAGAGCATCCTCGTCGCCAAACAGGAATTCGGCCAGCGCCTTGGTCAGCTCAGTCTTACCAACACCGGAGCTGCCGAGGAAGATGAAGGAGCCAATGGGCCGGCGCGGGTCGCTGAGACCAGAGCGGCTGCGGCGGATGGCGTCGGCCAGCGCGGCGACCGCCTTATGCTGGCCAATGATGCGCTCGTGCAGGCGCTCTTCCATATGCAGCAGCTTCTCCGCTTCCGTCTCCATCATCTGGGCCACCGGAATACCAGTCCAGGCAGCGACGACTTCGGCAATGTCATTGGCGTCGACTACTTCGTCAAGCTTCTGCTCAGCCTGCCACGACTCGCGCAGGGCATTGAATTCACCTTCCAGGCGCAGGCGCTCGGCGCGTTTGTGCGCGGCGCGCTCGTAGTCACGAACGGTATGCGCCTCTTCTTCTTCGGCCGTGATTTTGTCCAGAGCCAGCTTCTTTTCTTTCAGCTCTGCCGGCAGCGTATGTAGGGCCACGCGCAGCTTGGCAGCCGCCTCGTCAATGAGGTCGATGGCCTTATCCGGCATCTGGCGGTCGGTCACGTAACGATCCGACAGCCTGGCAGCGGCAACCAGCGCCTCATCAGAGAAGATGACGCCGTGATGCGCTTCATAACGCTTGCGCAGGCCTTGCAGCATCTCGATGGTATCCTCGACGGAAGGTTCATCCACGAACACCGGCGCAAAACGGCGCTCCAGCGCGCTGTCGCGCTCGATGTGCTGGCGATATTCATCCAGCGTGGTGGCGCCCACACACTGCAGCTCGCCGCGGGCCAGGGCCGGCTTGAGCATATTGCTGGCATCCATAGCGCCCTGCGCCGCGCCTGCGCCGACGACGGTGTGTAGCTCGTCAATGAACAGGATGATTTCACCCTGCGCATTATTAATCTCATCCATGGCCGCCTTCAGGCGCTCTTCAAATTCACCACGGAAGCGGCTGCCGGCAATCATGGCGCCCAGGTCCAGCGAGACCACACGCTTGTTCAGCAAGTTCTCGGGCACGTCGTTGTCCACGATTTTCTGGGCCAACCCTTCCACGATAGCCGTCTTACCAACGCCAGCCTCGCCAATGAGCACCGGGTTGTTCTTGGTGCGGCGGCTGAGCACCTGGATAACGCGCAGAATCTCCTGCTCACGGCCGATAACCGGATCCAGCTTCTTTTCCTGCGCCATCTGCGTCAGATCGCGGCTGTACTTCTCCAGGGTGCGATAGCGGCTTTCGGCCTGACGGTCGGTCACGCGCTGCCCACCGCGTAGATATTGAATGGCGTCCATGACACGCTCGCGCGTGACACCAAACTCTTGCAAGATGCGGGCGGAAGGCGTGTTGCGTTCGCTTAGAATCGCCAGAAAGATGTGTTCGGTCGAGATGAACTCATCTTTGAGGCGGTTTGCTTCCCCCTGCGCCAGCTCCAGGATGGTGCGGATGCGCGGCGTATAGAATATTTGTCCAACGCCCCCACCATAAACAGAGACCTTAGGGCTGTTGCGCAGCTCTTCGTCAACCCGCTCTTCCATACGGCCGACGTCAATATTGAGACGTTCCAGAAGCTGCGGCACAACACCGTCATTCTGTTCGATGAGGGCCAGGAAAAAGTGCTCAGTATCTACCTGCGTGTGGTTGTAGCGTTGCACAATTTCATAGGCACGCGCAGCGGCATCTTGAGCACGCTCGGTAAATCTGTCAAATCTCATTATTTTCCCTCAAAATATGCGGTTCTATGTACCGATTTATTTCTTCTCTTCACCTTGTTTTCTTACGGCATCCTACCAGGTCATCCCACCAGAAGCAGCATGCCAGTACTTGCCATCAGGTAGTGGCAAGTGCCATAAGTTTACCCAATCAAGGTAGGATTCTTGTAAGACATCGGGCGTGGAACGTAAACATTACGCTTGAAAGATATTTGCAACTTACTCACAAGACGTTCGAGGATAAGATATGGTTCCATCCTACCACACACGAATGCCTTCGTCATCGTGACCATCGCCCCATGCCATGATTTTGTGGGGCGTCACCTCGACCAGCCGCCAGTCGGCAGCGTCATCGTAGCGGAAGTCCCATTCGTATTTATTGTAGAAAAATTCGGCGAGGGTCTCGGTGGTGGCCCGGTCAGAGGCGTGCGCCTCCCCCTCAATAATGACCACGCTGTTGGTGTCCGGCAGCGCCAGGGCCACGTTCTGGTTGCCATAGAGATTGGCGAACTTCTGGGTGTCGCTGCCCGTGCTGAAGTAGAGCTTGTTATCCAGCCATACAAACCAGACTGGCGTGAGGTGTGGGCGTCCGTCATCGCGCACGGTGGCTATCCAGATGTTCATCTCTCGACCGAGGCGAGCTTCAATGGCTCGCCAGCGTTCGTCGTTGCGTCGCCTCACGTTGGCATCTCCGAAGCTACTACGTTCAGATGATTATACAAGAGGAAATGAATAACTGGCACATCTACTGGCAGAGATGGAGCGAACCTTGCTCCCAACACAGGTGGCGCACGGCGATCTCTGCGCCCAGCAACAGCCGGGCCAGACGCGCAAACGTAGATGGGTCGCCGCTGGTGTAAGCATCCAGGCGTGCCGGTTCTTCTCCCGGGCGTTGCAACTGGTGTTGCTGCAACAGATGCTGCGTCTGGCGCGCCACGGCCGCGGCGGGGTCGATGATCGTTACCTCCGGCCCGGCAATGGCGCGGATGGTGGGCAGCACAAAGGGATAGTGGGTGCAGCCGAGGACAATGGTATCTACTCCAGCGTCGAGCATCGGCCGCAGGCAGCTTTGCAGCAGGTTGGCCGTCTCTGGTTCCTGAAGCTGCCCGGCCTCGATGAGGGGCACCAGGCCATGACAGGGATTCTCGTAGAGGATGACGTCGCGGGCGAAGCGCGCCATGAGGTCAGCATAGCGCTGGCTCTGGAACGTGCCCGCCGTGGCCAGCACGCCCACACGGCCGCTGCGGGTGGCGGCCGCGCCCGGTTTCACGGCCGGTTCCATGCCCACGAACGGCGTCTGGGGGAAGGCAGCGCGCAGCTCGTGCAGGCCCGCGGCGGTGGCCGTGTTACAGGCGACGACAATCATCTTCGCGCCCTGCTCCAGGCAAAAACGGGTGATGCCCAGCGAGAAATCGCGTATCTGGGAAGCCGGGCGGTGCCCGTAAGGCACGTGGCCCTGGTCAGCTACATAAATGAGGTCTTCATGCGGCAGCAGCCTCTGGATGTGGCGCAACACAGAAAGCCCGCCAACGCCAGAGTCGAAGATGGCAACAGGACCGTAGTTAATCATAAAGGGCCTGGACACAGATCGGCACAGATTTCACAGAATTGCTGTGGCCGGTCTCCCGACCGCGCCACCTGTCTCCATGAGAGCGGCGGGCGCGGTCAGAAGACCGGCCCGAGCCATACTTAACAGAGCAGTAATCAAGGGAACGACCGGACAAAAACAAAAAAATCTGTGTCATCCGCATTTATCTGTGTCCCGCTTCTACTCCCGCTTCTTCTACAAAACGCTCAAAGAGGCAGCGCATGCGTGGCTCGACCTGTAGCAGGCTTTCGGGATGCCACTGCACGCCCACGGCGAAGGGATGGTCAATTACTTCCACCGCTTCTACGAGGCCGTCAGGAGCCGTGGCGGCGGGGCGCAAGCCGGGAGCCAGGCGGCGGATGCCCTGGTGGTGCAGGCTGTTGACCTGAATGGCGTCCACGCCCAGCGCACCGGCCAGGAGAGTGCCGGGCTGCACGTGGACCTCATGCGCCAGATAATCACGACGGCCTACGTCAAAGTAGTCATGTGTGTCCGCCTGCGGCATTTCGCTCTGGACATCGGCCCAGAGGGAACCGCCGAGAGCAACGTTAAGTATCTGTAGCCCCCGACAGATGGCCAGCAGCGGTTTCTGTGCCTGCAGCGCCTCGTGAATCAGAAGCAACTCGGCCTCGTCGCGCTGCACGTTGACGTCATGCACCAGCGGGTGGCTGTTGTCGCCGCCATAACGAGCAGGCTCCACGTCGCCGCCGCCGGGGAGCAAAACGCCGTCCAGCCGCGGCAGCAGCGCCTGCAGATCGCTTTTCTGCAGACCTAGAGGAATGAGGACAGGCAGGCCGCCGGCCGCCAGCACCGCTTCGGTGTAGACCGGCATCAGGCCGTAGACATCGATTGGGTGCTGTTGGTCCGCGCTTTTGCGGTAGGTGGCGCATCCAATGAGCGGGCGTGTGGTCATCGACTGTTCATTTTCCATACAAAGAAGTTGGTAAAACAAAAAAGGGTGAAAGTGTAACGACACTTTCACCCTGAATATTACTGCCGGGTATTCCGCACGGCAAGAGACGCGTTCAGACTTAGTAACGCTTCTCGCGCAGGCGGGCGGCCTTGCCGCGGCGCTCGCGCAGGTAATAGAGCTTGGAACGGCGCACGTGCGCGTGGCGGTGTACTTCAATCTTGTCAATCAGTGGGGAGCGCAGCAAAAAGGTACGCTCCACGCCGATGCTGTTAGCCGCAATACGGCGCACGGTGACGCTGGCATCATTGCCGCCGCCCGCCATGGCGATGATGGTGCCGCGCACCAACTGGATACGCTCGCGTTCGCCTTCTACGATCCGCAGATGAATGGTGACGTCGTCGCCCACGTGCAGCTCAGGAATATTCTCGTTTTCAGGCGCTTCAAAAGCCTTTAATAGCAAATCGGACATGAGGAAAGCCTCCGCATCGTACTTTAAGAGCAGGTACAAAAAGATAGCCCGCGCAGCAGCGGGCCAGAAAAGAATGATAACACAGCCGGGTACCCGACGCAAATAAAATCAGAGGAAAATGGGCAGCAAATGAGCGCGTGTGGCAGGGGGAAAAGGGCCATTATTGCCGCAAAGGCGAAAATGGGTACACTTGAAGTAGCTGCGGCCGCCAGGACCGCCGTAGCCCAGAAGCCAAAATCCCTTCTCCGGAGATTACAATGAAATACATTCCTGCACGCAATGCTATCTGCTATATTACCTTACTCCTGGTGCTCGTCGCCACGATGCTGCTGGCGCCGGCGAGTACGTTGGAAGCGCAAGCTTCTGTGCAGAGTGGGACTCCACAAGAGGAAGCCCCACCTGTTGACTACCGTTTCTATGAACGGGATGTCATCGAAATTAAGTTCCGCGAGGGGCAACGCATTCGGCTACGCAATGGCGCCCTCACCGATTTATCGGGGCAGGCGTTGGAAAATGCCCCTGCCCTGGCCGTCCTGGAGGCGGTCGCTGATGGAACCTGGACGCGCACGCACCAGGTGAATGAAGAGAAGCTGGACCAGATGCGCCAGGAGGGATTGGCCCGTGGCGAGAAGTCACTGCCAGACCTCAACCTCTGGTTCCGCCTGCAGTTGCCGCCGGGCATGGAAGCGGCGGAGGCCATTGCGCTGTTTAACGCGCTGGATGAGGTGGAAGGCGCCTTCCCGGTGCCAAAACCGGCGCCGCCTCCCTTGCCGCCAGATTACAGCATCCCCAACGACGACAACTTTGACGACCGGCCAAACTTCAACCGCAACATCTACCAGCGCTATCTGGACCCCGCGCCCACCGGCCTCGACTTCCGCTTCGCGTGGCAGGGCTATGGCGGCAAGGGCGAGGGCATTGCCATTTGCGACATCGAGTATGGTTGGAATGAAAACCACGCCGACCTGCCAGAGGTCACCCTGCTGGGAGATGAGCCACGCGACGGCCTGGAAGAAAGCTGGCTGGAGCATGGCACGGCCGTGCTGGGTCAGTTGGCGGCGCTGGACAACGGCTGGGGCGTGACAGGCATGGTGCCCGAGGTAGAGCTTTACTTTGCAGCCGCGAGCACGGCATCCGGCTATAACGTGGCGGCGGCTGTCACCCGCTGCGCCAACAAGCTAAGCGCGGGCGACGTCATCCTGATAGAACAGCAGATTTCCGGTCCGAACGCCACCGGCGAAGGGCAGCAGGGGCTGGTGCCCGTGGAGTGGAATAAGGCCACTTATGACGCCATTAAAAATGCGGTGGCCAAGGGTATCGTGGTGGTGGAAGCAGCAGGCAACGGCGGCGAAGATCTGGACGATGCAGTTTATTCAACCGGCAATAACGGACACCATCCTTTCAAAGCGGCGAACGACTCGGGCGCCATCATCGTAGGGTCGGCCAACTCACCCTACACCAGCTCGCCTCGCTCGCGGCTCTCCTCTTCCAACTACGGCTCCACGGTGGACCTGCACGGCTGGGGGCGTGATATCGTGACCACGGGTTATGGCTTCTACTATGACGACGAAGGAAAGGATCTGTGGTACACGCACGCCTTCGGCGGCACGTCGGGCGCATCGCCGATGGTAACGGCGGCCGTGGCCGTGGCGCAGAGCAACTACATCAAGAAGAGCGGAACACCCGCTACACCGGCTGCGGTGAAAAATATGTTGCGCAACACCGGCACGCCGCAGGTTGGCACGGAAAACATCGGCCCGCAGCCTAACCTGAAGGCCGCGCTTGAGGAAATCTGGGTTATCAGCCCACAGTCCATAGCAAAGCCCACTATCTCGCCAAATTCGGGCACATTTGATATGCCCATCAATGTGACAATCGACTATGGCTCACAGGCACAGAATTGGAACAATACCTCCATTCGCTTCACCCTGGATGGCAGCGAGCCGGGAATAGACGACTACATGTATATTCCGGAGCAGGATAGCGGCGTGTATCTGCTCTATGGCGTGACGCTTAAGGCCAGGGCGTTCCAGTATCACGCGCCGGCCGAGCGGCTCTTTGAGAGCGAAGTGGTGGAGAGGAATTACGTCTCCACCACGCCCAAGGTGGCAACGCCTGTCATCTCGCCAGAAGCCGGCCACTACAGCCAGCCGCGCCAGGTGACCATCTCGACCAGCACGCCCGGAGCCGAAATTCGCTACCGCACCGATGGCCGTTCCATCTCCCTCTTCTATCCGGGTAAGCCCTATACCGGCCCCTTTGAGCTACCCCCGGGTAACCACGAAATTACGGCCAAGGCCTACAAGGATGGCTACTACGCGAGCGACCTGGCCCGGAGCGGTGAGATTGTGGTCAGCTCCACCAAGCTGCCCACGCCAGACATCTACCCCATGGGCGGTAACTTTGCCGGTCAGACGACAGTCTTCCTATCGAGCACGGTCCTGGGCGCTGATATTCACTATACGCTAAACGGCACAACGCCCACGACTGCTTCGCCGGTCTACGACACGCCGTTTGCGATCACATCATCGATGACGGTGAAAGCCAGAGCCTATCTGCCGGGCTATACGGCAAGCGACGTGGCCACTGCAACGTTTACCATCCTGGAACAGGTAGCAGCGCCGGTGATTTCGCCACCCGGCGGCACATCCACCGGTTCAGCACAGGTAACATTGTCTACCTCGACGCCAGGGGCCAC
>CAZRTM010000068.1:0-4784 GCA_964602995.1 uncultured Ardenticatenaceae bacterium
CAATCTCCAGTCTCCAATCTCCGATCTCCAATCTCTATGATATAGTTACCCCAAACCGAACCAGCACAGGAATGACCGATGAGTGAGAAGCGTGTGTGGAGCTGCGACCGTTGTGGCTTTCAGATGATCGAACACAATTGCAAGGTGACCTGCCCCAACTGCGGTGCGCGGTGGGACTGTTCTGATGTGACGATCTGGGTGGGGGATGGGCAGCGCGCGCAGGAACAGCGCCGTGACGCTGGAGAGCAGGAGCAAGGCCAGACGCCAGGGCCATGACCGTGATGCTCATTCGACGCTACCGCGACAGTGATGTGCAGGCCATGCACAGGCTCTACCCCTGGGAACATTCCCTGCAACAGTTGTCGCTGCACATTGGCAGCGGTTGGGTGGCGGTCGACGGCGCGGAGCTGCTGGGACACGCCTATACCATCCCCTATCCTGGATTGCCGGGAATAGAGCAGTTGTGCCTGTACGTTGCGCCGCCGCAGCGCCGCGCCGGGGTAGGCAGCGCCTTGCTGCAACATCTGCTGGCGGCTGCGCCGCAGGACGGAATCCGGCAGTTGAACCATAAGGTTGAATCCCTGCAGGATGAGACGGCGCGTTTCTTGCAGCGGCGCGATTTCTACCCACACCATGAGGAGTGGGAGATGCTGCTGGCTTATCCCGAGCAACTGCCGCCGCCCACCCTGCCGGCGCATTGCCAGATGGTCACCTTGCCGCGTGCGGAGGCGATTACCACATTCCGCCGCCTCTATGATGAGAGCTTCCGCGACGTGCTCTCTTACCAGCCTTACAGTTACGATGACGTTGATTGGGAGTTGGAGCGGGCTGAGGATTTGCTATTTCTGCGCTGCGATGGGGCGGAGGCCGGATTTGTCTGGTTGCACCACCGGGGCGAGCGCGCCGTAGAGATTGAGCCGGTCGGTCTCCTGCCCGCTTACCACGGACAAGGGCTGGGCCAGGCTATGATGCTTGCTGCTTTGCACAGGGCGGCACAACAGGGGGTGACGCGAGTGAAGCTGACAGTGTGGCGGGAGAATGAGCGCGCCGTGCGCCTGTACCAGAAATTGGGGTTTGAGCGGGTGGATGTGCGTTATTATCTGGCTTATGATGTGCCGGAGACATCCGATTTCTTTGAGAAATCGGATGTCTAGACTAGGACGCCGCGATTTCGTTGCGGCGGTTGCGATAGAGGTTGGGGTCTACCACGCCGGTCATGCGCTCGATGTCCAGGTCGCGGCCCAGGAACTGGGCGACGCGCTCAGCCTCGGTCTGGGGGTCGCGCAGGGCGTCGCTGAAGTGGACGTAGAGCACCTCGAAATTCTCGCGCTGGGCCAGCCATTGCTCCACCGCCTGAAGATGCTTTTCGAACAGCTCTGCCATTTTGGCGTCGTCCATCTTGTCCGCTTCCTCACCGCGATTCACCAGCATCTTGCGTTGGGAGGCCAGAATTTCGGGCATGTGCCGGCGCATGAAGATGACCTTGTAGTGGTAGCCATCGGGGAGATGTTGCAGCAGAGCAGAGATGACCTTCACGGCCTTATTGCGGGCCTGGGGCAGCCACTCCTTGTCCCCCTTGTCTAGCTGTTTCACGCGCTCGAACTCGTAATAGCCCTTGGGGTTATCGGTGTCCGCTTCGCGAATCGCGTCGGTCAGCGGCGGAATGCCGCCCGCCTCCAACATTTTCATCATCATCGACGTGCCCGAGCGCGGCAGGCCGGAGACCACGACAATGGTTTGTTGCGGCTCGTCGTTCCCTTTAAATAGCTTTCTTAAGAAGCCCATCGTTGTCCTCCCACAGTGGCGCTGCTCCAGCCGCTCTGGTCAGTCGTTTACCCACTCCATTCTAGCACCAAGCTGCTGCATTGTCTCTACGAAGCCTGGGAAACTGTCGGCAACACATTGCGCCCCTTCGATGAACGTTGGCTCGCCGGCCAGCAGGCCAGCGATAGCCAGCGTCATCCCCAGGCGGTGGTCATCGTGGCTGTCCACTGTCGCCCCTTGCAGGCGCAGCGGGCCATCGATGGCCATGCCATCCTCACGCTCTTCCACGTTCACGCCCATGCGCCGCAGCTCGCCTGCCAGCCGCGCAATGCGGTCAACCTCTTTCACGCGCAACTCGGCGGCGTCGCGCAGCGTGCTGCGCCCGGCGGCCTGCGTGGCGGCGACGGACCAGATGGGGAACTCGTCGATGGCGCGGACCACGAGCGCGCCGCCGACCTCTGTGGGGTGCAGCTCATTGAAGGTCACCTGGATGTCGGCCACCGGCTCGCCACCCGTCTCCCGCTGCTGCAGCAGCCGGTAATCGCCGCCCATCATTTGCAGCAGCTCCAGGATGCCGGTGCGCGTCTGGTTGATGCCCACGTTCTGAACGGTGATTTCGGAGTGGGGAACGACAGAGGCAGCGACCAGGGGGAAGGCGGCTGAGGAAATGTCGGCCGGAACGGTCATGTCCAACGGCTGCAAGGTGCGCTCACCCTCAACGGCGAGCAACGTAATCGTATTACCCTCAATGTGCAGCCGCTGGCCCATTGCCTGCAACATGCGCTCCGTGTGGTCGCGGGCCGGGCCAGGCTCCACAACGCGGGTTTCGCCCTGGGCATAGAGGCCCGCCAGCAGCACGGCGCTTTTGACCTGGGCGCTGGCGACAGGTAGCCTGTAGGTGATGCCTTGCAGAGAAGCGGGGCTGATGTGCAGCGGTGCGCGGCCGTCCGTGGCCTCAATTTGCGCGCCCATCTCGTGCAGGGGGTTGACAATGCGGCCCATCGGCCGCTTGCGCAACTGTTCGCTGCCGTCGAGGACGCTGGGAAACCGTTGCCCGGCCATGATACCCGCCATCAGGCGCATACCGGTGCCCGCATTGCGGCAGTTGAGCGGCTCGTGCGGTGCTTGCAGCCCGTGTAGCCCGCGGCCCTGCACCTGCAGGTCCCAGACCTGGGGCGACTGTTCTGTGACGTCAATCTGCACGCCCAGGGCGCGCATCACTTCCAGGGTGGCGCGCGTGTCACCGGCCGGGAGCCAGCGGCGAATGGTGCTGGGGCCAGCGGCCAGCGCGGCGAGCATCACCGAGCGGTGGCTAATTGATTTGTCGCCCGGCACTGTCACCGTGCCGCGTAGCGGTTCTTTCTGGGGATATACTTTGAGTGTGGTCATGTCATGGGCCTGGTGAGATGGAACCGCATCCAGACTAAACCTAATCCTGTAAGCGGGCCACGGGCGGGCGGTCGTTCAGTTCGGCCTGTTCCAGCGCGTGGTGCACGAAAAGATAGTTCTGCTGGCGTAAGAACTCCGCTTCACCGGCGTCTGGATATTCCTCGCGGAAGGCAGCCAGTGCTGCATCTACTTTCTCTTGCAGGCCTTCTATTTCGTCCTCCGGAATATAGGCCGGGGCGCTTCCCAGCTCCAGATGGTCGTGGACCTGCAATAGGCGGCCCAGGATTAAGTCGCCCGGTTCGGCATTGCCGCGGCCGCCCGGTTCATAAACTTCTACTTCTTCGCCGGTCATGAAGTCGCGCAGGTAAAGCGTCTGCCCTTCGTAATCGACGAGCTGATAAGCGCCGGCCGGTGGGGCATCTTTCCATTGCTCCAGCACCGCTTGCTGCTGTGAGGAGAGGTCGTCCCAACGCTCTTCACGGTAGACGTCCAGCAGATTACTATTCTCGCCATCGGAGTGCTGGTAATCAAAGACGAACCAGTCGAAGAAGCGGATGGCCTCGCTGTCGCTCATCTCGTCAGCGTTCTCGATGGTGTAATAGTTGTTCCAGTAGATAGGCAGGGCGGTGGCAAATGCCGTTGCAAAGCGCTCGTCGCGCCCGAAATCGACCAGGTCGGTGCGCAGATAACTGGCGGCCTGCAACGCTTCACGCCGCTGACGCTCAACTTCCTGGTCCTCCCGCATATGACAATGCTTATACTTTAGCCCGCTGCCGCAGTGGCAGGGAGCGTTACGCCCTGGCTTTTTGCTCATGGTGTACTCCGCTGTGGCTCAGCTTCCAGCTCGTCCAGATAGTCGAGCAGCTCGCTGAGGGTGTTAATGGTGTGATCAGGGACAATGCCATTCAGCTCACGGTTGAGATGTGGCGGGTCGATGAGCACGCTGAAGAGGCCTGCCTCGTTAGCCCCGGCAATGTCGTAGGTTGGGCTGTCGCCGACGAAGACAGCGCGGTGTGGCTCAACGCCCAGAATTTCCAGTATATGCTCGTAAATGGCCGGGTGGGGCTTCATGTAGCCGACATCACCACAGGTTAGCCGCGCGTCGAAATAGTCGATGAGGTCATAGTGGCGCAGCTCCACATCGCGCATCCACATGGGCAGGAACGAATTGGTCACCAGGCCAATTTTGTATTGGCGGCGGCGCAACTCATCCAGGACATCATGGGTGTCGTCGTAAACCTCAATGCCAGGCATTGGACCCCAGGTATATGCTTTGGCCAGCTCTTCCAGGTCGATGTTGTCAGCGTCGATCTGGCAGCCGTTCAGCGTCAGTTGTAGCGCCCGGTCGAAGGTGGCGCCCATCCAATCCTTTCGCGCATCTTCCCAGACAAAGTGGACCTGCTCCCGCCATAGCTTGAAAAATTCATCCGCATTGGGGACTGCGTGGCCACGTTCTAGCAGATAGGTATGGAGACCATCGGCCATTGGCCGCGTAAACTCGTCCCAATCCTGCATCTGTCCCGACCAATCAATCAATGTATCGTCCAGGTCAAAGATAACGGCCTGGATCCGTCTGTTTCCTACTATCCGCACGTCAATGCAATCTCCTAACTCTCTTGTAAGGCGAGCCT
>CAZRTM010000068.1:4884-18651 GCA_964602995.1 uncultured Ardenticatenaceae bacterium
CAAAACGTATTCATATTTACCAAGCAGGACCAGTATGAAGGCTCCTGAAATACCAGGGAGAATCATGGCGCAGATAGCCACTGCGCCGCTCAGAAAGAGAAACCACCAGGTGTCGGGTGTCTGACCTGGAACCAGACCTACCAGCAGAAAGGCTGCTGCAGCGGCAAGTACCATCGCTACCACCAGAGAAGGTGTCCAGCGGTCGATGCGCCGGCTCACGACAAAGACAGAGGCCAATACCAGGCCGAAGAAGAAGCTCCATACGAAGACAGGCTGGTTCACCAGCAGCCACTCCAGGGCATGGGCCAGGGTAAAAACGGCAATGAAAATTCCGGTGGCAACAGCCAGCAAGAATTTCCAGTTGAGCATGTCTAGCGCTTCGCGCAGTCGGAGCCCCAACGCGGCCTTGATAAATTCTGGCTGACCCACCATACGAATAGAGTCAATGAGTTCTTCGTAAATACCCAGAATGAAGGCCATCGTTCCACCGGAGACTCCGGGTACGATGTCCGCGGCGCCCATGAAGATGCCACGCAAAACCAGTCCTAAGTAACGTTGCACGCTAAACATACCTCCTATGAAAGAGATCAGGTTGGCAGGTCAAAGTAGTGAGTCAAGCTGTTTGCTTATGATTTCGCTGGCGAGCTTGTGCAAACTCAATCACCATTGGTAGGATTGAAATTAGAATGATGGCGGGTATGACCAGTTCGAAATTGTTTCGAATCACAGGGATATTTCCGAAGAAATAACCTATGGAGAGGAAAAGCCCCGTCCAAAGAAATCCACCAAAGACGTTGTACAAAAGGAAGCGACCATAGGGCATGGTTCCCACCCCGGCCACAAATGGCGCAAAGGTACGCACGATCGGTACAAAACGCGCCAGAACAATCGTCTTCCCGCCATGGCGCTCGTAAAAAGCCTGTGTTCGTTCCAAATGTTCCTGTTTCAGAAAGCGGAATTTCTTTTCGAAAACGGGCGGGCCTAAGCGATTGCCAATCCAATAGTTTGTTGTATCTCCGGCAACGGCTGCTACAAACATCATCAGAAAGAGCAACCCGATATTGAGTGAACCTACTGCGGCAAACGTCCCTGCTGCAAAGAGTAGCGAATCACCAGGCAGGAAGGGCGTTACTACGAACCCTGTTTCCATGAATATGATCAGGAACAGTAGACCGTACGTCCAGACACCGTAGTTCTGGATGATCGTATTCAGATGGATGTCGATGTGCAGAAAGAACTCGATGAGTGCCTGAACGGTCTCCATAAGCCCACCTTTTGAACCAGAATACAGTTTACAAAAGGCGAATTATAACATGGGCTGTGCCGTATGCGAATGAGCGTATGGAAAGCGTAGGCCTTCCAGCGCCGGATTAAAACCCCACTCATCTATCCCTTCAAACGTCATGCTGAGTGAAACGAAGCATCTGCTTCGACGCAGAGATCCTTCACTTCGTTCAGGATGACGTTTCTTAACAAAGCACTAGCTCTTGCGAAACAGCTCGCGCACGATGATTTCGCGCTGGATCTGGCTGGTGCCTTCGTAAATTTGGAAGATCTTGGCATCGCGCATCAGCTTTTCAACCGGATATTCGGACATATAGCCATAACCGCCGAAGACCTGTACCGCATCAGTGGTAACCTGCATGGCGCTATCGGCAGCGAACGCCTTGGCGTGGGCCGTGCTCATCGTGTTGCGTCCTTTGTGGTCGAATTCCCAGGCCGATTGCCACACCAGCAAGCGCGCGGCTTCCACTCGTGTGGCCATGCTGGCGATCAGGTGGCCCACGGCCTGATGCTGCCACAGCGGCTTGCCGAAGGTCACGCGCTCCCTGGCATAGCGGATCGATTCATCCAGTGCGCGCTGCGCCACGCCCACAGCCCCGGCGGCCGTGCCCGGGCGGCTGCGGTCGAAGACCTGCATGGCAATCATGAAGCCCATGCCTTCCTCGCCCAGCAGATGGGATGCGGGCACCTTGACGTTGTCGAAAACGACCTCGGCCGTATCAGAGGCATGCTGCCCCATCTTATTGAACGGTTTGCCCACGCTGACCCCTTCCCACTCGCGGTCCACGATGAAGCAGCTCATCCCCTTGTGCCGCACCGAGGGGTCTGTGTAAGCGAAAACGGTGTAGAAATCGGCCACGGTTGCTCCCGAAATGAACGTCTTGCTGCCATTGAGTACGTAGTGGTCCCCCTGGCGTTGAGCCGTGGTCTTGATGCCTGCCAGGTCGGAGCCTGCTTCCGGTTCCGTGGCGCAGTAAGCTGCCAGATCGCCGTTGACCAGCCGACCCAGATAGGTCTCCTTCTGTTCCTCATTGCCGGCGATGATGATGGGCAGCACGGCCAGCGCATTGACCCCGATGGCTGTGCTGACGCCGGAGCAGCCCCAGGCCAGCTCTTCCTGCACCAGGATTTCTTCAAAGAGGCCCAGCCCCAACCCGCCGTACTCCTCAGGCACGTTCATGGAGGTCAGACCCAGCTCCTGCGCCTTGCGAATGATGGGCCAGGGGTATTCGTGTGTGCGATCAAAATGTTCGGCAGCGGGCGCAATTTCGTTGCGCGAAAAATCCCGCGCCAGCTGGCGAATCATCTTCTGTTCTTCATTAAGCTGGAACGAGACCTGGCAATTACTATCAGACATCAACTTACTCCATTATTTGCTACTGAAAAGTGGACCGGTCATGTCATCCACGACAAAACCCGGTCCACTTCAATCTCCAATCAACCAATCTCTAATTCTCTGCCTTATGCCCAGGCAACGTATCCCAGGGAACTAGGCCGGCCGCAGGTCCCGCTTCAAAATCTTGCCTGTGGCATTCATGGGCAATGTGTCGCGGAACTCAATCTGGCGCGGGTACTTGTAATCGGCCATGTTCTCCTTGGCCCAGGCCCGCAGCTCCTCTTCGCTCACGGGGCCGGCGTTTTCCTTGGGTACGATGAACGCTTTAATCTCTTCGCCCAGAGCCTGATCAGGCACGCCCACCACGGCGGCCAGACTGACCGCGGGGTGGGTCATCAGCACTTCTTCCACCTCGCGCGGATAGACGTTGAAACCGCCGCGGATAATCATGTCGTTGACGCGGTCTACGATGTAGAGATAGCCATCCTCGTCAAAACGGCCGATATCACCCGTGTGCAGCCAGCCGCTGCGAAAGGCTTCTGCGTTGGCCTCAGGCTTATTGTAGTAGCCCTTCATCACATTATGGCCCCGAATCACAATCTCGCCCAACTCGCCCTGGGGCACTTCCTGGTCACTTTCGTCCACAATGCGGATCTGCACGCCCCAGACAGGCACGCCGACGGAGCCTGGTTTGGTAGGGCCGTCCATGCGGTTAAAAGAGGCCACAGGGCTGGTCTCGGAGAGGCCGTATCCTTCCAGAATCTTCACATTGAACCGTTCCTGGAACGCGCGCATGACCTCCACGGGCATAGCCGAGCCGCCAGAGCAGGCCAGGCGCAAATTGCGAGCGATTTTCTCCAGGTCGTACTTTTCGGCGTCGGGGTAGTTGAGCAAGGCCCAATACATGGTGGGCACCCCGGCGAAAATCGTCACGTTATCCCGTTCCATAAGGGCCAGCGCCGTACCTGGGTCGAAGCGGGGCAGCAGGCTGATGGTGGAGCGTGTGTAGAAGCCGGAGTTCATCTGCACCGTCTGGCCGAAGGAGTGAAAGAGGGGGAGCGTGACCAGATGCACATCTTCTTCGTAACAGACTTCGTACATATTCTCAGCCAGACGGGCATTCATGAGCATATTCATGTGCGTCAGCTCTGCGCCCTTGGGTTTGCCCGTGGTGCCGCTGGTGTAGAGGATGACAGCAGTGTCGTCGCTGTTCGTTTGCACGGTGGGGTAGGTCGGGGGCTGGTTGTGCATAAGCATACCCAGCGTGGTGGCGCCCTCGATGGGAGAGGCGGCGGCGGGGTTGGCCGTGATCATGATGAAATGTTTGCAGCCGTCCACTTCCTGGAAGGCAGCGTGCCCCATCTGGCCCATCGGCAGTTGTTCTGTGCCTTCGAAGCAGAAGTAGGCGACGGCGTCGGAATCTTGCAGATGATAGGCAATCTCGCGCGGCTTAAGCAGTACGTTGAGGGGCACGACCACGGCGCCTGCCTTGAGAATGCCATAATAGACGAGGGGGAAGAAGGGGAGGTTGGGACAACTGAGAGCGACCTTGTCACCGGGGTTGACGCCCAGGTTGCTGAGGCCGTTGGCTATCTGGTTGGCGGCAGCATTGACCGCCGCGTACGAAAGTTTGGTCTCGTTGAAGATGATTGCGGTGTGAGCCGGCGCCTCCCTGGCGCTATCTTCAAGTAGTACAGCCAGATTTAACATCGGATTCCTCCTTTCAGCGAACTATTCAGTTGTAACCCTGACAATCAAGGGGGAGCGCCTGGCTGCCTATTCTTCTTGCTCTTCGGCAACGGCGGACCCCGCTGGCTCCTCGACGATGATTTCATCGCCTGGCATTGTCTGCTGTTCCACTCGCGCCAGGTCCACGGTCATAACGCCGTCCTTATTGCCCTTGTCTATGATGGCGCTCTGGTAGATGGTGCGGTGTTCGGCGATGGGACCTTCCACATAGACGCGGGATAAGGTGAAGCCCACAATGCGCGCCTGCTCGTCGAGGATCGCATCTCCAATCGTTCCCACTTTGGTTCCGCCCGTGGTATGTACCTCCCGTCCCTGCAGCCGGTCGAGACGCAGCCAGCTCTCAGATTCGGGCAGTGCTTTTTCATCTGTGACGACGTCGGTGGCTGTGGTCAACACATAATCCACGCCAAACACGGAAATCGCCTCGCGAGGAATGATCAGCGACTTGCGGCTGAGCAGCCCTTCCTTGCCCAGGTGGACACCGGCCAGCCACTCCAAATCATGGCCCAGGTAGACGTCGCGGACCGTGCCAATCTGGCGTCCCTCGTCCATGCTGACGATTGATTTTCCGATCAGGTCTCTACTATTTCGCATGGTATTTTCCTATTACCCGCCCGTTAGAGTAGATCACGACTGCCATCATTATAACCGAGATTTGGGCCAGATAAAAACGACCAGTATAATGCGCCGCATGAGTACAATAACCTTTGACCCCACGTTCTGGCGACAACATTTTCCGGCATTGAAACGAAAGGTAAACGGCGCCCCGGCCCTCTACCTGGATGGCCCTGGCGGTACGCAGACACCGCAGCAGGTTATCGATGCCATCAGCAACTATCTGCAGCAGGGTGGCAGCAACCTGGGCGGCCCCTTTGCCAGCAGCGACTATTCCGACGAAGTGGTGCAGGAAGCGCGGCAGGCCATAGCCGACCTCTACAACGCTTCCTCCCCGGACGAGATCGTCTTTGGGCAGAACATGACCAGCCTGACGATGTCCCTCAGCCGCTCCCTGGCCCGGACCTGGCGAGCGGGGGATGAGATTGTGCTGACTCGCCTGGATCATGACGCCAACATTTCGCCCTGGCTGCTGGCGGCAGAAGAGCGAGACGTGACGGTGCGCTGGCTAGATTTCCATCCGCACGACGGCACCCTGGCGCTGGAGCAGCTACCTGACCTGCTGAACGAGCGCACGCGCCTGTTGGCCGTAACTCACGCTTCAAACGCGCTGGGTACCATTCCCAACGTGGCGCGCGCCGTCTCCCTGGCCCACGAGAGCGGCGCCCTGGTCTACGTTGATGCCGTGCATTATGCGCCGCACAACCTGATTGACGTGCAGGCTCTGGATTGCGACTTCCTCGTTTCCAGTGCCTACAAATTCTTCGGTCCCCACACAGGAGCGCTTTACGGCAAGCTTGAACATCTGGCGGCGCTGAAGGCGTATAAGGTGCGCCCGGCTCCCTCCGAGCCGCCGGATAAGTGGGAGACAGGAACGCAGAGCTTTGAGAGCCTGGCCGGTGTGACGGCGGCGGTCAATTACCTGGCGGAGATTGGGAAGCAGGCCTCCGGCGCCGTGGAGCGCCGCCAGCAGCTTGAAGCGGCCCTGGGTCAGATTAAGGCCTACGAAACGCGCTTGAGCGAGCATTTCCTGGATGGGGCGCGCAGCGTGCCTGGATTGCGCGTCTATGGCCTGACCGACGTGGAACGGCTGGACGAACGCACTCCAACTTTTGCTGTCAGCCTGGAAGGGTACAGTCCGGCAGAGGTGGCAGCACGTCTGGGCCAGCAGGGTATTTTCGTCTGGGACGGGCACTATTATGCGCTGGCGGTGATGGAGCGATTGGGCCTCCTGGAGAGCGGTGGATTGGTGCGCATTGGCTTCGTTCACTACAATACGGAGGCTGAGGTAAACCGGGTTCTTGAGGCCCTGCGCGAGCTTGCCAGCGGATGAACGGTTGATGACCAATCGCGCCCTTATGAAGTCACAGTTGACATAGTAGCTTATCTGTGCCATAATCGCCGCATCATTCCATTCATTCGCAGCTGATGCTGCCCGCCATCCTAGAAAACAAGGAGGTGGTGCTAATGGATAGTTATTCAACTAGCCGCACCGTAGCGCTACCTCCCCGTAGGGATGTATAGCGCTACGGTGCCGAAAAGGCCCTGTTCCTCGGAGCAGGGCCTTTTCTGTTGTTGACCAGTTATTTACAGGCTGCTTGCAAGCTGCTTGCAGACTGATTACAGAAGGACTTTTTGAGAGCGATGAAGCAAGTTCCCGTTATTGTTTTAGGTGTTGGGGGTGTGGGGCGCGCGCTGTTAGAACAAATTATTACCAGCCGGGAGCCGGTTGCCGCACGGCAGGGCGCTCACTTCAAGGTCGTCGCCGTCGCCGACAGCCGCTCCTGGCGCTGGGAGCCGGCTGGCCTGGACGACGACGCGCTGCGCGAGCTGGTTGCGGCCAAGAAAAAGCGGCAGCCGCTGGGTGAAGAAGCTCCTTCGGCCACCGACATCGTCGAAATAGCCATTTCCGCCGGTTTGCAACAGGCTATTCTGGTCGATGTGACGGCTGAGGATGGTCTGGAGCCGGCGCTGGACCGCGCGCTGGAAGCTGGATACGGCGTGGTCCTGGCCAACAAGAAGGCACTGGCCGGCCCCTGGGAAACGGCGCAAAACTATTTCAACCAGCCCCGGCTGCGCTACCAGTCCACCGCAGGCGGCGGGCAGCCGGTCGTTTCCACGCTGCGCTACCTGTTAGACACAGGCGATCCCATCCGGCGCATTGAGGGGCAACTGAGCAGCACGCTCAATTACATCTGCCAGCGGCTGGACGATGGCACGCGATTCTCTGTGGCCCTGGCAGCAGCCAAGGCCCTGGGCTTTACAGAGCCGGACCCGCGTGAAGATCTGGGCGGTCGCGACGTGATGCGCAAGCTGTTGATTCTGGGGCGCACGGCGGGCTGGCCATTGGAGGAGCAGGATATCGAGGTCGAGGCACTTTATTCACCGGCGCTGGCTCACCTGGATGCGATGGAGTTCATGGTGGCTTCGATGTCGATGGACCCGTCCCTTGGCGACCGGGTCAACGCTGCCGGGGCTGCCGGCGAGGTGTTGCGCTATGTGGCCGAGCTGGAAGAAGGGCAGGGCCGTGTGGGGCTGAAGGCTGTGCCTGTGGAAAGCCCGCTGGCGAACCTCAAATACGTGGGGATGTACAGCGGTCGCTACGCCAGTGAGCCTCTGATGGTGGGCAGTAACGTGGGCGGCGTGCAGACGACGGCCGCCGGCGTGCTCGGCGATATGATTGACCTGGTGCGCTGCTCATTCGGAGGATGACGTCAGGAGGCCAAACGGCGCCTGGATGGGGGAGCCTTCGCGCTGTATAACGATGTCAGGCCCGTCTGGATATTCCAATTCGCCTGCCACACCTGCGTCCTGAATGAGCACCGCGTGCAGGACGTCTGTGGCGGCGTCCGCTTCAATAGACACCTCCAGGTTGCGGTGTACGCCACGCCCCACCCGCGTCTGCCCCAGCAGCTCACCCGGCGTGCCTTCCGCGTCTGTCCAGATAGTGACCCACGTCTCCAGGTCGGTGACCACAAGGGGTACGAGTACGGTGTCATCCTCTCCCAGCGGCTGGTCGCGGGTGATGATGTAATTCCCGGCGTCAGTCTGGAAGGTGAACCGTATCGTTCGGCCTTCTTCGTCGCGCAGGGCAGGGTCTTCACTTGGGTACTCAAACTCACCCTGCACACCGGTGTCGGTGTGTAACAAGACGTGCAGCAAGGAGGTAGTGAACTGGGGGTCAATGGGCACAACCACGTTGTGGTTGACGCCCGGCTCTAAGGGAGCATAGCCCAGGAGGCGGTCGATGAACCCCTCGAAGTTGGTATACACAGAGACCCAGCCCGGTTCGTTGATGGTAGCGCGCTCAATAACCAGTTGGTTGGTCACAATAGGCTGGTTGATCACCATGACGTCCGGCGGCAGCGCCACGGTGAATGTGGAGCGGATTGGTTCTTCGTCGATGACAACCGGCTCGTCCGCCCCAGAGGGTTCGAAGCGGCCTGGCTCTCCGGCGTCGTGGTAAAGGATGGCGTGCAACTCACGGGTGGCGTTGCGCCAGTTAAAGGTCACAACCACGTTCTCGTTCTCACCCTGGTCGACCGGGGTCTGCCCCAGGATGCTGCCCGGTTCCCCTTCGTCGTCAGCGTGGATGGCCACCCAGCCGGGACCGGTCGCCGTCACGCTTTCCAGGGTCACCTGACCGCCGCCTACGCCCTGATCTATTACTGTTATCTGGGGCATGGTGACCTGCAGCTCGACGGCAAAGGTGGCTGCCACCTCATCGCCGTCTACCTCCACCGGCGTATCGACGCCGGGAAATTCGAATGTGCCCAGCTCGCCCTGGTCGCTGTGCAAGACCGCGTGCAGCCTTTCGGTGACCTGATAGGGGTCAACGGTGAAGCTTACATCGCTGTTCTCCCCTTCCTCCACGGCAGCATGGCCCAACATCTCGCCCGCCTCGCCCTCTTCGTCGGCATAAAGCACCAGCCAGCCATCTTCCAGCGCCACCACGCTGCTGATAACGACTGAACCACTATCGTCAACGGTCTGATCGACGGCTGAGACCTCGGGCCGGGGCGGCTCGGGAGTGGCCGTGGCAGTCGCCGTAGGTTGCGGCGTGCGGCTGGCGCGGGGGGTCGCAGTCACATCTACCGTCTCAGCGGAGGGGGTGGTCGTTTCCTGCCCGTCCTGATTACGGCAGGAGATCAGGAGTAAGCTGAGGAGTAACCAGAGTAATAAGCGGAGAACACTCTTATGTCGCATAGCCCGCTGATTGTAAGGGGTTCCGGCAAAATGCCAAATTAAAGCAGGCGTAAGAACGACCGTCACTGACACGATTCTAATGCAGTTCTGTTGCTATCAAATTATTGTTTCCTGCTATATGTCGTGCAGTTCAGGGCCGGTTGCCGAGATGCAATGAGCGCGGCCCAGCAAGCCATTTCGCTGTATCTGTATTTGTAGAGGAAGACCTGTATGGGAATATATGTTGATAGGAGGCAGCGCCGCTCGAAAGCGCTGTCGCAGGTACTGCTGCAGCCTAATGTAGTCGCCATTGCCGTCTTTTTGCTGCTCGTCATTGTTGCAGGCTGGCCGGTTCTGACCCGCCTTAATACAGTCATTATCGGCGATGACATCGACGTCTACATTAACCCCTGGGCCGACTGGTGGACGCAACAGGCCATTAGCCAGCGTGGCCTGACGTTGTGGCAGACCGATTACATCTTCTACCCGGCGGGAGCGGACCTTACCTATCACAGCTTCAGCCATTTCAATACGGCGGTTTCGCTACTTTTACGACCCTTTGTTGGCGCCATAGCGGCCTACAACTTAACCATCCTCTTCAACTATTTCCTCATCGCTCTCTCCATGTTCCATCTGGCCCGCTACTGGACCGGTTCGGCGGCGGCAGGCATTGTGGCAGGCATTGTGTTTGCGTTCAATTCGCACAACCTCTACCAGAGCTGCCACCCCGTGTTGCTTGGCATCTGGGTGCTGCCCTGGACGGCCCTGTTCTTGCTCAAAGCGGTAGAGGCTGAGAAGAACGGCTTCAAATACGCGGCGCTGGCCGGTTTCTTCCTGTTTTTGACGACGACGGTCAGTGTGCTGATGCTCATCATGCAGGCGTTGTGGCTGGCATTTTTGGGCGTGGCTATGCTGATTACGCGCCGCTGGCGGCTGAAACATTGGCCCCTTATTGTTGTGGCGATTGGGGTGGGCGCTGTGCTCTCTTTGCCGCTCCTCTACCCGCTGTTGCGCGCCTCCATTGCGGGCGGTAATAGCAGCTTCATCGTCAACCCTTACGATTCATTCGTCACGGACATTGCTTCTCTGGTAACCCCCCACTGGCACTACTGGTACATCCGCGGCATCTATCTGGGCATCCTGCCTATGGCCTTGATGGTCCTGGCTCTGGGCCGCCTGCGCGAGGTGCGCCTGTGGTTGGCGCTGACCGTTCTGGCTCTGTTGTTGGCCATCGGCCCCGTGCCTACCATCGGCGGCGAGCAGTTGGATATCGTTTTGCCCTGGTCGCTGCCCCTGGCCCCGGTGCTGCGCAATATGTACCGGATGAATATTCTGGTATCCCTCGGCGCTGCCATGCTCGCTGCTTATGGCTGGCTTGTCTTCGCCAGCCACCTGCCGCGCCAGCGCGTGGTGCAACTGTTTGTGCTGGCCTTCCTCTCGCTGCTCATATTTGCTGACTACATGCGCCCCACATTCCCCCGCACCCCATTGTCGGTGCCGCGCTTCTACACTCATGTGCTGGCCGATATGCCCCAGGATGTCTCTGTGGCCATCGTGCCTACCGGAAGGCAATATGATAAGCCACACCTGCTCTACCAGACGTTCCACGAGCACAAAATGGTAAACGGCGTCATCTCCCGCTCCGTGCCCGAAACGCGCGCTTTCATCCGCAACAACGCCCTGTTGCGCGCGGGCTACATGGACCTGGACGAGCAACCCCTCCCTGCCGACCCGCGGCCGGCCATGGAGGAGCTGGCGGCGGCTGGCGTCGATTACTTGATTATCGAGAAGGGGTGGCGCCAGCTAGATGACGAGGAATGGGAAGCAGCGCTGCCGTTCGAGCCTTACTACGAAGACAGTCAGGTGTTGGTGTATGAGACGGGGCAATGATTAGCTGTAGAATTCAATTCTGCAGCTAACGGCGGAAAGATGTTGAAAACATGTTGGGGACTGGTTTTCTATCTACCACTCCCCCGCATACCGCACACCATAAGGCTCAACCAACTGCTCCAGCCAGGCGCGGTGTAGCTCAACCAGTTGGCGCAGGTGCAATTGATCGTGCGCCACCCAGAACGCGAACATATCGCCCGCTCGCATCGTACCGAAGTTTGTCTCGTAGCTGGCGTCCCAATCCGGTGCTGAGAGGCTCTCCAGCCACTCCAGTGAGGCGCGACGCTCCTCCAGAAAGTTACTCAGCGACTCATCCAGATCGCGCTCGTTGTAGCGCCGCTCCTGCACCCACCCATCGGGATTAATAGGCGGCCATGGTTGGTCCGGCTGGTGCAGAATGATATCCAGCCGCACCCGAAAATCCTCCCGCTCTTCATCGTACAGGTGGTTAATCACTTCCAACACCGACCACGATTCAGGAACAGGGTTCCAGCGCGCCTGCTGCTCTGAGACACCCTGTGCCAGAAGTCTGATACGAGCGGCATTTTCGGCCATTAGTTGTTTCAACTGCTCGAAATCTATCGTCATGGCTCCTCCACATCTTGCGTTTTCCGCCAGATTGAGTGCCTAAAGTATACATGGGCAAGTCTGGGACGAACAGTTGCGCCTTGAGAGGGTACAGGCTCCCCGCCCGTTATTTATGGACCCTCGTAGGCTAAAGCGGGTCGGGCCTGTAGCGCCAGCCAGATCGCTTCCAGCTCCACGTCGGTCATGTTGCGGAAGGTTTGCCAGGGCATGACGGGGTTGATGGAGCGCCCGCTGGGATGGACGCCGGTTCGCATCAGCGTGATGAAATCGTCCTGCGTCCAGCCTGCAAGTTCACCACCCGGTGTCAGGTTCGGTCCAATCGGTTCTCCAGGTCCAGCCTGTCCCCCCGCAAGGTTCTCGCCGTGACAGTCGGAGCAGGGGGATACTGTTAGCAGATAGTCGCCATATTCAACCGTGGCCGCTTCGGCGGGAGCAGAACGGTGCGTAACGGTGTGGTCAATGCGCTCGGCGGGGATGGCTTGAAGCTGGTTTAGAGCAATCAGGACATGGGCCAGCGGCGTGGTCCTGTGTTCCGGAAGCTCTCGCTCCACTGGTGGCACCGACTTCAGGTAAGCAATAACCGCACCCAGATCCTCGTCGCTGAAATACTGGAAATGGTGTGACGGCATCACCAGAAGCGGCGTGCCATCAGGCTCCAGGCCATAACGGATGGCGCGCACATAGTCGGCATTCTGATAGGAACCAATGGCTGCGGGCGTGATATTTCTGGAGACCACCCGGCCAATGCTCGGTTCCTCAAAAAACAACGTGCCCGCCAGATCGCTGGCGTGGCAGCCGGTACAATCACTGACCACAGTAACCAGATGTTGGCCGCGCGCCAGTACCTCTGGCTCGTCTTCCGCGACCGGGATATCGGGAACTACCACATCATACACACGGTTCAAACGCTGCCGCGACATGATATTCAGTACAACCACGGCAATAGCTACCAACAAGACCAGACTTATCCCACCAATAACTACCCCTTTCAAAAGACGTTTCAGCATGTTTATCCCCCTTCTGGACACGGGAGCACCATCCGCGGCAGGCGGAGCCAAAGAATAGACAACTGAATGCATTTAAAGGTTGGCGGTTGAGTAGCCCCCGCAACATTGATAAGTGCTGGAAGTATAGTGGAAAAGGAATTGGCGTTTCAAGAGGGTGCAGCACCAATTTTCGCGATATCTGCCAGGGTCAGAAAGTAGGGTTTTCCTCGCGCCTGACCGCCACCGCTCACCAGTAGACAACGCAGCCGCGTTGCTCCAGCCGGGCCAGCCACCGTGGCAGGGGCGAGAACTCGTTCCAGCGTAAATCCAGCTTTTCCAGGTGCGGTAGCTCGGCGAGACTGTCCGGCAGCGTCTGCAGCCGGTTGGCTCGCAAATCGAGGCGTCTGAGATTTTTAAGCTGTCCCAGTGAAGTGGGGATAGTTTCTAAAGCATTGCCCCGTAGGTTGAGCGCGGTCAATGATGATAGCTGGCCGGTGCTATCCGGTAGGGAAGTTATCTGGTTGCCCTCAAGGTCCAGTATCCTGAGCGCCGGCAGATTTCCCAGCGAGTCGGGTAGCGAGGTCAACCGATTGCGCATCAGGTGCAGTTCTCTGAGGCTGGTCATCTGGCCCACGGAATCAGGCAGAGAGGCAAGCTGATTGTTATACAGCCGCAGCTCTAGCAAGTGGTCAAGCTGCCCCAAACCGGGCGGCAATGTCGTGAGCCGGTTGTCGCTGGCGTTGAGGTAGATGAGGCTGTTTAGCTCTGCCAGGGAATCGGGAAGCTCGCTCAGCCGGTTGTTGCTCACATAGAGAAAGCGCAGGTGGGGCAGCTTACCAATTGATGGCGGTAGAGCGGCCAGATCATTATGCCCTAGATCCAGCATCTGCAACTCGACGAGGTTGCCAATCTCGTCTGAAATTTCCGTAAGCCGGTTGTCACCAAGATTCAGTGTTTGCAGGCTGGTAAGTTGCCAGAGGGCTTGTGGCAGGGAGGCTAACTGGTTCTGGAACAGGCTCAACCGCTTCAGGGTGGTCAGCTCACCAATATCCTCAGGGAGCGAGGTGATAGCCTTTCCATTGAGTATAAGCTCTTCAGGCAGAGTCACCTGTTTTCAGTCGTCTCCCCAAACGT
>CAZRTM010000068.1:18751-22825 GCA_964602995.1 uncultured Ardenticatenaceae bacterium
TTATCCCTAATCTTTCTCAGGTCTCTCGAAAAGCTTGCGCGGAATTCAGTCTTCAATCTCAGCCTCTAAAATCTTGAAGACTTCATCGCGGCTAACCTGTGCACTTTGTTCGCCTTCTCGAATGGCTTCTGCAAGGGCAATATCTTCAAAGACTTCAGCTAGAGCCTCATATAGTAGTTCATTCCGCTCTTGAAGCATCTCTCGGATTACCTGCTTAAAGAGTGCTTTAATCTCATCGTCATCTATATTCATCGTGAGTTGAGGCATAATCGTCTCCTATATACAGCCTTGCATATAATAGCATACGAAAGTGACGCCGTGAAGAAAGCCCTGCCTCATAGAACGGTTGCTTGAGGCAGGGCTGTTAGTGATGAATGTGCGAGAGACACCAGGGCTGGCAGAAGAAGTCTGACCGCTACAAATTAACGGTACACAATCCTGCCGCACTATCCCTATCCCACGACACTGTTAGCGCCTTATGGACGGCAGAAACTTCCTATATATGAACGAAGGCGGTGGGGTCGGGTCCGGCGTGTTCGTTGGCGGTGGAGAAGTTGGTGGTGGGCTTGTCGGTGGTGGGGTGCTACCGCCACACTCTGGCGCCAGTGGGCCGAGGACCGAGTTGCTGCCGGCAACCTTTAGCGCACCCTGACCGATCATCTGGATGCAGAGAAGCCCGCTATTTGAACCAGAGACGTCCTGCCCGCTGCGTGGTGTGAAGAGAATAGCACGCGAAAGCACGTTGATGTTGTCGCCAGCAATCTTGATACTATTCGCTTCGTCGCTATACATCTGGTCCGTCCACGCCAGCACACCATGTGCAACCGGCGCCAGGTAAAGGTCGGAGCCACTGATATCGATCAGGCCATGCGAGATCATCGTAACCCGGAAGGGGTTGGAAGGTGACCCCAGGCCTGAGTCGCTGATGACGATGTCATCACCACCGTTGCAGATAACCTTACCGTTATCGGCTGCGGTGACTTCGATGTCGCCAGAGTTTGTGAGCGAACCCACGTCGCAGCTTTCTCCGGGCAAGACCTGAGTCACATTATTGCCAAAGGTCATCCCGTTGGCGTCCAAATAATTGCTCAGATTGCCGGGCCATCCGTTCGCGCCAATCTGGTAAGGTCCCTGCACGTCACCGGGGTTGCCGTTGCCCGTGATATTAAGAGGCTGGCCGCTGGCGTAGAGGTTATCTGCTTCCGCCTGCAACTGGCAGGGAGAGCCTCCTCCGTCATTAACGCCATAGGTAAGCTCGGAGTTAGGTGAAGAGGTATCCAGGAAACGGTTGTCGCTCCCTGAGATGGCCAGATCGGCATTGCTATGGACACGACCGTAGAAGTCGTTGTTGCTCCCGCTGATGTCACTTTGTTTATCGTTGGAGTCGTCGCAATCCGGTTCATATGCCTCCGGATCGTCGGTCTTGCCATCTCCTGCGGCCTTGGCGAACATGACATAGTCGCCGGCGTTGTGGTCAGGATTAGCATTCACTGCCGCCGGTAACACCAGGCTGGCAGCGGCGAGTAGGAGGGCGACGGCAACTATCAGGATCAATAGGACTCGCTGTGCAGATGGTGCATGGGAAGGCTGGTTCATTTTAGTCTCCCTTTGCTTTTCTTGAATAGGGTCTTTCAGTAGGGGAGATCTTAATTTGTGTCCATCAGCAAAGCGTTAACATTAGTTCTGGTATAACTTCTATCTCCTCACCTCCCACCACATCCGCTCCCCATCCGTCACCACCTCAATCGTGCCCATTTCGTCTGTGCGCAGGACGGTGGCTCCTACACTGGCGGCTCGTTCCAGCACGTCTGGGTGCGGGTGGTTCCAGCGGTTATTCTCGCCACTGGAGACAACGACGATGTGTGGTTGCACGGCTTCCAGGAAGAAGTCGTTGCTGGAAGTGAGGGCGCCGTGGTGGCCTGCCTTGAAGACCAGCGCCTCTAATGGCGCGTCTTGCTGTAACATGGCCTGCTCAGCTTCTAGCTCGGCGTCGCCGGTGAGCAGCAGGCTGAAATTGCCATAGGTCAGGCGAAAGGCGACTGAGTTGTCGTTGTCCTTGTCCAGAGGCGTGGGGCCCGGATGCAGGAACTCAATGTGCACGCCATCGTCAAGCTGCATGCTTTGTCCCGTCTGGACAATGTGGACCACCGTCCCTCCATCTTCCGCCTGTTGCAGCAACAGTTCGTAGGCATTGGAACTGTCGGCAGCAGCGCCGTTGGTCAGGAGCAGGTCAACGTCATAGCGGTCAAATACGTCGGGAAGGCCGGCCACGTGGTCGTCGTCAGGGTGGGTGGCAACGACGACGTCCAGCGTGCGGTCCCAGAAAGGCATCTGGCGGCCGAGCTGGCTGCGCAGCAGGGCGGGGTAGTGGCCGCCGTCCACCAGCATCTGGCGGCCCTGGGGCGTCTGGATGAAGATGGCGTCGCCCTGGCCCACGTCCAGAAAGGCGACGTGCAGCAGGCCGTCTGGCTGCGTCGCACGCCATTGCCACGTCAGCAGCAGCAGGAGAAAGCTGGCGCCGATGGCTCCGTGTGCGGTGCGCAGGCGCATTGATTGCCACAGTTGCTCGCGACGTTGGGCCGGTTGCCGCAGCAGCCACGTGGCGCCGAGGAGCGCCGCGTAGAGGGCAATGATGCCAGGCAGCCCGATTTTCATGTCAATGACGGCGTAGGGCATGTGGGCTAGAATTTGCACCAGCTCGATGGTGTAGGTGAGAAAGAGCCAGGCGACGCCTGCCAGGAGCTGGCCGAGTGTGGGGAAGATCATGCCCACCAACGTCGCCAGGCCGCCCCAGAGCATGACACCGGGCTGGGCCGGCAGAATGAGCAGATTGGCGGGCAGGCTGGCCAGTGAGAGCTGGCCGAAGTGGTAGAGGAGCAGGGGCAGGGTCGCCACTTGCGCTGCCAGGGTCACCAGAATCGTCTCGGCAATGAAAGGCATCAGGCGCGCCGTCCACTCTGGTGACAGCCACCTCTCCAGCCAGTAGCGCGTGCGCCGGCTGAGAGGATCGGCGTAGAGCATGAGGCCCAGGGTGGCGGCGAAGCTGAGCTGGAAGCCGAGGTCCCAGAGCACATGGGGGTTGACCAGCGACATGCCGAAGGCGGCCAGGGCCAGCACGGCCGGAGCAAAGGTGGGCCGGCCCAGAAAGCGACTGGTCAGAATGTAGACGCCGCCCATGATGGCCGCGCGCACGACGGAGGCGTCGGCGCCTACCAGCACCGTGTAGAGGGAAATGCCCAGCAGTGCAAACCCGGCGGAGCTGCGCAAGCCGAGCCAGAAACGGCTGCTGCGCAAGAGGACGCCGGCCAGGATGGCGATGTTGAAACCAGAAATGGCAATGATGTGGCTCATGCCCGTGGTGCGGAAATCTTCCTGCAGCGAGTAGGGAAGACCACTATCATCGCCAAGCAGAATGCCGGTCAGCAGCGACGCCTGGGGATCAGGCAACAGATAGCTTATCGTTTTTTGAGCTTGCTGTTTGAACCGGTATAACCTATGGTACAATGGACTTGCCTGGTCTTGTGCCAGAACTGAAAGTTCAGGGTAGGGCATAAGGCGTTGAATGCCACGCCGCGCCAGGTACGCTTTATAATCGAAGTCAAGCCCTGAATCTGGGGTTTCCAGGTTCCCGGTGAGCTGCAATCGCGTGCCATATGGTATGATAGGGAAGCGTGAAGTCTGTACCAGGAGCCGTCCGTCCGCGGGTTGGGTGGGTTGACCCGGAAGGCGAATACTTTCTATCTCAACTGTGAGTTCAATCCGGCGTTCATAGATGGCAGGTTCACTGAGGACGACCCCTTGAATGGTGACTTCCTGATCGTTGTCGTAAAAAGCGAGCTGTGATTCGTTTAAGGTTTGTGCGGTCAGGGAGGAGCGGAATGCGCCTGCAACAAGCGCCAGAAATAGCGCAACAACCAGCCGTTGCGCAGGTTGGCGGCGCAGGGCGAATAAGAGGAATGTCGCGGCTGCAATGCTCGTTAGCCAGATAGTGCCGGGCAAGTCGGTCATCGAACCGATCCAGAGGCCCAGGCACCATAGGACCACGAGGTGGACAATTGTCATATCATACTAGTG
>CAZRTM010000069.1:0-1809 GCA_964602995.1 uncultured Ardenticatenaceae bacterium
GAGCTGTATGACCTGACCGTCTGCCTGGGGGCGAGTTGGATATTTGGCGGACATCGTGGCACGCTGGCGGCCTTGCAGCGCATGACGCGGCCGGGTGGGCAAATTGTGGTGGGTGAACCGTTCTGGCTGCAGGAGCCGGACCCGGCTTATCTGGAGCTGTCGGGGATGAGCCGTGACGAATTTGGCACGCATTATGAAAATGCGGCGGTGGGCCAGGCGCTGGGTCTCTCCTTGCTCTACTCGGCGGTCAGCAGCCGCGAGGATTGGGATGTGTACGAGGGGTTGCAGTGGTACGCCAGCGAGCAGTATGCGCGGCGCCATGCGGATGACCCTGACGTGCCCGAGCTGCTGGAGAAGCAACGTCGTGCGCAGCAGGCTTATTTGCAATATGGGTGGTATACATTGGGGTGGGCCATCTATCTGTTTCGTAATCAATCATGATCAAACGTAGAGATCCGGTACCCGGTACAGGCCGATCCTGTACGAAAGAACGGTTGAGAACAGCGTTGGCTATGGCATGATTTACTTAGCCGGCTAACAAATAAGGTGTCATGACACAACAATCGATGGAAAAAAGCATAAGCTACCTGATTGTCCAGGTAGGGAAGTTGCACCGTAACAAAGCCGCCGAGCTGCTGGCCGGTTGTGGATTGTACGTGGGGCAAGAGCAGTTCCTGATGCATCTGTGGCAGGCCGACGGCCAGACACAGAGCGAGATTGCTGAATGGCTCTGCGTGCAACCGGCGACCCTGACGCGCATGCTGACTCGCATGGAAAAAGCGGGGCTGGTGCGGCGTGAACAGGATGCCGAGGACGCCCGGGTCTCGCGAGTGTACCTGACACAACGAGGACGCGAGCTGCAAGAACCGGTGGAGAAGGCCTGGTTGGAGTTGGAACAGCAAACAGTAGCGTCTCTCAGCGCTGAAGAACAGGCCTTGCTGCGACGGCTGTTGCTGAAAGTGCAAATGAACCTCGACAGCTAGTTTTTTTGCTCGATTAGTTAGCCGGCTAAGTAATATCAGCTACTAATTCAAACCTGAGGAGGTACCGAATGTCTACGTCTACTATGTCTACCGTGGTAAAGGAACAGGGTGTGAGCTGGAGCAAGCTGTTGCGCGTGGCGCTGCTGGCTGTGGTGGCATCGAGTGCGGCCAATATCGTTCTTTACTTGCTGGCAACAGCGCTGTTCCCTGAGGTGGGTCAGTTCCCGATGCTGGCCGTGCCCACTATCATCATGAGCACGGTGGCCTTTCTGACCGTGGCGACCCTCGTCTTCGCCGTTGTGGCTCGTGTCTCCAGCCAGCCTGCCCGTCACTTCCGCATCGTGGCCATTGTGGCGCTGCTGCTCTCCCTGGGTGGACCGCTCTCGGCAGGGAGCGGCGCAATGGGCATGCCCGTGGCTCCGGTGACCGTCGTGGTGCTGGTGCTGATGCATGTGATTGCCGCGGCGATTACGATTCAGCTCTTCACTACGCGGGCTGTTGAAGCGTAGTGATCTGTCTGTCATGCTGAGGGCAATGAAGCATCCAGCATGAGATCCTTCGCTCCGCAGACTCCGCTCAGGATGACGGAGGATAGGATTGTGTTCAGGATGGCGGGGTAACGTCAAAGCAAAAAGGGTGGGAGAGGGCTGTTGGGCCTCTCCCACCCTTTGCTATTCTCAGCGGGGAGTTCATCATCTCTTTCGTTGCCTGTTGGCGGCGGCCTCCCAGTACTGTTCGGTGTAGTAGGCATAATCGTGGCTGGCCTCATTGCCGTCTTGAGCGTCGCGGTTGGCGGCGGCGTCCCAGTACCGTTCAGTGTAGTAGG
>CAZRTM010000069.1:1909-22220 GCA_964602995.1 uncultured Ardenticatenaceae bacterium
GCGTCGCGGTTGGCGGCGGCGTCCCAGTACCGTTCAGTGTAGTAGGCATAATCGTGGCTGGTCTCATTGCCGTCTTCAACATCGGCCTCTAATTGAGCGTCGCGGTTGGCGGCGGCCTGCCAATAGCGCTCTGTATAGTAGCTAAAACCATCGCCATTTTCGTCGTCGGCAACGAACGCTTGCGGCTGGTTCGCGCGTTCTTGCGCGGCTTGCCAATACCGTTCTGTATAGAAGGCATAGTTGCCGTCGTCATCTGCCACATCGCTGACGAAGCCGGGGGTAACGCTCATGAGCGCCAGCGCCACCACGACTGCTATGATCATGACTATTCCGAGCAGATATCGTTTCTTCATGTTGTTCAAACCTCCATTCATCTTATTGGTTCCTGTAGTTTTCTGAATTCTGGTTACCTGTTCCATCTCTGGTCTCCTTCTGTTACACTGCTGTTACAGTGCGTTTTTTAGATATGCTCTTAGTGTAGAGAGCAGCCGTTAGCGCCTTGTGATCAGTTCGTTAGCACCGTGTCTGGCATCGTTGCCCCTATGCGGTATATGGTGATAGCGCTGCTATGGGACATCTTGCTCTTTCACTCCTGGGCACGTTCCAGGTAAGGGTTGAGGGACAACCAGTTGTCCATTTCCGTTCTGCCAACACGCAAGCATTGCTTGTCTATCTGGCGCTACAGAGCGAACGCGCCATTCCGCGCGACGTGCTGGCCGCGCTATTTTGGCCTGAGGAATCGGAGAAAAATGCCAGCAACAACTTACGCCAATCTCTCTACCAACTACGTAGGCTGCTGGGGGACGGGGAACACGGCGATGGTGAGTCGCACCTGCTGATTACGCGGCAGACGGTGCAATTCCACAACGGCAGCGACCACGATATTGACGTTGTTGCCTTCCTGAGGGCCATACAAAGGCATGATCTGGAAGAGGCTGCGGCCATTTATCGGGGCGAACTGCTGCCCGGGTTCAGCAGCGACAGCCTTGAGTTCGAAGAGTGGCTGCGGCTGGAGCGGGAACGTCTGCACCGGCTGGCACTGGAGGCGATGACTGAGGCAGCGCAGGCGCATCTGCAGCAGGGCCGCCTGGACCGGGTGCAGGAGTTGGCGCGCCGGCAGTTGGCGCTGGAGCCGTGGCACGAAGCGGCCCATCGCCAGTTAATGAGCGCCTACGCCCTGGCCGGTGATCGGGTTGCCGCGCTGGCCCAGTACCACCGCTGTCTGGAACAGTTGGAGATGGAGCTGGGCCTGGAACCTGCGCCAGAAACGGTCGCGCTCTATGAGGAGATTCGGTCGGGTCGCTATGGGCCGATGGCAATAGGTGAAGCGACGCTGCGGCCGCCGGAGCGGATGCGGCATAATCTGCCGGCCGAGACAATGCCCTTTTATGGGCGCGAGCTAGAGCTGGTGCAGCTACAACGGCTGTTGCTTGAGGAGAAACGCCGGTTAGTGACCATTGTGGGGCCAGGAGGCATGGGCAAGACGCGGCTGGCGCTGGCCGTTGGCGCGGCGCTGGTGGGACAGTATGCCGACGGCGTCACCTTTGTCGATTTGAGCAGGCTTTCTGATGTAGAGGAGATTGGCCCGGCTATCGGCGCAGCCCTGGCGTTTCAGGCGCCCGACCCCTCGCAAGAGACCTGGCCACAGTTGCTCAGAGCGCTGGGCAGCAGGCAACAACTGTTGATCCTGGACAATTTTGAGCATTTGCTGGACGGTGCGCCGCTGGTCAATGAGTTGTTGTTGGCAGGGCCGGATCTCTCGCTGCTGGTGACCTCGCGACAGCGGCTGAACCTGACTACCGAGAGCCTGTTCGAGCTGCAAGGCCTGGAGACGCCAGAGACGCTGACCATTGCCAGAGCCATGAACTACACGGCGGTCCAGCTATTTGTAGAAAGCGGACGGCGCGTTCGCCGTGGCTTCACGCTGGATGAAGAGAACGTGGTTGATGTGGTGCGCATCTGCCAGTTGGTGCAGGGTATGCCGTTGGCCCTGGTGTTGGCTGCGGCCTGGCTGGAACTGCTGGCCCCTGCGGAGATTGTGGCTGAAATCAGGCAGAGTCTCTATTTTCTAGAGGCCAACCTGGCCGACCTGCCGCCACGCCAGCGCAGCATGCGCACCGTATTCATGCGTTCCTGGCAGATGATGACGCCAGAGCAGCAGCGGGTGTTGGCCCGCCTCAGCGTCTTCTGTGGCGGCTTTACGCGCGAGGCGGCGCAGGCCGTCAGCGGCGCCGATTTGCGCCTGCTGCTGGCCCTGACCAACAAATCGATGTTGCAGCGCCAGGCAGAGAGTGGGCGCTTCACCATACACGAGCTGTTGCGCCAGTTCGCCGCCGAACAGGGGCGTCCGCAATCAGACGAAGAGGAAGAAAGCGCGCTGCTGGCCCATTGCCGCTATTTCGCACAGTTGATGGCCGTAGAGAGCCAGCCGGGACTGGGCTTCTATTCGATGCACGTACCCTGGCGTTTCGCGGCCGACCGTGAGAACCTTTACCAGGCCTGGCACTATGCTGTGGAGCACGGGTTGGCGCAAGAGCTAGCACAGCTGGCACGGGCGGTGGCCTCGATGTATTTTGCACAGGGCGTACAACCCGGCCCTCACCTGCAAAAGGCGCTACTGGCGTTACAGGAGCGGGGAGTTCCGGAGACAGACCGCTCCATGTTGCACCTGCGTCACGCCTGGTTGAACAGCCGCTCTGGCGTGGACGACTACCAGCGCCTGCGCCAACGTTTCCTGGAATTCGCCCCTCTGGTTGAAGAGCATGGAGACTGGGACCTGCGTTACTGGTTGTGGGAAGATCTGTCCAGCATGGACTACTTCTACCATGAAGTGTGGCGCAGAGCCGGTCACTATGAAGAGCAGCCTGAGATGTTACAGTGGGCGGAAAAGGCGTATGAGGCAGCGCAGGAGATGGGGCCGGAGGCGGTCGTGCACGTTGCGCGGGCCACTGTGCTGAGTATGCGCCTGGATTTGAACCTGTATGAAGAGGGCGATCCGGCGGAGCTGGCTCAGTTGCTGCGCATATTGGAGCCTAATTACCCTGATGAATTTATCCTGTTTCGCATTCTGACCTCTCTGACGGGCTACTACCGCTCGTTACAGGAGTATGAGCGGGCCATGAGCTATGGCAAAAGAGGGCTGCACATTACCAAGCTTTGGCAGGATCTGTTCTGGATAAGTCTGGCTCTGGACACCCTGGCCGACATTGCGCTGAATATGGGGCGCCCGGACGAAGCGGCGGCTTACCAGATGGAAGGGCTGGAATGGCACCTGGCAACGGGGCAGGTCTGGCAAACGCTGGGCTTCATCTGGTCGAAGGCGGTATATTACCCCCAGCTACTGGGAGGAGCAGAAGCGGCGGTGCCCATGCTGGCAATGGTCTACCACCATCCTGAATGCGTACCTTACCACCAGCCGCCGATCAGGGAAGGGGCGATCCAGTTTGTGGAAGCTCTGGGTGAAGAGAGGTTTGAGGCGTTGTGGCAACAGGGGCGTGAGCTGAAATTTGAGCGGGTGGTGGAGCAGATGCGGGCGGCGTTTCGCCCCCGCCGGGTTGAGCGCATATAGAGGCGGGTGTCTGCTGTCAGAGCAGAGAGATATGACAATCGGCGCGTAAGATAGCGCAGGCTGTCATTTTAACGGCGGAGCTGCTAAGCTAAACTAAGGAAGAGGCAATGGCCGGCGACGGTGTTCGCACTGTCCTCAAAGGTTGGTAGAAGAGCGAAGGAGGTCGGATGATGAACAATTCCAACAGGTGTGTGCTCGAAGTTGAGGGGGTGAGCAAGACGTACGCCACGGTGCGTGCTGTCGATAACCTCTCTTTTGAGCTATACGCCGGTGAAATCTTCGGTTTGCTGGGGCCTAATGGGGCAGGCAAGACGACGACCATTCGCATGATCCTGGATATTATCAAGCCCGATGCGGGGCGTATTGCCGTTCTGGGCGGGCCGATGACCGAGGAGAAGAAGGAGCGCATCGGCTATCTGCCCGAAGAGCGGGGGCTTTATGAGGATATGACGCTGGAGAACGTGCTGGTCTTCATGGGGCAGTTGAAGGGGTTGAGCCGGTCAGAGGCGCAGCGGCGGGTGGAGGCCACGCTGAAGGAGGTGGAGCTGTGGGAGGAGCGCGAGCGCAAGGTGGAGGCGTTGAGCCGCGGCATGCGCCAGAAAGCGCAATTTGTGGCGGCTACCATGCATGAGCCGGAGCTGATTATTATCGACGAGCCATTTTCAGGCCTGGATCCGGTTAATACGCGACTGATTCAGCAGCTGATATACCGCATGCGGGACCGCGGGGCGGGCATCATCATGAGCACACACCAGATGCACCAGGTGGAAGCGATGTGCGAGCGCATTATGCTGATTAACCACGGCCAGCAGGTGCTGTATGGCCCGCTGGATGATATCCGGCGCCGCTTCTCTTCGAACATTGTGGAGGTTGATTTGCAGGGCGAGCCGGATGTCGTGACGGATATGCCCGGCGTGCAGCGAGTGATGCACAGCGGCAATGGCCAATACCGCCTGATGCTGGAAGAGAGCGTGCCGCCGCAAAAGGTGTTGAAGGGGCTGGTGAGCGATCCTGACCTGGTTGTGGAGCGCTTTGAACGGGTGCAGGCCTCGCTAGACGAAATTTTCGTGCGCGTTGTGGGCCGTTCGGTGGAAGAGGAGGGAGAGCAGGCATGAAGAAGATGTGGCTTATTGCCAGGACCACCTATCTGTCACGCGTACGCAGCGGGACGTTTCTGTTGCTGACCTTTGGCCTGCCACTTTTGATGGTTGGGGTTGGCGCCTTTGCGGCCTTCAGCGCCATCAGCCGTGAGCGGGAAGTGCCGGGCGCCATCGGCTTTGTCGACGAGACGGAGCGGCTGATAGCGGCAGAGCAGGTGGTCATGGATGAGACGTTGTTGGACATTAAAGAAGCGCTATTGTTTGAGCGCTATGCCAATCTGGAAGCGGCACAGAGGGCCTACGAGCAGGGGGAGATTGGCGGCTATCTGCTGATTCCCGAAGGGTATTTTGAAGGAGAAGCGGTGGCTTATTACACGGCGGAGGAGGTCAGCGCCGTCGTGGAGGAAGCATTGCGGTTGTTTTTACAGCGCGGCCTGTTGCAGGAGCAGCCGCAGTGGTTGTTGGCGCGGTTGGAAGATACCGCCATTTACACCTACGTGGGGCTGGAGAGCGGACAGGAAGTTGCTGAGGGGCCAGGGCTGATCATTCGCCTCCTGACGCCTATTTTTCTGGCAGTGATGTTTGCCTTCATCGTGGTTTTTGGCGGCAGCCAGATGGGTTCGGCCATTATTCGCGAAAAAGAGGAGCGGACGATGGAGATGGTCATCACCTCCCTGCGGCCGCGGGATCTGGTGATAGGAAAGGTTTTGGGCATGGCCCTGTTGAGCCTGACCCAATTTGCCATCTGGCTGACGGCGGCTCTCCTCGCCATTGGACTGTTCCTTGCGGATCAGCTTGATCTGCAGACGTTGCTCATACCGTGGGGGACGGTGTTGTGGGGGCTGCTGCTGATCATTCCTGGCTACTTTCTCTTCGCTTTCCTGGCGGCCGGGTTGGGCATCCTGGCCGGCAACGCCGAGCAGGCGCAGCAGTTGTCGGGTGTGGTGGCGTTGCTAGGCCTGGCGCCGATCTATCTGCTGGCCGCTCTTCTGGGCAACCCCGACGGGCCGCTGGCGGTGGCGTTGACGCTCTTTCCGCTGACCAGCCCCAGCGTGGTTATGGTGCGCACTCTGTTTACCGATATGCCTGAGTGGCAGATGGTTGCCGCGCTGGTCATTTTGTTGGCCACCCTGGCTTTGACCATCTGGCTGGTAACCCGTCTTTTCAGGGCGGCAATGCTGAACTATGGCAAGGCGCTGCGGCCGCGCGAGGTGTGGCGGGCGCTGGTCCAGGCGTGAGTGGAGGTTGTACTGATGCAGAAAATTTTGGTGGTTGCAGCACGAGAGTTCTGGGAACGGGTGCGCACGCGTGGCTTTCTCCTCTCATCTATCCTCACGCCGGTTATTTTGCTCGTCGTGTGGGCCACGGGCAGCCTGGGCGGCCCAATGACGGTGGAGGAGGCGGAAGATGGCTCCAACGGCGGGGAAGCTGTGGCCGAGCAGCAGGAAGCGGCCGAAGAGGTGGAGGTGATTGCCTATGTCGATGAGGCGGACATCATTCAGCGCCTGCCCGATATGCTGCCAGCGGAGTTGTTTCGCGCCTATCCTGATGAAGCGGCAGCGCGAGCAGCGCTGGAGGCGGGAGAGCTGGACACTTACTACGTAATTGCCGCAGATTATCGCGAGACGGGCAACGTGCGGCGCGTGAGCGCTCAGATTCCTATCGGGCCTCCGGCCGACACCTCGGTGATCGATTTGCTTTTGGGGATCAATTTGTTACCGGAGGCTTCCCCACAAGAGGTGGCACGGATACGCGCTCCCTTCCAAAGTCCGGTGCTGCAGGTGACGAGCCTGGAGGGTGACGGTGACAGCAGTGATGAGGGTGGCTCAGATGGACTGCCCTGGATGCCCTTCCTGGTGACCGTTATGGTGATGATTCCCCTGTTTACCAGCGCCAGTTATCTGCTGGCCAGCCTGGCGCAGGAGAAGAGTAACCGGGTGATGGAGATCTTGCTTGTTTCTCTGCGACCACGCGACTTGCTGACGGGTAAACTGTTGGGGCTGGGCGCGCTGACTCTGGTGCAGTACATCATCTGGATTGTGCTGGGCGGAGCCGGATTCCTGCTGTTGGGGGCTGACCTGAGTGCGCTGACCGGCGCCGTCAACCTGTCGGCGGCCGGGGTGGGGCTGGTGCTGCTTTACGCCCTGGGAGGCTATGCGCTCTATGCGGCGTTGATGGCCGGGCTTGGCGCGCTCTCGCCCAACCTGGAAGCAACGCGCACGTGGGTCTTTGTCATTACCCTGCCAATGCTGATTCCCATATATCTGTGGGTGGCCCTGGTCAACTCGCCGCATAGCGTGTTATCGGTTGCGCTCAGCCTGTTCCCGTTCTCCGCGCCCGTTGCCATGCTTATGCGCCTGACGAGTACCACGGTTCCCGGCTGGCAAATTGCGCTCAGTCTCATCCTGGTGGCGCTGACGGCTGTAGGCATGGTCTGGCTGATGTCGCGCCTGTTCATGGCGCAGACGTTGCTGAGTGGGGAGTCGTTTTCGTTGGGGCGTTTTTGGGCGGCGGTGAGGGGTTAAAGGCGGGACACGGAGAGACACGGAGGGGACGGAGGGAGATTGGAGACTGGAGATTGGTTTTTGCCGCAGATGCCCCGGCGCGGGGAACGCGGATGGATTTGTGGGAGTGGAGGGAGGGCCCAAAGCCCTCCCCGGAGAAGTGGATTGTCTAAGGGTGTATTTCAAATGAGTTGGAACTATCGCTCGGGCCGGTCTCCTATGGCCGTACCGGCCCCCGCGCCCGCCGCCCTCATGTAGACAGGTGGCACGGTCGGGAGACCGGCCACAGCACCCATTATCTAATCGTCATCTGGCGGGACGGCGGCCCAGGGGGTGCCTAGGGTGGGGAGTAGGATGCGGTCGAGGCCCCACCAGCCGGCGACACGCCAACCGAGGATGATCAGCAGGGCGAGAATGATGAAGGTGGGGTTAGAGCTGGCGCTGCCGGCGTAGATGAAGGAGAAATTGAGCAGCAGGCCGAAGAAGGCGGCGATGGCCGTCAGCCCGCCGAAGAGCAGGCCCAGGCCGATGAGTAGCTCGCCCCAGCGGATGACCTGGCCGAACCAGGTTTCCCAGCCGTTGTCGAGCATGAATTCGATAACAGAACGGTAAACAGGATAGGTGATAGCGGGGCGGGCCGGCGCCTCGGGGATGGCGATGGCGCGTTCCCAGAAGCCGCGCAGCGCTTCGCCAGTGCCCCAGGCCGGGTTCTGTAGTTTGCTCCAGCCCGATTGCAGCCACTCGTAGCCCAGGAAGAGCCGGATACCCAGGAAGAGGGGCGCGGCGTCGCGGGCGCGGCGCAAGAAGCGGGACATCTTCCACTCGGGAGCGGGTACTTCGTCGGGGGAGACTTCATCTTGCCCCGGCCGGTAGTAGCGCACCAGCATAAGAAGGGTGATCAGAAATAGTAAAAGCCCGGCAACCAGGCTCAGCATAGCGGTCAACGGCGCGCTATCAGGGTTGGCTGCAAGATAGAGCAAAAAGGCGCCGACCAGGGCCATGACCAGGGCTACTACCATGCGGGTACTGCGATTTTCCATCGTATTCCTCCTGCTTCCTCAACTGATGTTACGGTCAGTTATTAACACTGGCACACGCTTACACGCTTACACACGCTCAGAAGCCGGCTTGGACTGAGGGGAATAGACCGGCCTGCCGCTGCCGAAAGGGCTGGCTTGCTGTGCGCCGGCGTTCTGTTTTGTCATTATACAGGGGGAAATGTTAGAAAAGAAGAAGCGTATCACCAGCCAACAGCCGGTGATACGCTTCTGAATAAGCGATTTACCTGTTCAGGTTAACGAGGGCCGGTCCCGAACGGGCCGCCGTATAGCGGGTTATCGCCACGGGGGCGCCCTGTTGGAACCTGGGTGGAGTCGTAGATGGCGCCGTCGTCGATTGCCGGACCACTTCTGGTGGTCCGCGGTACGCCGACGGTCACCTCACCACTACAGGTACCGCCATTGCCGTCGTCGGCAGTGAAGGAGATGTGGTAGACGCGGCCGTTGTCACTGCTGCTGTTGCCGCGCTCGGCCCGAACTTCGGCTGTGGATGTTCCCACACCCATTCCGTCCGGGGTGAGCTTGCCATAGCCGCGACCCCATACAGGCTCGTCCTGGAAGATGCTGTCGATGGTGATGGTTACATCATCATTGTTGGCATCCGTGACGCCCAGGATGTCGATGGGGAAGAAGCCGCTGTCCCGTGGCGACAGTTCGGCCGGATCGGCTACCGCTGCAGAGCAGACGGGCGGCTCGTTCTCGGGAACCTCACCAACGGCCAGAGTGACAGGCACCTGTACCAACGGCTCGTTGGCCGCGTTGCTTTCGACACAGAGGTTCGCCTTGTAGAGACCGTCAGGCAACCCTGTTGAGTCATAAGAGACCGTCACGTCGCTGGACGCGCCACCGGTCGTTGTGCCGCTGGCCGGCGAGACGCTGAGCCAGGAGACATCGGCCGGATTGGTGCAGGGCAGGAAGTCGTCGCCGACCACACCGGTCACGTTCATGACGATGTGGATGCCGGTGAAGCCAATGGCCTCAATCGGCGTCGGTTCGGTGATGCCACAGGCCGGGCCAACCAGATAGCTTGGCGACGTTTCACCGGCCGAGTTGGAGCCGATGAGGAGCGCTGCCGTCTGGTTGTTGGCCGGAGCATAGAACTCTACGACCAGGGTGGAGCCGGGCGGCACGGAGCCAGTGACCGGGATGGTCACGATGCTGAGCGCCTGGTCAGGGAGGGTGGTCGTCGTGCTGCCGATTTCGGTCATGTTGGCGTACAGCAGTGGTCCGTCGAGCGTGTAAAGGTTGACTGTCACGCTCTGGGAACCAGCGATGCTGACTGCCGTCTGAATGCCAACTTCTACTTCCGTCACGTCGAACGAGCTGGTGATGTCGAACTCGTTGACCAGGTCGAAGACGCGGATGTAGCTGTTGCCAGGGGCCGCCGGGCACCATACTGAGTTCCCAGCCACAATCTCTTGCGAGGCGGAGTGGGTAATGGTGAAGTTGCCGGGCGGCACGGCCGATGGGTCATTCTCCAGCGTTGGCAGACCTTGCGTGCTGAGGGCCGTTTCGCGCGAGAGCTGAGCAGCCGCCGCGGCGGGGTCGGCCAGCGGGAGGGTCGTAATGGAAGCAGTGCCAGTGGCCCCGAGGAGCAAAGCTGTCTGGTCTTCCTCTACGATATTCCACTCAAGGTCGGCTTCACCCGTATTGGTGATGGTCAGCGTGTCGTCCGCTGTCTGGCCCGGGTCTACCTCGGCTGCCAGCGAATCAGGATCGACCTCGATTTGGGCCGGCGCCATTTCTCCGGAGCAGGAGTAGGCCTGGATATCGTCAACGAACCAGCCGATGATACCGTTACAGCCGTCGACGCCGAAGTCGAAGCGGAACTGTACCTCATCGCCTACCTGGGCGATGCCGCTCAGGTTAACCTGCGACTGGCCCCACGAACCATTGACCGAGCCAGCATTAGTGCCGCTGAAGGCTGGTTCGCCCGCCAGGGGGTTGGTGTTGCCAGCGCCGGTGGGGTTGAGCGATGTGTTGTAGCTATTGAATGTAAAGGCGGAAGGCGGAAGTACGGACCAGGGTCCACCATTGACGCTGATCTTGACATTGCCGCCATCCCAGCCCATTTCGGTAGCGACCCAGTGGTCAAAGGCCACACGGGGAACGCTGGCGCCTTCGGGGACGGTGATGACGGGGCTGTCCAGGAACACGGCGCCCGACTCGTCATCTTCGGCGCAGTTGCCGATGATCAGGTCAGGAACGAAAGCGGCGAACATGCCATTAGCGCCGTTGGGCAGGTCATCGACCACGTCCCAGTTGGGGGTGTCGAAGGTTGCCGGGTTGGCCACGTCATGCGAACCTACGGTCCATCCAGCGGGCAGCGAGCCACTTTCCCAATCTTCGAAGAAGAAGGGAGTGGCCTCACCCGCCTCGCAGAGGGCCGGCGCTTCGGGCTCGAGCAGTGGCTCGAAGCCACAGGCGGTGGGTTCGACGCGGAATTCGACCGCTTCGATAGCTTTGGCAACTTCCTGGCAGTCGGCGGCGGTGATTATTTCGCCGGAGAGGCCAGCATCGTCGGTGCTGGTGCTGAGGGCCGGCAGGTCAACGCCGATCAGGCCAGTACATGCTGCTTCCAGCGCGTCGGCATGGTCGACGAAGTCGCTGGCCGGGGTCAGCATGTTCTGCGCTGCCCAGTGGATGTGAGCGGCCTTGGTGAGTCCGATGCCGGTGATGCTCTGGCCGTTGTACTCGCCGCCATCGACCATCAGAGCGAAGCCGTGGTTGGGGACGCCAGAGTTGGTGTGAACGCCGCCACCGTCTGTCTGTGCGCAATGGTACTCGTCGTCAGTGACTTTGCCGGGGTCGCCAAAGCAGGTCGGTTCCCACAAGTCGCGGATGGCGCCTCCGAAAGCGGGGTCATCTTCACCAGACAACCAGCGTACCGTGTCGATGGTGGGATTGCCGGGCAAGTTAGCGCCGGCAGGGTTGGATGAACAGAAACCGCCATCGCGCATCAGATCTGGCGTGTCGGTGCCGCGACCGTTCAGGAGGTCTACAGCCTCGCCCCAGATGTCGGAGTAAGATTCGTTGAGCGCACCAGACTGCCAGGCGTAGATCAGGCCGTTGGTATACTCGGTGTAGGCATGGCCCCACTCGTGGGCGACGGTGTCGTCGCCGGTGACGTTGGAGCAGTAGTTGGTGCTGGTACCGTTCCAATTGGCGTTAGGGCAGTTGATGCCGGGATCGTTGTTGACCGTGCGCATGGTGGCGCCTGCTCCGTCGTAGGAGTCGCGGCCGGCCATGCTGGCGAAGAGATAATAGGTCTCCTTGGCGCCGTCGATCTCATTCTGCCAATCGGTCACCTGCTGCGCTGTGCCACCTTCCCATCCGGGCGGAATGGGATCCGGATCGCCGGCGCTATCTTCCCAGACGACATTGCCAAGAGATACCTCTGAAACTTTGCGATCCAGGTCGTTATGAATGCCGCTGATCTGGTCTACGATTGTGCCCGAATGGGCATCAACGTATACAAATTCACGCACTGAACGATTGGAATTGACAACTTCTACTTCGTAGACGAGGCGGGTGGCGCCGGAAATGCGCTGCAACAGGCCTTCGCGGTAGATGTAGAGGTGGCTATTGGCTGCTGCCAGGTCGCTGGACGCATTGCTGACGCCGCGCTGGCTGGCAATGTGTGCGACGGCGTTGTCAACGGCCGCTGCGTCGGAGATGCTGGGCGTCGTATCCACATCGATCCGTGGCAGGACGATGCCGTTGGCAGCCTCCACGCGATTGCTTCGGTCCAGGTGTACGCGTAGCTGGCCGGCGAAGACGTCAACGCCGTTGTGTACCTGTTTGTAGATGAGATGTGAACGTCCCGAGAAATCGCTCCGTTCAGCGACAAACTCGAGTTGACTATCTACATCCTGGATGCCGAAGACATCGCCGTAAGCGCGCAAGAAGGCATCACTTTCACTTCTGGCAGAGAGTCCAGGGGTTAGTGTGAGCTGCGCCGCGCCATCACGCCGCGGCAGACGCACAAAACTGGCAGCGCCAGTTGCAGAGTTCACACTGACGATTGCCTCTCCATTTGTATGTTCTAGAAGACGTTCTATTGCTGGTTGAGGGGGGCCGGGTTGGGCTGCATGGTCTGCTGTGACAGGTGCGGCTGAACCGCGGCCACTGACTGGGGAAAAAAGAAATACCAATAGCACCAATAAGAGTGCTAGAGGCATTATGCCGCGAAGCACCAAATGGCCTCGATTTATCTTCATGACTTCCTCCTGGAATAGGAGGGATGAAGTCTACAATGTGGGTTGCGATGTATCCCCCGATCTGTTGATGTTGGCCCGAATGTAGAAAGTGTAGAAAGCTACCCAGATTTGACCATACGCTCCTCCTTTCGACCCATCTGGATCCATATTCGATTGTCAGCTATGGGTTGGGCTTGGCTGCAACCGGAACCCTTTGCACACTCCTGAAGTGTAACGAAAACAGTATAAACGAAATGAACGGTTCATGTCAAAAATAAAGTTCTGTTCTGAAACGAAAAAGGCCGGCGCTCCTACAGGAACACCGGCCTCTGCTTAAACCTCTGTTCAAAGCTGGGGGTTGGCGTTTAGGACTCTACATCCTGCGCTGCTTTTGCCTTTTCCACATCAATCAGACCCAGGTCCATAATCTCAGCGAAGACGTCGGGATCGACGCCATGGATGGCCAGAGCTACCAGTTGATCGACGGTCAGTTCCATGCCGGTCACTTCGCGCATGTCGTGGATGAACTCGGCGTCAACGCCGTGCATGGACAGGGATACCAGGTCGTCAACAGTTGCCTCTTCAAAGCCAGCATCGCGAATCTCTTGTACGTACTTAGGAGAGACGCCGTGCATCTTGAGGCTTGCCAGCTCGTCTGTAGTCAGGTTGGTGAAGCCTGCTTCCTTCATCTGGGCGATGAAGCGCCCATCAACGCCGTGGATGCGTAGTTGCAGGACCTGGTCGATCAGGTTATCCGGTTCACCGCGCCGGTGGTGATGGCGATGGCGGTGGCGACGACCGCGGCGACCAGGGCGCCCGCCGAAGCCACGGAAACGGCGGCCGGGCTGTTCTGGCCGCTGAGGTGAGAAGGGTGGGGCGGGGCGGTGCTGCTCTTCACTGCGGGTTGGCTGCTCAAGCGCCTGCAGCAGGCTTTGCGCCTCCTCAACCGTAATTTTGCCTTCGGCTAACATGTGTAATACGTGGGTTCGTTCTTCGTTCATTCATCGCTCCTTGCTAATAGGTTGGTGGCCTCAGCCACAGAAATTTCGCCGCGGTCCAGCCGCTCCAGGATGTCGCGACGCCAGTTCTGGGCCTGATACGGTCGGGAGTCGCTTTGCTCATCTTCGTCCGGATCCAGTTCTTGATTGCCAATTCTCTCTACAATTTCATCCAGGCGGCCGCGGATGCTCCAGTAGGAAATCCCCAGCTCGCGCTCCATCTCTTTCACGTTGCCCCGATTCATGACGAATAGCTCGACAAAAGCCAGGTCTTCAGGGGACAGGCGGCAAAAGAGGCAGGGAGCATATTCGCTGCGAACAACCGTGTCACAGTTGGTGCAGCGCAGCTCGGTGGCGATGACCTCGCCACCACATGTTGGACACTCTTCTAATATTTTGCGCATTTCGCTCTTTCCATCTTTCATAATTGGCATTATAAACAAATATTTTGTTGTTGTCAACAATATTTTTGGAGAAGGTGCAAATTATTTGGCGAGACGCCCATTATTTTGTGGATCTGGACATGAGGAAGGGCCGGTTTGTGACGTTTGTCTCGGGCATTGCTGCGATCTGTCACTGCCAGTGGAGGGCTGTTGGCTTTTACAATGTAGGTGTGAATGTTTGAAGCTGTAGAACTGGATTCTACAGCTAACGGAAAGGAAGCATGTTGAAAAATGTTGGGAGAGTGAGATGTTTCGGAAGATTTTAGTTCCTCTGGATGGCTCTGAATTGGCGGAACGGGCTTTGCGCCCGGCGGTAGAAGTGGCAGCGGCCAGTGGCGCCGAGCTGGTGCTGTTGAGCGTTGCGGTCTTGGAAGAGAGGGTGGTGGCCGGGGCTGATGGTTATGGCCTCCTCTGGCCCGATCAGTCGCAGGAACGCTATCGTAACGAGTTGGAGAGCTACCTGAACAGCATCATGCAGGAGAAGATTGCGCTCGCAGTGGATGATGTACGGCCCCTGGTGCTGGAAGGTGACGCGGCGGCGACAATTGTGGACACAGCACTGGTGGAAGACGTGGACCTGATTGTGATGTCCACTCATGGCCGCTCGGGGCTGGGGCGTTGGGTGTTTGGCAGCATAACGGAAAAGGTGTTGCGCGCCGCGCCCTGTCCGGTAATGGTCATCCGTGAAGAGAAGCCAATGCAGCGCGTGTTGATCACGCTGGATGGCTCGAAAGTGGCCGAGCAGGCGTTGGAGCCGGGGCTGGCTCTGGCCCGTGCGCTGGATGCTGAAGTGACGCTGTTGCACGTGGAAGAAGATGTTGGCGAGGTCGACCCGCGCCTGGTCTTTCAGTTGGAGCAGGCGGAAACGGGGCTTGGCGAACAGTTCCGGCTCGATTACTATCGCCGCGCCCAGAGTTACCTGGAACATGTCGCTGCACAGATAGAAGAGCCTGATCTTAAGATTCAGATACGAGTGGCCGATGGCTCAGCGGCGCAGGGCATTCTCACTTTTATCGAGCAGCAGGCGATTGACGTCTGTGTGATGGCCACGCATGGGCGCAGCGGCCTGCGGCGTTGGGTCTATGGCAGTGTGACGGAGAAGGTGTTACGCGCCACGAAGAGCGCCATGATGATTGTGCGCCCGGCGAGGGGTGAGCTGCATTGAGGGGCTCGTGTGTAGCCTGTTATTAGGTGCGAAAGGTGGGAGATTGGAGATTAGAGATTGGAGATTGGTTGATTGAGGGGGTATTTGGAGGTTGGCCATGAATGTGTTAGTAGCGGTAGCCAGTAAACATGGGAGCACGGCGGAGATTGCCGGGGGGATTGCCGAGGAGCTGCGCGCCAGGGGGCATGTGGTTGAGGTGCGTGATGTGGCGGAGAGGTTTGATGTGGCGCAGTATAACGCCGCGGTGATTGGTAGTGCCATCTATATGGGCACCTGGATGTCCGACGCGTGGCAATTTGTGGAGGGCTACCAGGAGCAGTTGCGGGAGATGGCGGTCTGGTTGTTCAGCAGCGGCCCGCTGGGTGAAGAATATCCAGAAGGGATGGGCCGGCCGGAAAACCTGGACGAGCTAATGGAAGCGACCGGCGCACGCGATCACGCGGTCTTTGTGGGCAAGCTGGACAGGGATGATCTGGGGTTCGGCGAGCGCATGATTGCCCGTGTGGTGAAGGCGCCGGAAGGAGATTTCCGCAACTGGCCCGAGATTCGCCGCTGGGCCGCGCACATTGCTGCGCAGCTGCAGGACGTCGCTGAACGCAGCTAGTGCGGGCCGGCCGGTGGCGCAAAGTCGTAGGTGGGGACGAAGTCGCGCAGACCAAAGCGGGTGAGGAAGATGGCGCCGGTGCCTGTGGCGGTTGCCAGCAGGCCGGCCCACCCGCCAGCGATGGGGATTAGAGCCAGCAGGTTGGTGGCGACCATGAACAGCGCTGTGCCCAGGAAAGCGGTAAGCGCGGGCGTCCAGCTGGCCTGTCGACGATCGCGCAGCCAGAGGCCCACAGCCATACCCAGCGCGATCCAGGCATAGACGACGACGGCGCCGACCAGCAGAATGGCCACAACGGTCAGGGGGATGAGGATGACGGTGAAGGCCATCAGCACAAGCAGGGCGGGGACGACCAGCACCAGCAGGGCACCCATGGCGGCGGAGATGACGGGATGGTGCACGGCAGCGCGGCGCACGCGCTCCAGCGGCCGGTTCAGGAAGCGGGCAGCGACGTAGGCCAGGACGGCGACGATGAGACTTTCGGGGAGCAGGCGCAGGAGGCGCTGGCGGATGGTGAGGCGGGGAAAGAGGCTTTCCAGATTTAGCTGAGCGTCTGCTGCCCCGCGTACGGCGCCGTCGATGGTGGCCTGTGGTGCGCGGCTGGCAGTACCGCCGCCGATGCTGAAGTCGCCGGCAACGTGTGCTGTGGGGGAGAGAACGACATCGCCGGCGAGCATGGCCACATCCCCGGCCACCGCGCCGTTCAGCTGCAGGTCGCCGCCAAGCATGTAGATGGAGCCGCTGACCTGCGCCCCTTCGGCGATGATTACGGCGCCGTCCAGCAGCACCAGGTGGCCCTGTACGATCTGACCCCGTTCATAGGTGTGTTGCCCTTCCCAGATGAGGGCGCCGCTGACAGCGCCATCCTGGCAGGCGGCGAGGAGAAGGGTTAGCAAGAGCAGGGCCCAGAGCCACAGTCGCCGCTTAGCCATGTTCATTTTCCACCATCCGCTGCCCGTTTTGTGGGCTCTGAAAATAGAGCACGACCAGTACCAGCAAGAAGAAAATGAAGGCCAGGGCGTCGACCAACTGCAGGTGTTGTTGGAGGGAGATGCCGCGATGGGCCAGCTGCAGGGAGAGGGCAGTGCTGAGGAAGGTGGCGGCCCAGCCGCTGAGGGCCACGCCGATGGCCGTGTTGCGGGTGACGGTGCGCGGCGTGGAAACGTCGGCCCAGATGGCGAAGTTGACCACGGTGTAGAGGCTGACGGCCAGGGCGTAGAGGATGGGCATGCCCAGTGATGTACCCAGCCCCACGAGGTGCACCATGGCGAAGACGCCGAATATCCAGAGGAACAGCTGCCGCTCGCCGAGAGCGGTATAAAGAGCGCCGGCAATGAGCGCGGCGACGACGTGTGTGCCACCGATGAAGAGGCGTGGCGTTAGCTGTGGCGATTGCCAGGCGACTTCAAAGAAGAAGGGGGTCTCGGCCAGGCGCAGGAAGCCCAGGCTGTCGATGAAGTAGATGGCGAACATGAGCACGATGAGGCTCAGCAGCGTGCGGCTGATGCCGTTGCCGGAGCGCACGAAGCGCCCGTTGGCGAATTCCGGCTTGCGGTGCTGTGCGGCGAGGGTGGCGGTGAAGGAGAGGGGCAGGATGGCCAGAGCCCCCAGGAGGGCTGCGCCGGGTAGCATGACGAGGATCATCTGTGTGCTTAACGTTTCGATGGTCCAGACGCCGGAGAAGACGGCGGCGGGGAAGTAAGCGCCGGCCGTGATCAGCGCCGCTGCCAGGCCGCGGTCGCCGACGGGAATGAGGTCCACCGTGAGGCCGAAGGTAGCGGGCACGCCCAGGCCCAGGGCCACGGACGTGGCCAGAATCCAGGCCAGAAATTGGGGTTCGGTGCGGATGAGGGGGGCGAGGGCGGTGAGGATGGCCTGCACGAGGACGACGGCAAAGGCCAGGCGCAGCTTGAAGAAAAAGTTCTGGCTCCAGCCGCGGCGGCTCATGGTCAGGCCGGCGGCGATGGCCACGATGGTGGTGACCAGGGCCAGATAGGTCATGTTCAGCGCCACCTGCTCGCGGCTGAGACCGACGAGGCGCGTACCGAGATCCAGCAGGCCGAATTGCACGAAGGTGAGGTTGTAGTAGTAGCCTACAGACATCATGCCCACGAAAAGCAGATAGCCGGTGAGCGCAGCCCAATTGCGGATTCGGAAGAAGTGCAGGAGCCACATCAGGAAAACAACCTCAGGAGACGGCTGACGCTAAGCAGTCCCAGTATCAGTAGCAGGCCGAACATGATGACCAGCGGCCACTGCGCCAACTGCGCAAAGTAGCCGGCACTGGTGATGACAGTGTAGAGCAGCATGCCGAAGGCAACAAGGGCCAGGGCGCGCTGCATCACAATTCCCTTCGTTCAAAGCGCCAGAGGGCGAGGGCAACCGCGGCCACCGAGAGCAGCAAGGTGACGGCGATGGGCGCCAGCAGGGCTGGCGGTAAGGGAACGCCCAGACCAAGCGCTGCGGCAATGTTGGGCAGCGCCCAGGGGGTGAATAGGGTCAGCTGCGGTATGAGGTCGACGAACAGAGCGCCGCCCAGCAGCGAGCCCAGCGTGACCGCCAGCAGCAGACCACGGTCCTTGACCACCGCGCCCATCAACAGGGAGAGGGCCAGATAAAACAGGGTATGCAGGGCCAGTATGCCCAGCGCGCCCACAAAGGCGAGGGCCGGATAGGGCGCGCCGTTGGCCAGGGATAAGAGCAGATAGGCCACAGCGCCGGGCAGGATGATGAGCGTAACCAGCAGGCCCAGGGCGTTGGCCAGCAGCTTGGCCAGAATGTAGGAGGCACGCGAGACGGGCTTGGAGAGCACCCACTCGGCCACGCCGGATTCAATTTCACCGATGAGGGTGTCCTGGGTGAGGATGATGGTGTCGATGGCGATGGCGAAGGCGCCCAGCCCCATATACAGCTGCACGCCGGCCTCGATGGGGTCCATCGTTTCCCCGGCCGCGGCCATCACGTTGGGTAGGATGTAGAGGACGACGGCCAGCAAGCCATTCAGCCCGCCAACGGCCAGCAGCGTTTGCACCAGCCAGCGGCGGCTGCCCCACCAAACGCGGTTCTCGCGTTGCAACAGGACGCGGAGCCCGTTGCCGTGTGTCTGGTTTGGCACCTGTACATTGCTTATCGCGGATTCTTGCATCTTATTGCTCCTGCACCAGCTGCATGAAAACGTCTTCCAGCTCGTATTGGGCGCGCTCAAAGGAGAGGACGTCGGTGCCCTCTTCTGCCAGTATCAGCCGTAGTAGCTGGGAACGGGCTGCTTCTTCATCATCTACGGAGACCTGCCAGTGGGTGGCGCTGTTTTGCTGCCGCGCCTGAATGGCGGTGACCCACGGCTGCCGCGATACCCGTTCATGGGCGGTGGCCACGTCGCCGGTGAGGGAGAGACGGTAGATGATGGCGCCGTCTCCGGCCAGTAGCTCTTCAATGGGGCCCTGGGCCACCAGCTGGCCGCGGTTGAGGATAGCCACGCGGTCGCTGACGCGCTGCACGTCGTCCAGAATGTGGGTGGAGTAGAAGATGGTGCTTTGTTGGCGCAGCCGCTCCATGATGGAAAGCACCTGCTCGCGCCCCATGGGGTCCAGCGCGGCGGCCGGTTCGTCGAGGATGAGCAGGTCGGGCCGGTTAATCTGGGCCTGGGCGATGCCCAGCCGTTGCATCTCGCCGCCGCTGAAGCCGCGCACCAGGGCGTTCGCTTTGTGCTGCAGCCCCACGAGCTCCAGCGATTCATCCACCAGCTCCTCAATGAGACGCGCGTCCTCGTAGAAGAAGCGGGCCACAAAGCGCAGGGTCTCCCGCGCCGTAAGGTTGGGGTAGAAGCGCGGGCTTTGCGCCAGGTAGCCGCTGCGCTGGCGAATCTCGGTGCTATGGGAGACGATGTCGAGGCCGAAGATGGAGCCACGGCCGGCGCTGGGGCGGCGTAAACCGAGCAGCAGCTTGATGGTGGTGCTCTTGCCGGCGCCGTTGGGACCCAGAAAGCCGGTGATGGAGTGGCGCGGCACGGCAAGGTTGACGCCGCGCAGGGCGTGGAAGTCGCCATAGCTCTTGCTGAGGTCTTGGGTGCGAATGACAGGATCAGACTGGCTCATCACGATGTTCCTTCACAGTGCTAAAGGTGCGGTAATGCCCAATTGGTTGGGCCTCGCTGCCGTTGAGGAAAGGCGACTGGTGCTCCTCCATTTTTACGACAACGGGCGCCAGCCGCCAGTGAGATTCCTCAGGTTGGGCGGCGCGGTTTGTCACGTTCTGGCGAAAAAAGCGCGGCGCTCTCTAATCCTATAAATGAAGGTATAGAGTGCGCCGGTCCATGGCTATTGACGGCAGCCTGTTTCTTTACTATTATGCCTGCTGTTCATCCTTCCAAATGGAGCCACCGGATGCTACCCCACCCTTTATGTATGGATTGGGGGTAGCGTGATCGTGAAGCCTACGTAGCCTGATGTCCGGACTGGGGATGCCATAGGAGCCACCGGATGCTGCGACTTCTGGCCGTAACATAGTGTATTGTTGCCGCTTTGGGCTTTGTGATCCTGGGCCGGTCTGGTTGATCTGGAAGGGAAAAACCAGTTAGGAGGTAGGAATGCGTAGTAAGATCTTAGTTGGACTGGTGGGGATGTTGTTGGTACCTGTGCTGCTCATTGTCGTTTTTTTCAACGTGTCGGCGCAG
>CAZRTM010000070.1:0-11814 GCA_964602995.1 uncultured Ardenticatenaceae bacterium
GCAGGATGTGTCCTTTGTCTGGCACGGGCCACAGGAGCGGGAGCTGGGGGCGTTTGACCCAGGGGCGGTTGATTATCTGCAGCCCGTGCAGCAGGTAGGGGAGATTACCCTGTATCGTGTGACAAACCGTTAAGCCCTTAGCTTGTCTTTTCGCTGCCTTGTCCTAAAATTCACTAACGGCAGTTTGTGCTTTATGCAAAGCAGTTTTCGAGGAGACAGCATGAAAGGGCTTATTTTAAGTGGTGGGAAGGGCACGCGCCTGTACCCGCTTACTTATACCAGTGCAAAACAGTTGATTCCTGTGGCCAACAAGCCGATCTTATTCCGGGTGATTGAGTCGATTCGGGACGCGGGTATTGATGAGATTGGCATTGTCGTTGGCGATACGGCGCAAGAAGTGAAGGATGCTGTGGGGCGTGGTGGGCGTTGGGGCGTAAAGATCACTTATATTCACCAGGAAGAGCCGCTGGGACTGGCTCACTGTGTGAAGATTTCGCAGGACTTTTTAGGCGATGATCGCTTTGTCATGTTCCTGGGGGACAATGTGATTCAGGGCGGCATCAGCCCTCTCATTTCGGAGTTTGCGAAGAGCGATTGGAACAGCCAGATTGTGCTGACGCGCATTAAGCATCCCGAGCAGTATGGGGTGGCGGAGCTGGATGAGCGGGGTCGCATTAAGCGACTCATTGAGAAGCCGAAGGACCCACCAAGCGACCTGGCGCTGGTGGGTATCTACATGTTCGATCCATCGATTCACAAGGCGGTGGCCAGCATCAAGCCGAGCTGGCGTGGGGAGCTGGAGATTACGGACGCCATTCAGTGGCTGGTTGACCAGGGGCACGAGGTGCATCCTTACGTGCATCGCGGCTGGTGGATCGACACCGGGCAGCCGGGTGACATGCTGGAAGCCAATGACCTGGTGCTGGAGGAGTTGGATTACCGCATCGAAGGGTATGTGGACCGCGACAGCCAGGTGGGGCGCCGGGTCACGGTGGAGCGCGGCGCCGAGATTATCAACAGCGTCGTGCGCGGCCCCTCCATCATTGGCGAGAATACGCGCATTGTGAACAGCTACGTTGGTCCCTTCACCAGCATCTACCACGACGTGGTCATCGAAAACAGCGAGATTGAACATTCGATGGTGCTGGAGCACAGCCGTATCGAAAATATCGGCTCCCGCATCCAGGACAGCCTCATCGGGCGCGACGTGCGCATTGTGCGTTCGCCTATTAAGCCTAAGGCGTTAAAGCTGACCATCGGCGACCATAGCCAGCTCGGAATTCTGTGATAGTAACGAAAATTAGGAGCGCGGTGGTGTCTGTTTGCCGCTGTGCGATAGGGTATTGATTTATGCGTGCCTTAGTTCAGCGCGTCAGCCGGGGTAGCGTGACGGTCGATGGCGAAGTCGTCGGTGCGATCGGGCGCGGTTTCGTGATTCTGGTGGGCGTGACTCATGGTGATGGTAAGGCGCAGGCAGAGTGGCTGGCCAACAAGGTGGCCGGCCTGCGCGTGTTTGAAGATGACGAGGGGAAGATGAACCTCTCGCTTGAAGATGTGCAGGGCGAAGCGCTGGTCATTTCCCAGTTCACGCTGTATGGCGATACGCGCAAGGGGCGGCGGCCTTCGTTCATTGGGGCAGCGCCACCGGAAGTAGCCGAACCACTGGTTGATTACTTTGCAGAGCAGCTACGGCAGAAAGGGTTCAACGTGCCCACCGGCGTCTTCGGCGCGGAAATGAAAGTTGAGATCCACAACGACGGCCCGGTGACGTTGATGCTGGAGAAAGAGGCTGCGCAGTAGGTCTACGCAGTAGGTCTACGTAGCAGGGCGATTCTTTTGCTGATGATGAAAAGATTGAAAATTAGAGAGTTATTCTTTTACTTCTCGCTGATAATTCTGGTAGTCGCCTGTTCGCGCACGCCGGCCGAGACCCCTGAGCCAACGCCGGTCGAAGCAGCGGCAACGGCGACGCCGACGGCCGAGCCTCCGGCGACGAGTACGCCTATGGTAGCCAGCGCCACGCCGGAGGAAGCGGACGCAGTGACGGACCCCACAGCAACGGCCGTGGTGGAAGAGCCTTTAGCAACGCCTGCAGCTATTGGTGCGATGACGGTGACGCCTTATCCCGGGGCCACCCCAACATCCGGGCCGCTGAACGACCCGGTGCCAACAGTACCTACCGGGGAGTATGAGTGCGGCGACTATCCCTGCTTCGACGATGCAGAAGCCTGGATAGAGCGTATTGCGCTCCCTGAAGGCTTTGAGGCCCGTTATGTGGCGCAGATTGAGCCGCATCCGACCAGCTTCACCTTTGGCCCCGATGGCCTGCTCTACGTGGCGCGACAGGAGGGGGAGATCGTGACCGTGGATGCTGATGGCAACGTCGAATCCTTTATAGACGGCTTCTACTATCTGGTGGCTATCGCCTTCCAACCGGGTACGGAGCGGCTTTTCGCTTCGACGCGGGTTGAAGGCAACGAAGCGGCGACAATCTGGGTGATTGAAGATGGTGAGGCACAGCCGCTTTACGAAGATCTACCGTGCTGTTACGGCGGCTGGCACCAGGCCAACGGCATCGCCTTTGGGCCAGATGGCTATGGTTATGTGTCGGTGGGCGCTCTGAGTGACCACGGGGAGCAGCAGCCGCTGCACCCCTTGGAAGCGTCAGTGCTGCGCTTTGACCCGGCCGGTGGCGAGATTGAGGTCTTCGCCAGAGGGTTGCGCAACACGTTCGATATCACCTGGGACGGCAGCGGGCGTCTGTTTGGCGCCGACAATATGCCGGACCACGGACCGCCGGAAGAGTTCAACCGCATTGAGCCGGGTAGTCACCACGGCTTCCCCTACTATGACGATTGCGCGGGCTGTGAAGCGCCTCCGGATGACCTGGAAATCGTGCCAGCCTTGCACAAGCTGCTGGCTCACAGCGCGCCGACGGGGGTGACAAGCTATCTCGCGCAACAGTTCCCAGGCTACTATAATAATATCTTCCTGACCCTGTGGAGCGCCTTCCCCGGCGCGCAGAAGATTGTGCGCTTTGGGCCGGATGGGGAAGGGATGACTGATTTCGCCACTGGCTTTGCTGCCCCGATAGATGTGACGGTGTCGCCGGATGGCTCCCTCTACGTGGTCGATTGGGCGACGGGCATTGTGTTTGAAATTGCTTATAGCGGAAACGGTATTGGATAGGTATGAGTGAAGTAGATCGCCAGGCGTTGGTAGAACGATACGAAAGCGTGCAAAAGCGTATAGAGTGGGCCGCTGCTCGAGCGAACCGCAGCCTGCAAGATATCACATTGGTGGCCGTAACCAAGACATGGCCTGCGGAGGTCGTTGTCGCCGCCTATGAGCTGGGCATACGCCACTTTGGCGAAAATCGCGCTGAAGAGCTGGCCGAGAAGCGGGCAGCCGTGGAGTCGCAGTTGGGCGCCGATTCGGGCATCACCTGGCACCTCATTGGCCCGCTGCAAAGCCGTAAGACGGCGTTAGCCGCCGAGCACGCCGATTTCTTCCACGCCCTGGACCGCATCAAGATAGCGCGCCGCCTTTCGGACCGTCTGCAAGAGATAGGGCGCACACTGCCTGTGTTGCTGGAGGTGAACGTCTCTGGTGAAGAGAGCAAACACGGGTTCAACGCCAGCCGTTGGGAAGAGGACGAGAACCAGCGCGACCGGCTGTACGAAATCGCGCGGCAGGTGGCAGAGTTTCCGGCCCTTGAGCTGCAGGGGTTGATGACCATGGCGCCGTGGGATGTGGAGGATGAAGTCATTCAGGGCGTCTTCCGGCGCACACACGCCCTGGCGGTATGGCTGGAGGAAAAGGCGCCACAGGCAGCATCCTGGAAGGTGCTCTCGATGGGCATGACGGACGATTTTGAGCTGGCAATAGAGCAGGGCGCAACCCATATCCGCGTTGGACGTGCCCTCTTTGGCTCGCGCGGATAGTGGATCGGGCCGCGCAGGGTTGCAACCGGCAGAGGCCGGTTTTCGTAACGTCTTATAGAGAATTACGCCTGATCCCTGCCCCTGTTGGCGGCTTTGGGCGGTGTGCTTTGCTTATCAAAACAAGGAACTTTCCTGACCATGTCTATTATTATCAACCTTATTGACCTGCTTTACTGGGCATTCTGGATCCTGATTCTGGCGCGCGTCATCCTCTCATTTACCCAGATGAGCCCTTATCATCCTCTGCGGCGGATGGTGTATGATTTGACGGAACCGATCCTGGGGCCAATTCGCCGCTTCCTCCCGCCCATGAGCGGCCTGGACTTCAGCCCTCTGATTGCGTTGTTGCTACTGGAAGTGCTGCGCCGTGTACTGATCGAAATCCTGCTCTAGGTCAGGAGGTCAGGAGGCACAGGTAACCCTTCCTGGGCCATAATCTTCAGGGCATTGGTAGTGGGGCTGGGTCCTGGACGCAGCGTGTAATCGAAGATCATACGCCCATTCTCCACAGCGTCACGGAAGTGATAGTTATTGACCTGTTCTAGCTCCGTTGCTAGCTGCACAAGTTCCAGGTCATGGGTGGCAATGACGCCCACGCCGTTCTTGCCGCTGAGCTGGCGGATGTAGGCGCGGCTGCCGAGCAGGCGCTCGCGGTTGTTGGTGCCGCGAAAGATTTCGTCAATCAGGAAGAACAGGGGGCGAGGGTCGGGGGCTTGCAGCGCTTCGAGCAACGCTTTAAGCCTTTTGACCTCGGCATAGAAATAAGAGACGCCGTCTGTTACGGAATCGGTGACGCGGATGGAGGTGAAGAGGCGGAAAAGGATCGTCTCCAGGCGGCGGGCGTCGACGGGACCACCGGCATAAGCGAGGCGCAGGTTAACTCCCAGCGTGCGCAGAAAGGAGCTTTTACCGGACATATTGGAGCCGGTAATCAGATCGACCTGGCCGATGCTGGCGATGCGGAAGTCGTTGCGCACTTTCTGCTGCTGTGGAATCAGCGGGTGGCCCAGCTCTTGCGCGGCAAAGGGAGCGCCCTCGGGATTTGAATGGAGCAGGGGGAAGGTGTAGTGCGGGTTGAGGTAGTGCAGGTTGGCCAGGCTACTGAGGGCTTCGAGGCGGAACCAGACGTCGAGCCACCGGGGGAGCTGTGCGGCAATGTTGCGGCGCAGGCCGTGTAGCTGGTAGGCAAAGAGCAGATCCCAGGGGAGGAGGGCGTTGAGCACCAGCCACAAGACCGGATTGCGCGACAGGCCTGTGGCGTTGACCACACGGCTGATGCGTCTTACCTGAAGCGATGGACGTGACACCGTGTCCAGAAAAGGCCGGCACAATGCCTGCAGGCGAGAGCCATTCGCATAGCGATAAGTTTCGAGAAAGTCAAATAGCTTCGTCAGTTGCTGCAGTGCATCCTGGAAGGAGAGGGCTGCGGCGAAGACGTCGCGGATGTCGCGACCCAGCGTGAGGTAGAGGCCAAAGTAGAGAGCGAGTGTGTAGGGCCACCAGACCCCCAGCAACCCGGCCTGGTTGAGGATGAAGAGCGCCGCGTTGATTGCTGCCAGCAGAAGAAGACCGAGCAGCAGTGACTTCATACGGCGGTCTGGTCCGGGCTTGTTCAGCCAATCCTCGAAATGAGCGGAGTTCCATCCGCCGTTATCACCTGTGGCGCCCAGCCGGCCGTTCAGCGTCAGCTTGTCGCGGAAGAGGACCAGTGGCGAAAGCTCACGAACCAGCTCCTGCCGGGCTGTGCTTGCTTCTATGGTTGGGTCGTTGTCCAGTAACCATTGGGCCAGTTGCATACTCCCACCCTGTGAGACCGCGACGTCGATGAGCCGGTGTAGGGAGCGCGGCCCGATGAAGTCGAGGTCGATGGCAAAGGGATGCTCTGGGGGAATGGAGATCGGCTGTTCGGGCGGGAGCTGGGACCAGTCGAGGTTCATGCGCGCCAGGTGCGTCGCTTTCAACTGCTGCCAAAGCTCAAAGCGGCGTATGCCAGCGGAAAGCCGCCGGTGTAGGGCGACGACGACGGCGAAGGCTGCAAGGGAGACAACGGCGGCAGGGAGCCAGAGGGTGGGACCGTAGCGGAAGAAGAGGGCGCCGCTGAGGAGGAAACCGGTAACGAAGACCAGGAGCCTGGCCCAGGTGAAGCGGTTATCCAGGACACTCAGCTCTGCCAGCCGCCGTTGCAGGCGCGTAATCTGCCGCGCCAGAGCCGCTTGCCGCCTTTCGCGGCTGAGGCTGGTAGCGCTGGCGGTGTCGCGAGAAACAGGGTGGGCAGAAGGGCTTGAGGCGCTGCTATTCTTGTTGGGCACTGTCCCTCGGTGTTCGAATCTGGTAGACGCGCCGCGTTTCGGGGTGCAGGAGCCAGGCCAGGCCAAGCAGGGGCTGGATCAGCGGGAAGAAGGCGTAATCCGCTCCGAAGTGACGCCAGACAGTGCCGCCGATGACGTCAGGGATGATGAAGCTCAGCACGCCGACGATGAGACTCAGAACTGTCTCAACCCCCAGAGCGCCGACCGAGAGCCGCCAGGCCCAACGTTTGCGGGTGGCGAAACCGATGGTGGCAATCAGGTATAGGATGGCTGCTACGGCCGACAACGAAGGGCCGACGTAGTTGGTGACCCCTTCTTTTAGTAATAACTGGTATAAGGCGCGCACACCGGTGGAAAGGGCAAGAATCGGGTAGGAAATGGCTAATATGCCACCGGCAACGGTGGCAAAGGTTGAGAGTTGGTGGGCTTCCGCCTCGTGGGCTTCTGCCTTGTGAACTGATTCAGACATGTGTGATGTCCCCACTACTATATTGTGTATGTATCACGTTTGGTGCGGATGATACGGCCTTTGAGAGTGGCGGGCAACCGCTTTTACCCACGGCAAACAGCGAGAAATGTTACCAAAAATGTATCCCATCAGGATACCTGGCGCTCTTGTGCGTTGTCTCTGGAACCGTTAGCATCTGAATCAGAAAAGCGCCTGGCTTTTCTCGCCGGCATCGCGAGGTAGGTGCATGAAGATAGATGGCAGCCGCCTGCGGTCGCGTCATATTTGTGATAAGAAGGGAAAAGAGAAGGATGAAAGCGACGCTTGTCTATAATTCCAACGCCCGCGCTACCTCACAGGTGACGGTAGAGGAGATGCAGGAGGCCCTGCACAACGCCGGGTACGAGCCGGTCTATACGCCGACAGAGTCGGAAGAAGAGCTGGATGGAGTGCTTAGCGATGCGGACGGCGGTTTGGTGTTGGCTGTGGGCGGTGATGGCACGGTGCGCGCCGTGGCCCTACGCCTGCTGGGCCGGGATGTGAAGCTGGCGCTCCTGCCGATGGGTACCGCCAATAATATCGCTCGTACCTTCGGCATCGACGGCGCGCCGCTGGATATGATCGCGGCGCTTTCTGACCCCTTTAAGTGCAAGTTCGATGTGGGTAAGGTTACAACGCCCTGGGGTGTAGACTACTTTTTGGAGGCGATGGGCTTTGGCTTTTATGCCGATACGCTTTCAGAGTATGGCCCTGATCAGCCGAAGAGCATCTTGCGCGCAATCGGCGCCTTCACGAAAACGTTGCCAGACTACCAGCCCAAACTTTTTCAGATGGCTCTGGATGGCGAGGATACCTCTGGAGAGTACATGCTTGTGGAAGTGTTGAACACAACCGCGTTTGGCCCTCGATTGCGTGTGGCGCCAAAGGCTGACACGGGTGACGGGCTGTTCGAAGTGATCCGCATTCGCGCTCAGGAACGGGAGAGCTTCCTGGGATACGTAACCAGTTTGCTGGCCGAGGGGTTGGAGGATTTGCCCAGCGTTGACGTGTCGCAATGCAAGCGGTTGGAGCTGACGTGGGGTGGGTTTCCACTGCACATTGATGGGGTGGTTCATCCAAACCAGACGGAGCGCCCCAGCGCACGCAAGCGAGAGCAACAAAGTGGAAACAGAGTAGTTACCGTGGAAGTCATACCGCAGGCGCTGGAATTCTGGTTGCCGCACGAACCACAACCGGCGTAGGCGGACCTCAGGGGGTCTTCAGGCCGGTGTCAGCACTGTGTAGATAAGAGGCGAACGGTAGGCCAACGGGTATGCCGTTTAGCCAGGAAGGAGACAGCGTGAAAGGCCAAAAACTGACAGATGAACAATTTCGGCGCATGGAGAGCGAGGAGGCCGCAGAGGTCGAAAGCGTAGGCGCCGTCATTACAACCGAGGAGGAACCAACGCGGGGGCGGATGAAGATCGACCTCCACTGTCATTCAGAAGCGTCTGCCGATTGTATCACGCCAGTTGAGCTGTTTCCTGACCGCTGTGTCAACCGCCAGATTCGCGTACAGGCGATTACGGATCACAACGAAATATGGGGAGCGCTGAAGCTCAAGGAGCTGGTAGAAGCAGAAGGATACCCGATCACAGTGATTGTGGGGGAAGAAATCAGCACGACCGAGGGGGAGATTATTGGCCTGTTTCTGAAGGAGAGGATTGAAGCCGGTCTGACCCCTGAAGAGTCGGTGGCGCGCATCAAAGAACAGGGTGGGCTGGTGTTGTTACCACACGGCTTTGATCCGCTGAAACGACTGCGGTTGAGACCGACGGCCCGTGACAGGATTTGTGAAGAAATCGACATTGTGGAAACGTTTAACGCCCGCATTTCGCGTCCGCGCTGGAACCGGGCGGCGGTGGCCTGGGCTGAAGAGTTCAATGTGCTGATGAGCGCCGGGAGCGATGCGCATACCCTGGCCGACGTAGGAGCAGCCTGGGTGGAGGTTCCGATGCAGCCGATCAGTACGCCGCAGCAGTTGATGACCGCCCTGAAAGGTGGTGTGCCGGTTGGGAAGTGGACGCACCCGCTGATTGCTTTGGGTTATAAGGCGTACGACTGGACCCGCAGCGTGCTGGTCGCGTGGGCGCGCCGCCTGCGTTAGGGGGGCAGTCAGGACTATTCATAGGTCCCCGGTGGTGGCACACCGCGGCTCGTTGTCCGGGCTACTCTGGCCTGGGTTCTGGCTTTTGCAGTTGGGTAATCAGCTCATGGAGGCGATTGCGACGTTCTAGATATAGGAGAAGGTTGCGAGCCAGCTCTCGCTTATTTGACGCGCCTAACTGTTCCCAATCAACTCCCAGTTCTGAGGCTAATTCGGTCAGGTCGTCGAGCGAGTAGTGAGCCAGCAGGAAGTGGCGCAGAACAGGGCGCGGCGAGGTTGCGCTGAGTTTCTCGCGCCGGGGCAGACTTTCAGGAGGCAGCGGTGTCAGGATCCGTTCCATGGCGAGCGATACAGCGCTGATCTTGCCCTGCCGCTCGGCCTGTGCCAGGAGCTGCCGGATGGAATAGGTCATCTCTCGCTGCGGTACTAAAATATCGTTCTCGTTTAGCTCGACGTCGAATATCAGGTCGCGTATATCGCCTGGGCCTAACCGATTATAGATCTCGTCAAATAGGGACTTGCGGTCAATGCCGTCAATCTCGCCCTCCAGGTCGTCGTTGCCGTCGTGGAGATTGTCTCCTGAGGCGGCGTCGGGTACTGTGGTGGCCGAGGGCATTGTGGCTGCCAGATGGGGCCCGAGCAGGCCCCACAGCCAGAGGAAGGCTCCGGCGAACAGCCCACCTGAGATGGCGTAGAAGAGGAAGCCAAGCCGTTCTTGTAGCTGTTCACGGCCGAAGGTGCCGAGGAGTGTGTCTAGCAGCAGCGCGCTGGTGACGGTGAGCAGGCCAATGCCCCACACGAGGCGCGCGCCGCGCAGGAACATGACGAGGAAAAAGCCAACGATGAGAAGCTCCAGGACGAAAAACAGATCCATACTACTTCCTTACAAACTATGCCACGATATGAGTATGCCAATATATCCGGCGTAAAGTGACGAGTGAAATTGTAGCAGTGACGCCTATATCGGCAAAGGAGCTACGTCTATTACTTAATTTGTATCTGCCCTGGTGTATTATTTAGAGTACAATCAATGACCGAGAATGCTACCTTCAGACGATAGGAGGTTGAATGGCAGACAAGCAACGAGAACCGAATCCTGGCATTGAGCGCTTATCAGAGCGGGCAGGTGACCCTGGCTTCTGGAAGGAAATCTGGTATCAGGTGCGGTTGGTCTTCGCCTTAATTCGCGATCCGGAAGTTCCTATCTATCTCAAGTTACTTCCTGCGGCAGCGATACTCTATGTGTTATTCCCGCTTGACTTTGCGCCGGACTTCTATCCGGTTTTGGGTCAGCTCGATGACCTGACGGTCATGCTGGTTGGGGCCAAAGTGTTCATTGAAATGGCGCCGCCGCACGTGGTAGCGCGCCATCTGGACCGCATCCAGCACGCCGAAGTGAAGGAGGAGGAAGAGCTGCGCGACTCGATTATTATCGATGCTGAGCATGAAATGGTAGACAAAGCGGAGAAGTAAGGCACTGAAATAAGAAAAGGACCGGGTTTTCCCGGTCCTTTTTGAGTTTTGTGTCGAAATGTGGGAGGAGCGTTTACTGTAGCTGGATTCCCATGTAGTTGATCGCCAGATCGCCGTAGGTCCAGGCCAGCCAGAGGGACAGGCAGCAACAACACAGAAGGAGTAACAGGACCACCACGGCGATGATCATGTTGCGGTTCCGACCTTGCTTTTCGGGCGGGGCAGGCGGTGGTGGGGGCGGAGGCATGCGGCCCGCTGATTCCGGCGTCGGGCTATATGATTGCCCGGTTTTGTAGGCCGCTTCTGGCTCATCATCAAACGAGGGCAACTCGTATTCCTCGCCGAAAGTGGGTAGCTCACTTTCTTCGTCACCGGCCTCATAATCATAAACGCCAACTGGCTGGACGCTGGCGGCCTCGTCTGCCGCTTCTTCATAGCCGCTATCAAAAGAGGGCAGCTCACCGGTCTCTACCTGGGACAACTCCTGTGGTTCCTCTGCGGCGGGGAAGTCAAACTCTGTCGCGCCGTAACCAGCCACGGCAGTCTCTTCAGACTCAACCGTTTCTGCTTCAGGCATATCGTAGACGCGCGCCGCAGAGGCTTCTTCTGAGAAAGGCATGGCTTCTTCGAAACCAGCCTCGCTTTCCATGATATCGTTGCCCTCGATATCGAGGTCGCTTTCTGGCACTGCGGCCGCTGTCTGATCTTGTATCGCCTCGAAGACGAGGGTTACGTTGCTGCCCATGGTAATAACGGTTCCGGGACTCAGCGACACTGACTCGCCAGCAAGGCGCCGCCCTTCGACGAAAGTGCCATTGGTGCTGCCCAGGTCTTGAATCTCATAGCCTTCATTGGTGCGGGTTAACCGGGCGTGCTGACGCGAAACTTCAGGATCCCTGAACACAATGTCGGTCATCGGATCGCGTCCGATGGTGATACTGTTTTCAGAAAGCGTAAATGACTGGCCCTCTTCGGGGCCTCTGCGCACAGTTAATCTGTATAGATTGCTTGCCACGGAACCACTCCTCCTTGACATAGTTGAAACGACACAAGATCAGGAAGATTGTACACTATTTGGGATCGAATACAAAGGAGGCGTTGCTACCGTCGTTTGGGGAGTAGCTGGCGCAGGGAGCGTGTCTCGGCGATGTTGAGCAGCCGGGCGCTGAGGAAGAAGGTGACCAGGCCGGCAACACCGGCGAGGGTGACTGTCAGGAGTTTCCCAGCAAGCCCCGCGCTAAGCTGTGGCTCTAACTGCTGGGCTGTGAAATAGGCGGCCAGCCCGGTGGCACACGCCGCCAGCAGCGCTTTCAGAATTGAGGGGGAGATCTGTTTGCCGCGTAGGCCACCAATCTGGCGCTGCAGAACGCCCATCATCAACAAGGTGTGGATGATATGCTTTACAGCGTCGGCAACCATGAGGCTGAAGAGGCCCAGCGGCCGCAGCAACAGAATGGCCACCCCAACGTAGACGATGATGCTCACGACGCCCAC
>CAZRTM010000070.1:11914-22155 GCA_964602995.1 uncultured Ardenticatenaceae bacterium
GTGGGCAAAATGGCAATGGAGAGTGCGGTTACGACCAGGCCCAGGGGGAACTGGTAGAGCGTGGTTGCGTAGCGCATGTAGGTGAGGCTGGCGTCTCCCGTTTGGGCTGCGAAAGCGATGCCCAGAGGCAATAAGGTGGCCTGGTCGGCGCGAGTGGCCAGGTTAATGCCGACAGTGATACCGGCCTGATTGACGACCAGCCCGGCGACGATGGGCGCGTAGAGGCGCAAAATGCGGTAGATAACCGGGTGCCGCCAGTTGAGATTCCAGCGTAGGCGGGCGTCGCGCAGGGCGGGCAGTTGCAGCACAATTTGCAAGATGGAGCCTAACAGCAGGCCATAAACGAGGCTATCGATATGCTGGGGCCGGGCAAGGGCGACGACGACGATGGTGCCATTGAAGATGGCGGCGGTGAAGGCCGGGAGGCGGAAGCGTTTCAGGGCATATAACGCCCCGGTGAGGATGCTGGAGAGGCTGAGGAAGAAGACGGCCGGGGTCGCCAATCGTGTCAGGCGGATCGCAACCTGGGTCAGGCCAGGATCATCCAGATTATAGGCGCCCAGCAACCAGGCAACCTGAGGGGCGAACAGTTCGACGGCCAGGACGACCAGGAGCAGGGCGACGGTGGCGACGCTGAGAAAGGTGCTGACCGCGGCCCAAAGCTCACCGCGGCGCTCTTTGCTGGCATATTCGCTGAAGACGGGCACCAGGGAGGAGTTGACCATGCCACCGATAATCAGGTCAAAGAGGGTGGTGGGGACGTAGGCGGCAATCTCAAAGGCGCTGAGAAGACCTGATGCGCCAAAGAGGTTTGCTTTGACCATTTCGCGCGCCATGCCCAGCATGCGGCTGGCGACGTTGCCCGCAGCCAGAATTGCTGCTGCCTGTACAAAACCGTTCTCTTTGAGTTCTGTTGCAGGCGTCGGTTCGGTTGGGGGTATTCCTTCCGTTCGATCTGGTGATTCGATCAATAGTTTTCTCGATAAATAAATAAGCCGCTCCAGGCGAGCGGGTGCGCCGCATTCTAACGGATGGCGTAGTTCAGGGCAACCAGCCATGTCTTGGCCTGAGCCTAATTCTCAGGGTAGGCTGCTATCCTGGCAAGACGGGAACCCTCCGGCTTCCTGGCGAAGGCTGTTCGCACTCTGTTTCAGCGCCAAGTATAATTGACAGTACGATATGAAAGATATAGTTAAGGCATGATCACATTTCCACCCACGAGTGCGTAAGGGCAGCAAGCAAGGAGTGCAGACGAATGTACGACAAAGAGAAACTGGCTGAGATTAAAGAACGTCGAGAACAGTGGGAAGAAACCACCCTGCAGCAAACTCTGGCCCGCTTTCCAGAGCGCCGGGAACAGTTTTTGACGACGTCAAACAAAGCCGTGAAGCGGCTCTATACGCCTCTGGACGTGGCAGAGCTGGAATATGACCGCGACCTGGGCTTTCCGGGGCAGTATCCTTACACGCGCGGTATCCACGCTACCATGTACCGTGGCAAGCCGTGGACGATGCGCATGTTTGCGGGGTTTGGCACTGCTGAAGAAACCAACCAGCGCTACAAGTATCTGCTGGAGCAGGGCAATATGGGGCTTTCCGTGGCATTCGACCTGGCCACGTTGATGGGCTATGACACCGACGCCCCACAGGCGCTGGGCGAGTTTGGCACCTGTGGCGTGGCCATCAGCAGCCTGAAGGATATGGAAATATTGTTCGATGGCATTCCGCTGGGCGAAGTGAGCACCAGCATGACCATCAACAGCCCGGCGGCCATCATCTGGGCCATGTACATTGCCACGGCCGAGAAACAGGGTGTGCCCATGTCGCAGCTACGTGGTACGCTGCAGAATGACATTTTGAAGGAATATATCGCGCAGAAAGAGTATATTTTCCCGCCTGAGCCTTCCATGCGCCTGGTGGTGGACACCATTGAGTTCGGCAGCGAACATATGCCACAGTGGAACACGATTTCGATCAGCGGCTACCATATCCGCGAAGCGGGGTCAACGGCGGTGCAGGAGCTGGCGTTTACATTGGGGGATGGTCTGGAGTATGTGCGCTGGTGCATTGAGCGCGGCATGGATGTGGACGACTTTGCCCCACGCCTCAGTTTCTTCTTCAACTGCCACAACGATTTCTTCGAAGAAATCGCTAAGTTCCGGGCGGCGCGCCGCATCTGGGCGCGTGAGATGCGGGAAACGTTTGGCGCACAAAACCCGCGTTCCTGGCTGTGCCGTTTCCATACGCAGACGGCGGGTGTTTCGCTGACGGCGCAGCAGCCGGAAAACAACATTGTGCGCGTGGCCATTCAGGCGCTGGCAGCGGTGTTGGGCGGCACGCAAAGTCTGCACACCAACAGCATGGATGAGGCGCTGGCCCTGCCCAGTGAAGAGGCGGTGACCATTGCCATGCGCACGCAGCAAATCATTGCCGAAGAGAGCGGGGTGGCCAACACGATTGACCCGCTGGCCGGCTCCTTCTACCTTGAGAAGCTGACCAACGAGATGGAGCAGGAAGTGTACGATTACTGGAAGCAGGTCGAGGCGCTGGGGGGCGTGCTTCCGGCCATTGAGCACGGCTTCTACCAGCGTGAAATTGCCAACGCTGCTTATGAGTACCAGCAACAGATAGAGGACGACGAGCGCATCATTGTTGGCGTGAATGGCTATGCGGATAACGAAGACGATTTACGCATCCCCATTCTGGAGATGGATCCGCAGGGCTATGAACGACAGGTGGCGCGCCTGCAGCAACTGCGCATGGAGCGCGACAATGTGCGCGTCGACGAGACCCTTGGCGCTCTGACTGAGGCCGCAAAAGGGGACGAGAACCTGATGCCTTATCTGCTAGACGCCGTTCGCGCCTATGCCACATTGGGCGAGATTACGGACGTCTTGCGCGACGTGTTTGGGATGTATGAGGAGCCAACCCATATCTAGATTTGTGGGGCACTGCGTAGCCGCAGTGCCCTTTTTGTTTTAGCTTGACATCGCCACGCCCTTTGTTCTACAATGTGAGCCAGTTGGAACCGGTTCCAATCGTGTTCAAAGTTCGTGCTTTTTGGTTCTGGCTCAGTCATAGCTGAGTGCCGGCATATCACGATCACCAGCAGCTCATACCTGGAGGAATGCGGCTTATGTCCGCTGCGACGATCCGCGATGTGGCGAAGTTTGCTGGCGTTGGGATAGGCACCGTATCGCGCGTTATCAACGATAGTCCCTCTGTCAGCGAAGCAACCAGAAATAAAGTCCTTTCCGCCATTGAGGCCCTGGATTACTCACCAAACCCAATGGCGCGCCGCCTCTCCCTGGGAAAAACATTAACCATCGCGGTCATTGCCCCCTTCTTCACCCGACCGGCCGTTGTCGAGCGCCTGCGAGGAATCGAACGGATTCTGGCCGAAAGTGAATATGATCTGATGGTGTTCAATGTCGAGACCCCGAGCCGGCGCCAGACCCTCTTGCGCGATATTCCACGACGGGAGCGCATTGACGGCCTGATCATTATTTCGCTCTCTCTTAATGATGATGATGTGGACCGGTTGCTGCGTGCCGGGCATCCCACCGTTTTGATTGACGTGATGAACCCCAACTTTAGCAAGGTTACAATTGACGACGTGGCCGGTGGAAGGCGGGCCACAGAGCATCTGCTTGAGCTAGGCCACGAGAGGATTGCTTTCCTCAGTGACTATGCTGATGAAACCTTTGATTTTACGTCCAATCGCGACCGGTTGACCGGCTATACCGATGCGCTGCGCTGTGCCGGTATCGAGCCACGCTCTGAATATCGGGCTGACGGCATACATTCTCGCGCTTCGGCATTCGTAAACACCAGGCGTCTGCTCTCCCTGCCCGAGCGGCCAACGGCAATTTTCGCCTCAAGCGACACGCTGGCCATTGGCGCTCTGGAGGCGGCACAGGAGATGGGCATCCGCGTGCCTGAAGAGCTGTCGGTGATTGGGTACGACGATATTGAGATTGCGGAGTATTTGCGCCTGACCACGATCCGGCAGTCGCTGTATGAGTCGGGAATTAAGGGCGGAGAGTTGCTTTTGGAGGAGATTGCAACCCATCCCGAATCGGCACACTCAGTTGTGCTTCCTACGGAATTGGTTGTGCGGGATACAACCGCGCCGCCAATGAGCGGCACGGTGTATAATTAGGAAGGGAGGTGATACGGCAGGATCGTAGTCATAGCAGTATTGGAACCGTTCAAGTGGTGGTTTCGGGATAAGCAGGAGGAGAACAGTGCCTAAGCGCAGCGCGCCGGTCTGGCTTAGCCTCGGCAAACCAAGAGAAAAGGAAGGTATACGTGGACAGAGTAAGTGTGAATGAAATTGGCCCGCGCGACGAGCCGAGGGGTGTGTTGGCCTCGCTGATTGGCATCGTGGGACGGCTGTTTGTGTCGTTGATCGTGCCTCTCATTGCCTTTTTCGTTTTCTGGAGAGGCTTCATCTTTTTGCGAGACACGAATGCGCCAAAACTTGTCGTGGTAGGCATCGCCATTTTGTGGGGCGTGGGTGGGGTGGCAATGCTCTTTCTATTGACCAATTGGCTGATAGAGAAATTACCGCATGCCTGGACGGCACGCTTGCGTCCCTTCGTGTTTGTCGGTCCGGCGTTGGCTATCCTGGGCTGGTATTTGTTACTTCCCGCCCTGCGGAGCCTCTATCTGAGCTTCTATAACGCCAATTCAACACAATTCGTCGGGTTGGCCAATTATGTGTTTGCCTTTACTAACCCTGAAATGCTCATCTCTTTCCGCAACAACCTGATGTGGATTGTGTTAGGCACTGGCTTTTCAGTGCTCTTCGGTTTGCTGATTGCGGTATTGGCCGACCGGACGCGGTTTGAGGTTCTATACAAAGGCCTGATCTTCTTGCCTATGGCCATTTCTTTCGTGGGCGCCAGCGTCATCTGGCGCTTTATCTATGCCTATCAGCCTCCAGGCCGCCCCCAGATTGGTTTGTTGAACCACATCTTGACGTTGTTTGGCAATGATCCTATTGCGGTGCTGACGATAAGACCATGGAACAACCTGGCCTTGATCGCGATCTTGGTCTGGCTGCAGACGGGGTTTGCCATGGTCCTGCTTTCTGCAGCCGTGAAAGGTGTGCCAAGGGAGCTACTGGAAGCGGCCCGCATCGACGGCGCCAATGAATTTCAGGTATTCCTGAGGGTCATTGTGCCTTACATTCGGGGTACGATCATCACCGTAACAACCACCATCGTCATCATGACCTTGAAGATATTCGACATTGTATTTGTCATGACCAACGGCAACCTGGGCACCGAAGTGATTGCCAGTCGTATGTACAAGGAGATGTTCCGGTTCAGGGACTTTGGACGCGGTTCGGCCATTGCCATCGTGCTACTCGTCGCAGTGCTACCTGTCATGTGGTACAACCTGTCCCGCTTTAGAGAAGAGGAGACGTTCTAATGGGCGAAAAAACAAGAAAACGAGTATCCAGTATTCTCGTCAACGCCGTTTTGTTCTTCCTCGTTTTGCTCTGGACGGTGCCCACATTCGGGCTGCTGGTATCGTCCTTCCGCTCGCGTGAAGATGTGTTGAGCAGCGGTTGGTGGACGGTCTTCACCAATCCGGGTGAAACAGAGTTGACGCTCAACAATTACCGGCAGGTGCTGGGCGGAAGCCAAACGACGATTGTCGAAAATGGCCGGGAAGTCACGGTCAGCGGTGGCGATATGGGCACGGCGTTCCTGAACAGCCTTGCCGTCGCCGTGCCTTCAACGGTCATTCCCTTGCTCATCGCGGCATTCGCAGCGTATGCATTTGCCTGGATGGATTTCCCGGGGAGGAGGCTCTTCTTTATCATCGTCGTCGCCCTTCTGGTGGTGCCATTACAAGTCGCATTGATTCCAATCTTGCGCGACTATAGCCGGTTGAATCTGAACGGGACGTTCCTGGCCATCTGGCTGGCGCACACCGGGTTTGGGCTACCTCTGGCGGTCTATTTGCTATTCACCTACATCGCTTCTTTGCCCGGGGAAGTCATGGAATCGGCGGCGATTGACGGCGCATCGCACTTTACGACGTTTACGCGCCTGGTGCTGCCGCTCTCAGTGCCGGCGCTGGCTTCCTTCGCCATCTTCCAGTTCCTCTGGGTCTGGAATGATCTGTTGGTGGCGCTGGTGTTCCTGGGTATCTCGCAAGATACTGCGGTTCTCACCCAGCGGCTGTCATCGCTGGTCGGGTCGCGTGGCCAGGACTGGCACTTGTTGACAGCGGGCGCGTTTGTGACGATGGTGCTGCCGCTCATCGTCTTCTTCTCGCTCCAACGCTACTTTGTGCGTGGTCTGATGGCCGGTTCAGTAAAAGGTTGATTTTCAATCGGCAGTTCTTGCCAGCCGCAGCGGCAAGGGCTTCTATCTGCAGTCAGTGAGGGCAGGTTCCGGGAGCGCGGAGCCTGCTCTTCCTGTGTCATTAGAGAAGGGAATAAAGGGTATAGTTGAATGAGTGACCAGTGGTATCTTGAAGCCGTATTCTACCAGATTTACGTTCGCGCTTTTTGCGACGGCAATGGGGACGGTCATGGTGATTTTAAGGGCATTGTTAACGGTCTGGATCATGTGAAGTCCCTGGGCGCGGACTGTATCTGGATTATGCCCATGTATCCTTCACCGCTGAAGGATGATGGGTACGACGTTGCCGATTATTACGATATTCATCCCGATTATGGCACCCTGGAGGATTTTAAAGCGTTTCTGGATGCGGCACACGAGCGGGGATTAAAGGTAGTCACCGACCTGGTGATGAACCACACCTCTGACCAACATCACTGGTTCCAGGAGGCGCGCCGCGATCCCAATTCGCCGTATCATGATTACTATGTGTGGAGCGAGACGGGTACCGAATATAGCGACGCGCGCATCATCTTTCTTGACTATGAAGAGTCCAACTGGACCTACGACGAGGTGGCGGGCAAATATTTCTGGCATCGCTTCTATAGCAGCCAGCCGGATCTGAATTACGACAACCCGGCGGTCCATGAGGAGATGTTCAACATCATCCGTTTTTGGCTGGACATGGGGGTCGATGGCTTCCGCGCCGATGCCGTTCCCTATCTCTATGAGCGCGAAGGAACCAATTGTGAGAACCTGCCGGAGACGCACGCCTTCCTAAAGAAAGTACGCACGCTGATGGATGAGGAGTATCCTGGCCGGGTGCTGATTGCCGAGGCTAATCAATGGCCGGAGGATGTCGTGGCTTACTTTGGCGACGGCGATGAGTTCCACATGTGTTTCCACTTTCCGATCATGCCGCGCCTCTATATGGCAGTGAAGCAGCATGATAAAAGCCCCATTGTGAATATCCTTAACCGCACGCCGCAGCCGCCAGAGGGCGCGCAGTGGGTGACGTTCTTGCGGAACCATGACGAACTGACGCTGGAGATGGTGACGCCGGAGGAGCGGCAATGGATGTGGGAGCAGTACGCGCCAGAACCACGGATGCGGCTCAATCTCGGTATCCGACGCCGCCTGACCCCCTTGCTGGACAACGACCGGCGTAAATGGCTGTTAATGCAGGCTTTGCTGATGTCGCTGCCTGGCACGCCAATCATCTACTATGGGGATGAAATCGGAATGGGCGACAATATCTGGCTGCCTGACCGCCACGGTGTGCGCACGCCTATGCAGTGGAACGCGGAGAAGAACGGCGGATTCTCAGATGCGGATGAGACGTACCTGCCGGTGATAGATGATCCTGAGTATGGTTATGAAGAGGTCAATGTCGCCGCTCAGGAGAAGGATCCTGGCTCTTACCTCTGGGCCACTCGCTTTATCTTACAGGCGCGGCGGGCCACGCCAGAGTTGCAAAAGGGGCGGATGGAATGGTACGAAACCGGTGACTCCTCGGTTCTGGCTTTCTGGAGAATTCTGGACGGCAAGCGGACGCTGTGCATTTTCAACCTCAACGACCAGCGGTCATCTATCACGCTCGACCTTCGCGAGTATCAGGGCAAGCAGCTTGTGGATCTTCTTCATGAGGAAGAGCCACACGAAATCAGCGAGTGGCCGTTTGTCTACAACCTGCAGCCTTATGCCAGCCACTGGTTACGGATCACGTCTACGGCAGCAGAATAGTGCTCTGTTAACCAGAATTTTGAATGCTGCTGTGGCCGGTCTCCGGACCGAGCCAGCTGTCTGAGCGGCGACGGGCGCGGTCGGGAGACCGGCCCGAGCAATACGAGGGGCCCGAGCAATACTGAGTAAAACGCAGCAGGAGGCGAGCAGATGACAGAGCTTCTGGGCGCAATCGAGGCTGGTGGGACAAAATTCGTGTGCGCTGTGGGCACTGGCCCGGACGACATTCGGGCTGAGATCCGCTTTGCCACCTCCGAACCTGACGAGACCCTGGCCCAGGCTATTGAGTTCTTCCGCGAGCAACAGCAAGAGTGGGGCAAGCTGAGAGCAGTGGGTATTGCGGCCTTTGGGCCGGTCGATCCTGATCCGCGGTCGGCCAGATTCGGATACATCACCTCAACGCCGAAACCGAAATGGAAGAACACCGACGTAGCGGGAGTGGTCAGGCGCGCCCTGGGGCTGCCGGTAGGCTTTGACACAGACGTGAACGGAGCAGCGTTGGGCGAGTGGCGCTGGGGAGCGGCGCAGGAACTTGACACCTTCATCTACCTGACGGTGGGAACAGGCATTGGCGGCGGCGGCATGTATAACGGGCAGTTGATGCACGGCCTGTTGCACCCCGAAATGGGGCACCTGCTGATACCGCACGATTGGGAAGCCGATCCCTATGCCGGTCATTGCCCTTATCACGGTGACTGTCTTGAGGGCCTGGCCTCGGGTCCTGCCATTGGCGAACGGTGGGGGCAGCCAGCGGAGACGCTGCCGGCCGACCATCCGGCCTGGGAGTTAGAGGCCAATTACCTCGCACACGCGCTGGTTAATTTTATCCTGACCCTTTCGCCACAACGTATCGTGATTGGAGGTGGGGTGATGAAACAGAAGCAGTTGTATCCCATGTTACATGCCAGAGTGCCGCAATTGTTGAATAGCTATGTGCAATCACCGGCCATTATGGAAGATATAGAGTCGTACATTGTGCCGCCGGGGTTGGGGGGCAAGGCGGGGGTATTGGGCGCGATGGTTTTGGGTGAGCAGGCCGCAGAACGGGCACAGCAGAGCCAATAATAAAAAGCGCCGCCTGCCGGGTAAGGCAGGCGGCGCTGCCTGAGGTGTCAGAAGAAGGGGTATTTGAGTGTTTCGCCAGCTTAGTCGCGGCGGCCCATGAGTAAGAATACGAAGTAAAGGAGCTGGCCAATGGCCGCTACCGCGGCTGCAACGTAGGTCAGGGCGGCAGCGTCCAGTACCTTGTCTACTCCTCTTGCCTCATTACCGATGAGGATGCCCTGTGTCTTTAGCAGCTTTTTGGCTCGCTTGCTGGCATCCAATTCGACCGGCAGAGTGATGAGCGTAAAGGCGACGGCTGCAGCGAACAGGATGACGCCAACCCAGGCGATACTATAGCCAAAGGCTTCCGCTCCGAACGTCTGGAGTATCAGACCGACGAAGAAAATGAGCGGCGCCAGGCTGCTACCAAACGAGGCTGCAGGCACCAAAGCACTCCGTAGCTGGAGCGGCGCATAGCCTTTTGCGTCTTGCATGGCATGTCCCATTTCATGGGCGGCCACGCCAGCCGCTGCTACGCTGGGCGTCCCATATACCTCTGGGCTGAGCCGCAACACTTTGCTGCGAGGGTCGTAGTGATCGCTCAACGTTCCCCTACCTGATTGCTCGATGGCGACATCATAAAGCCCCTGTGAATCCAGGAGCGCTCGCGCCACCTGTGCCCCGGTCAGCCCGCGCTCGGTACGCACTCGTGAATATTTACTAAAGGCACTTTTTATACGAGCCTGCGCCCACAGCCCCAGGAGCAAACCAGGTAGAGCAAAGAGGTAAAAGAGGGGGTTGTAGAATAACATCTTCCCGTACCTACCACGTATCTACACGTATGCAGTTGGTTAGCTAAGAAGGTTACCGTTCCCGCACTGGGACGGTAGCTGGAACCCGCTGTTCCTCTGCCTTCTGGAGCTTACGCCGCATCAGAAGTAGTATGGTCATACCAACCAACCAGGCTGGTAAAAGGGTCAAAAGATAGAGCGGGTCAAACATAGTCAATTATCCTTTGCAATGTTCAACAGATACAATACTCAGTTACTACTCTGATTTTGCCTATGATACGGACCTATGTCAACATCACCGC
>CAZRTM010000071.1:0-21296 GCA_964602995.1 uncultured Ardenticatenaceae bacterium
AATCTCCAATCTCCAAATTGCTGGGCAAAAGCGGTTGTGCTAAAATTCGCAAATGAATAATTAGGCTGCAGTAATGCAGATTGCAGTAATGCAGGAGGAAACAGCTTGAAGAGCTTCGAAACGGCGAGGACCTGGCTGATTATCATTGCCCTGCTGCTGTTTAGCGGCATTGCTTCGCTTATCTGGGTGGCCGTGGATGGCGACGTTAGTATAGGCGGCATCGACCTGAGCCTCGACCGGTTAACCGGCGGCGTGGCCGGTGGAGTAGGAACAGAAGAAACCGAGATGATTACCATCCAGCTCGACCAGTATTTGTTGGGCGAGGTATTGGTGGACATCCCCGGCTTGAACCAGCTAAACGGTGTTGAGGTGCATCCTCTGGTGCTGGCCGGCATTCTTACTGCCGTATTCGTCGGCGGGCTGATTGCCATTGGCCTTCCTCTCGCTTTCATCTACGTGCGACTGGAACGACAAACAGAGCAGATCAAAGAAGATCCCGAATTTCAGGAAAAAGTGTCCAACCTGGAGAAACAACAGAAGGACGCGTTGCGCGAGCTGTCACAGGTGCATCCGCCGGACCCCATCCCCGAGCACCGGATGTATCGCTGGGACAGAATCAGTACTTCACTGATTATTCTCTTCTTCGTGATTGTTACCGGATTTGCGCTGGCAGACAGCTTCTACACCGGCGGCGATATAGTGTTGGCAGAGGGCGTGCTTCTGAACCCGGCGATACCGATTGCCGGAGCGCTGGGCCTGCTGACACTCATCATCCTGTTCTTCGTCTTCCGCCGCCAGCCCACTGAGGAAGGCGAGGTGGAGGCTGTGATTGCGGCCAGTGACAACGCTGCCATTCCCTGGGGCACTATCTGGGTGATTGTGAGCGGCCTCATTTTCATGGGCATCGGCATGGGCCTGATGTTCGCCATACGCGCCGCAGGGCCTTAGGTTTAGGCTTAACGAACCGAACCCTTTTCACCAACTCAGAACGATATAGCACGGATGCGCCGGCCGGGCTACTCATTTAGCCACCGCGCATCCGTGTTTTGGGCTGAAAGAGCGGAGGTAGCGCATGAACTTAGAGGAAATTCTGGAACAGCTGGATGATGTACGTGTGCGGCTCCTCGAAGCGCTGGTCCCTTTGCCTGATGTGGTGCTGGCCCAGCCACGCGCCATCGGAGAGTGGTCTCTGGCCGACGTTCTGGCACACTTCGTCAACTGGGAAGCGGAGATGGTCACAGCGCTGCACCAGATTAACCAGGGCAAGAAGCCCACGCGCCTCCTGCAGGCGCTGGCCGACCGTGACGCGTATAATCAGCAGCGCTACCCGGAATTCAGAGGCCGCGACCTCGACCGAATTTTTGATGATTTACAGGGAGTGCGGAGCCAGTTGGAAGGGTGGCTGGAAGAGTTTGATGACCGCGATCTGAAAGAGCCGAGCCGTTTTCCCGGCCTCAAGAACAAACCACTCTGGAAGCTGATCGCGGAAACCAGCTTCGAGCACGAGGCGTCCCACATTCCCGAAATTGAAGCATTTGTAAATGCTTGGCTGGCAAAGAACCAGAGCGCCATTGCGCCTGGTGATGATGAGGTAAATGAAAATGGAGACCGTCCTTAATACTGTCTCATTGGAAGAAGCATACGAGGCGGCGCATGATGGAGCCATCGTCGTCGACCGCAGCGGCCTCGGCGTTCTGAAAATTACAGGGGAAACGCGCCTGGACCTGATTAACCGCATGTCCACGCAGGCCGTTAATGACCTGCAAAGCGGCGAGGGCGCGGCGACGATTCTGACCACAGACATCGGGCGCATGATTGACCGCCTGCTGCTCTACACCAGCAGCGACACCGTTTATGCCCTGACCGGCGCCGGCAACGCCGTCAACATCGGCCGTTATCTGCTGGGCTTCGTCTTTTACAACGACGACTTCCATATGGACGACCTCACAGCAGGGACCGCCATTCTGGGTGTCTATGGGTCAGAAGCGCCCGAGCGGCTGCGCCCCCTCTTCGGCGATGCTGTCGACATTCCCCTGCACCACTGGCGCCAATTGAAGCTTGGCGATGTCATCACCTATCTGCACCGCACGGACCCCATCGCCGGGCACGGCTATTTTGTGATGTGCGACACGTCTGATAAGGAAACAGTCTGGCAGCAATTGGTGGACGCCGGCCTCACTCCGGCCTCAGAGGAAGCGTTCCAATACCTGCGCATTGAAGCCGGTCTGCCCCTCTTCGGACACGAAATCAACCAGGAGTACATTCCCCTGGAAGCCGGGTTGTGGGACGACGTCTCCTTCAACAAGGGCTGCTACACGGGCCAGGAAATCATCGCCCGCATGGAAAGCCGCGGCCGCCTGGCGCGCAAGCTGGTGCAGTTTGAAGCGGATGCGCCGGTAGAAGTGGGCCAGGATATCGAATTCGATGGCCGCTCAGTCGGCGCTATCACCTCAGCCGCCACCGGCCCGGCGGGCACGTTTGCCCTGGGTTACATCAGAACCAGGGCACTGGATGACGACGAAGAAACGACGTTCAAAGCCGGTTCCGCTACCCTTCGACTGCGCTCATAGCAAGTAGGCTCATAGTAAGCAGTCATAACAGGCGATCATACGCCATTTTTGCGCCCATTTTAGGGTTGTGTGAGCGGCCTGCTACCCCCTACGCCAATTCGTTTAATTCCCCATTTTGAGGTATAATTGGTTGGGTGATTAGACACTACAAAAGCGAGTGCGCCACCCCTTGCAGAGGTGGCATTTTTTATTTTGCAGATGTTTCATGGATGGTTCGTAGATGGCTCGCAGATAGCCCAAAAATCAAGCAATTTTCAGAGCGCCCATACTGCTTTTGATGGGCCTCAGATTACGACGACTTACTTACTAACCGACCGACAGCAAGCTGAATGGGATTGATTACAAAATCCCGGCGGAGGTGGCATTGGATTTAGGAAATGTAAACATAATCGATATTAATCAGGAGATGCGCGAGTCGTACCTTGACTACGCCATGAGCGTCATCGTCTCCCGCGCCCTGCCCGACGCGCGCGATGGCCTGAAGCCGGTTCACCGGCGCATTCTTTACGCCATGCACGACATGGGCATTCGGCCCAATTCCCCGCACCGCAAGAGCGCCCGTATTGTGGGCGAAGTGCTGGGTAAATACCACCCGCACGGCGATTCAGCCGTGTACGACGCCATGGTGCGTATGGCGCAGCAATTCTCTCTACGCTATCCCCTGGTCGATGGCCAGGGTAACTTCGGCAGCGTCGATGGCGACAGCCCGGCGGCGATGCGTTATACGGAAGCGCGGCTGGCGAATATTGCCAGCGAGCTGCTGGACGATCTGGACAAGAACACCGTCGACTTTGTCGGCAACTTCGACGATAGCCTGCAGGAGCCGCAACTGCTGCCGGCGCGGCTACCCAACCTGCTGCTCAACGGCTCCTCCGGTATCGCCGTGGGCATGGCCACCAACATCCCTCCGCACAACCTCAACGAAATCTGCGATGCCATCGCCTACCTGATTGATCACCAGGACAACCAGGACGAGGTGACGCTGGATGACCTGATGCAATTTGTGAAAGGTCCTGACTTCCCCACCGGCGGCATCATCGTGGGCACCGAGGGCGTCAAGAGCGCCTACGCCACCGGCAAGGGGCGTGTGGTCATCCGTGCCGTGGCCGAAATTGAAGAGGCGCCCGGCCGCTCAGAGCGGCAACGCATTAACATTACGGAACTGCCATTCCAGGTCAACAAGTCCAGCCTCATCGAGCGCATCGCCGAGCTGGCCAACAGAGGCATCATCGAACATATCGCCGACCTGCGCGATGAATCTGACCGGCACGGTATTTCCATCATTGTCGAGCTGAAGCGAGGCTGCCAGCCGATGAAGGTGCTCAACCAGCTCTATAAGCACACGCAGCTACAGACCACCTTCGGTGTGCAGACGCTGGCTCTCATCGACCGTGAACCGCGGCTGCTTTCCCTCAAGCGGGCGCTGCAAATCTACATCGACCACCGCGTCGAAGTCATCACCCGCCGCACCGAGTTCGAGTTGGATAAGGCGCTGAAGCGCCAGCACATTCTAGAAGGGTTGCTCATTGCCCTCGACCACCTGGACGAGGTGATTAGCACCATCCGCAACGCCGAAGACGTGGACGATGCCCGCGCTACCCTCATCGCCCGGTTCGGCCTCAGCGAAGAGCAGGCCAACGCCATCCTGGACATGCAGCTCCGCCGCCTGGCAGCGCTGGAACGGCAGAAAATTCAGGACGAATACAAGGAAATTACGGCCGAGGTTGAGCGCCTGCGCGGCATTCTGGCCGACCGCCTTAAGGTTCTGGCCATCATCAAAGAAGATCTGGCCTATCTCAAAGAAAAGTACGGCGACGAGCGCCGTTCGCGCATCGCACCCAACCTGGATGCTGACCTGGACATAGAAGACCTGATCCAGGACGAAGAGATGCTCATCTCCATCACGCAGCGTGGCTACATAAAGCGCACGCCGATTGAAGCCTACCGCAGCCAGCAACGCGGCGGAAAGGGATTGATTGGCATGAGCACCCGCGATGAGGATGAGCTGGAACACCTCTTCGCCGCCGGCACCCTGAACAGCATCCTCTTCTTCTCCGACCGCGGCAAGGTCTACTCCGAAAAGGCTTATCAGATTCCCGAGTTTGACCGCACGGCGAAAGGCACGTCGCTGATGAACATCCTGCCACTGATGCCCAACGAAAAGATTACCGCGGCCCTGCCGGTGCGTGACTTTGACGAAGGAGAATATCTGACGATGGTCACGCGTAATGGGCGCATCAAGCGCGTGGACGTCAGCTCCTTCCGCAACGTGCGGCCCTCCGGGCTTATCGCCATCAGCCTTGACGATGACGACGAGCTGCGCTGGGTCAAGATGACCCGTGGCGGCCAGGATCTGATTCTGGTTACTGAGCAGGGCAAAGCGATTCGCTTCGCCGAAGAGGACGTACGTGCCATGGGCCGTACCGCCGCCGGCGTCAATGCCATGCGCCTGGAGAAAGGGGACCATATCACCGGCGTTGACGTGGTTATCCCCGACCGGGACTTGCTGCTCATCACCGCCAGGGGCTACGGCAAGCGCACACCGCTGCGCGAATTCCGCCGCCAGAGCCGCTATGGCAAGGGCGTGCGCGCCATGTCCCTCGGACACCTGACAGGAATCATCGTCGGCGCTCGTGTGGTAAACCCGGAAGATGAGCTAACCTGCATCTCCTCCAACGGTATTATCCTGCGCACACCGGTGCGCAGCATCTCACAACAAGGCCGTTACTCGCGCGGCGTCAGCGTCATGGACCTGCGCGAAGGGGACACCATCGCTTCTGTGGCGGTCATCCCCGAAGCCAGGCTGGCGTTAAACGGCGACACCGGCAACGGGGAAAGAGAAGCAGACCTGCACCTGGAAGAGCCGGAAGTCGTCATCGAAGAAGCAACCGCGGCCGACTCCAGTAACGGGCAGAGACCGGTAGAGTCAGACGGCTCCGGCACTTAATCCCCTTCCCCAACCAACAGACGACGAAAAAGGCGCTCCCACAGGAGCGCCTTTTGCATTTGAAGGGCGGCCCTCTGAAGGGCCGCCTACCATACCGTTTTTCCTATTTAAAGGGTTCCACACCTGGGCTATAGTCACCTGGAGGAGCTGACCTCAATAAACATAGTCGCCAGAAACGCCCTTACCAGGGGTGTGCTTGATGTGCTTGGGTCCTAAGGTGAGGAATTAGCGTGGAACAATACAACGAAAGGTTAGCAGAACTACTGAAGCCGGTACGGGAATCATCTGAATTAGATATCCCGATGAGCATCGTCGTCGACCTGATTTACCGGCAGCTCTTCGCCGAAGGGGATGTCAGCGTGGCCCGCTTCAGCGAAGTGATTCGCGTCCACGCCCAACTGTTAGATGAAATCATGGCGCGCCTGAAGCAGGAGCATATGGTCGAGATTACCAAGACCGGCGCTCTGGGCCGCTTTAGCTACACTTACCGGCTGACGGAAGAAGGAACGAAACGCGCCCGCGAATCGATGGAACGCAGCCAGTACCTAGGCCCGGTTCCCGTTTCACTGGAGAAATATAGCAAAGCCATACTGTTGCAAGCGAACGAAGGGCGCTCCGTTAAACCCCGCGATGTGCAAAAAGCCCTGAACCACCTGATTTTGCCTGAGGGCTTCCACCGCCGCATTGGGCCTGCGGTCAATGCCGGCTCGTCGATATTTCTCTATGGCCCGCCGGGCAACGGCAAGACAACCATCGCCCAATCAATTGCCGAGCTGTTGAGCGGCGTCAACCCCATCTGGCTGCCATATGCCATCACCGTTGGCGGACAGATTATCCAGATCTCCGACCCGCTGATTCATATTCCGGCCCGGGATCCGCGCCTGAACGGCAACAGAGGCTCTACGGCGACGATGGCCGGCGGCAGCAAGGTTGATAAGCGGTGGGAGCTGTTCAAACGACCGGCGGTGATGGTCGGCGGCGAGCTGAAGATGGACGCGCTCGACCTGCGCTTTGAACCAATAGCCAAATTCTACGAAGCGCCGCTGCAGCTTAAAGCCAATGGCGGCATGTTCCTTATCGACGACTTCGGCCGCCAGCAGATGAGTCCGCAAGACCTGCTCAACCGTTGGATTGTGCCTCTGGAAAGCGGCGTGGACTTCCTGCGGCTGCAATCAGGGCAGACCATCGAGGTCCCATTCCGGCAGCTCATCGTCTTCTCCACCAATCTCGACCCCGCCGACCTGGTAGACGACGCTTTCCTACGCCGCATCCAGATGAAGGTGGAGGTCAGTGGGCCTGATGAAAAGATGTATTACCAGATCTTCCAGACGATGTGTAAGATTTATAATATCGCCTTTGATCAGACAAGCTTCGTGCACCTGTTGCAGAAATGGTATCGCAGGCCGCAACGCACGATGCAGGCTGTCCATCCCCGCGACATTTTGAAAGCGGTCGTCTCCATCTGCCGCTACGAGTCGCTGGAGCCGCACCTCTCCCCCGAGCTAATCGACGAAGCGTGCCTGAGCTACTTTGTGAACTAAGCTATTTCCCAGACCAGGAATAAAACGCAAAAGCCCTGCCTCGCGAAGAGTAGCAGGGCTTTTGTTTTCTCTATCTAACAGGGGCCTGTTTACTGTTCCAGGAAGCTGCTAAGCCCGCGGATGACCGAACCTTCGCCCTGGCCCCGACCACCACTGGCGCTGGGCGCGTTCGCCAGAATGCGATCGGCCAGGCGTGAGAAGGGCAGGGACTGCAGCCAGACACGGCCCGTTCCCTGCAGGGTGGCCAGGAAGAGGCCTTCACCACCGAAAACCATCGACTTCAAATTGCCGGCGCGCTCGATGTTATAGTCGATTGTATTTTCAAAGGCGACGATACAGCCCGTGTCCACCAGCAGCTTTTCACCGTGTAGCCGCTTCTCGATGATGGTGCCGCCAGCATGGATGAAGACCATGCCATCGCCACGCAGGCGCTGCAGGATAAAGCCTTCACCGCCGAAGAGGCCCACTCCCAGTCGCTTGTTGAAGGCAACGCTGATCTGCGTGCCCAACACCGCCGCCAGGAACGAATCCTTCTGGCACAAAAGCTCCCCGTTAGCCTCGTCCAGGTCGATGGCAATGATTTTGCCGGGATAAGGCGCGCCAAAAGCAACGTGTTTTATGTTCTGGCTGTTGTTGGTGAAGTGGGTCATGAACAGGGATTCGCCGGTGACGGCCCGTTTTGCCACGCTACCTAATTTGCCCAATAAACCTGCACCGGGATTCGAGCCATCCCCCATCTTCGTCTCGAACCCGACGCCGTCTTCCATGTACATCATAGCGCCGGCTTCGGCGATAACCGTCTCGCGAGGCTCCAGCTCCACTTCCACAAACTGCAGATCGTCCCCAAACACCTGATAATTGACAATGTGCGACTTCATTTGTCACTCCTTCCTTGTAAATTCCTTGTTGGCCATAATGTTAAGTGTTCATTGGCTGGCACGCAGCCGACCTCCCACTATCTATTATACGCAATCCTCCCCGTTCCGTTGCAAACCAGAGCCTAAAACTTCGGCTGCTCCTGTGCCGCCACCGGGGTTGCGCCGCGCAGAAAGTCAAAGTCGCAACCTTGCGGCGCCTGGAGCACGTGTTCCAGGTGAAGCCGGCCGTAGCCGCGAGCGTAGGCCGGAGAGGGCGCTTGCCAGGCGTCGCGGCGGCGGGCAAGCTCGGCTTCGTCCACGTGCAGGTGCAGGCGTCGGTTCTGCACATCCAGCTCTATCTCGTCGCCATCGCGCACCAGGGCCAATGGGCCACCAATGGCGCTTTCGGGGGCCACGTGCAGCACGATGGTGCCAAAGGCGGTGCCGCTCATGCGCGCATCTGAGATGCGCACCATGTCGCGCACGCCCTGACGCAGCAGTTTTTCTGGAATGGGAAAGTTGCCGACCTCGGGCATGCCGGGTCCGCCAACAGGGCCGACGTTCTGCAGGACCAACACATGCTCCGCCGTCACGTCGAGGTCTGGATGATTGATACGCGCGCGCAGATCCTCCAGATTGCGGAAAACGAGCGCCGGCCCACGGTGGCGTAACAGGGCAGGCGTGGCGGCGGCGTGCTTGATAATTGCCCCATCTGGGGCCAGGTTGCCGCGCAGCACCGTCAGGCCGCCTTCATCGTGCAGGGGTTGCTGGCGCGAACGGATCACATCGCTGTTGAGGATTTCCGCAGCGGCCACATTCTCGGCAACTGTCTGGCCGGTGACGGTCATTGCCTCGCCGTGTAAGAGCGGGAGCAGCTCCTTTAGAAGGGCCGGCACACCGCCGGCATAGAACAGGTCCTCCATGTGGTACTTGCCTACAGGACGGATGTTGGCTAGAAGCGGCGTGCGCCGGCTGATTTCTTCAAACAGGGGTAGAGGCAACTCAATTCCCAGGCGCCCGGCGATGGCCGGCAGATGGACAATGGCGTTGGTGCTGCCGCCCAGCGCGTTGAGCAGCGTGATGGCGTTCTCGAATGCCTGGCGCGTCATGATCTGCGAGGGGCGCAACCCTTCCTCGACCAGGCCCACAATGCGCCGGCCGGCGGCTTGTGCCAGGCGCAGGCGGCGCGTGTCGGCCGCGGGGATGGCGCCGTTCCCCGGCAGGGCGATGCCCAACGCTTCGGCCAGGCAGTTCATGGTTGAGGCAGTGCCCATCACCATGCAGTGCCCGCGGCTGCGCACAATGCCATCTTCGATTTCACGATACGTCTCGGCATCCAGTGTGCCGGCCTGATATTCAGCCGTGAAACGGCGGCAATCGGTGCACGCGCCCAGCGCCTGCCCCCGGTACTCGCCGGCCAGCATCGGCCCGCCGCTGACCATGATTGCCGGCAGGTCGGCGCTGGCGGCACCCATCAGGGCGGCCGGAATGGTCTTGTCACAATTGACCAGCAATACCACGCCGTCGATTGGCTGCCCGCGTATCATCTCCTCGGTATCCATCGCCGCCAGATTGCGGTAGAGCATAGAGGTGGGGTTGAGGAAGATTTCGCCCAGAGAAATGGTGGGGAATTCCAGGGGAAAGCCGCCGGCCTGCCATACGCCCCGTTTCACCGCCTCGGCCAGCTCGCGCAGATGGCTGTTGCAGTTGTTCAGCTCGCTGTAAGTGTTGCATATGCCAATAACCGGCCGCTCCATGTTGGCGTCGTCGTAGCCCATCGCTTTGGTAAAAGCGCGGTGGGTGAAGCCGGCCACGCCGGCCTCATTGAAGAATAGCTCGCTACGTAAGTCGTTCATATTGCTTTTTCCTTGTTGTTTACAACGTGCCCCTCCCTTCATCCTCAGCGAATGCGAAGGGTCTGTCGAGGAGACATCCGATTTCTTGGAGAAATCGGATGTCTTGGTCAATCCGCCAGCATGACAGCTAAAGTGCTATGGCAGAGCGTCCCAATCAATCGCGCCTGTGCCGGTGAAGGGTAGCGGCCGGGTGGGACCGGCAATGGTCACTGTCTGCGACGCCGCTACATCGGGCAGGAGCGCGGGTGAGACCCACATCCGCTCTAACTCCAGCGTGTTGTGGATGAACAACACACGTGCCTCCTGCGGCGCAAGCCCGGCCATACCGGCTTCAAGCACCTCGCGATCGGTCTGCAGGGTAATAGGGATTTTGCCCCCGGCGTGATTGTGCGAGGTGAGACAGTTGAAGTAGGTAGCCGCTTCGTCAATTTTGTCGCGCAGGCGTTGCGTAATGAGGTCGGCGTGGCCCACACCGATGGCGTTGCCGTGGCTATTGGCGGTCAGGTCCAGCACAGCAATGGTGTCGAACTGCGGCTCTATTGGCCCTCCTGTACGCCGCCACATGCCGATCACATTCAGGTCCATGCCCGTCCCGCTGATATCCTTGCCCATCTCCTTGATAACCAGCAGATGCAGCGGTTCAAAAGGTATTTTGGGGAGCAGACGCCGCGCCAGGTCCAGCAGCTCTGGCTCGCGGGCCACGATCTGTTCGGCAGGCAAGACAGCGATTTTCGCTGGCTGGTGATAGCCATTTTCGACTATACCTACGCCGGCTACCACAGGCATCTTGTCCAGAATAAGGCGGGCTGCCGCGGGCATCGCTTCCCGCAGGCCCCAGTTGTGGATTTCGGCAGCCCCGGCTGCTTTGCCCAGCCCCACAGAGAGGATCTTCAGCAGGCCGCTTTCCCAGCGCCCCTTAAAGGCGGTGTGTTCTTTGATGCGGTTGATGGCAATGATGGCATCGGCGCCGGCCGCGTTGACGTCGAAGTAAACGCGGATTCCTTCAGGCGTGGTTCCAATCTGCCGGGCTTCCATGTTGCTGAGAATAGGCGCTCCGGTCTGGTCGGGGTGGAGGCCGTATCCCTCCAGCACGGCGCGTTGGCCTTCCGCTGTCCCCCCGCCGTGGCTGCCCATCGCCGGCACCAAAAACGGCTCGGCCCCTTGCTCGCGCACGGCGTTCAGGACGGCCCCGACAACCTCGGGCAGGCAGGAAATGCCGCGACTGCCCACGGCGATGGCCACACGCATGCCCGGCAACACGCGCTCGCTCAAGGGCAGCGCTGCCAGGCCGGCGCGGACTTCAGAGGCAACGTTGGCAACCTCGTCCTTTGCTATCTCCTGTTGCACTGCGGTAACTGTTAGATTGAAGGTGCTTTCTTCTTGCATTCCAATTTTGATACCAGTATGCTGTAATCGCGCGAATTAAATTTGTAAACTGTAGACAATCTTCTGGTGTGAGTCTATTCAATCGTGAAAGGGCTGTCAAAGTACCCCTGTGCTCGCTAGTACTCTGTTGACCAGAGTTTTGAGAGCTGCTGTGGCCGGTCTCCCGACCGCGCCACCTGTCTTATGAGGTAGCGGGCACGGGGGTCGGTGCGGCCATAGGAGACCGGCCCGAGCAAATGTTCAAAGTTTTGGTTTACAGGGTAACAATCGCCAGCAGCTTTGGAATCAGGAATCAAGCATATGCCAACTGAACTGCGTTATCTCAACTTCTCCGGCTTTGAAATTGTTACGAACGGCGGCTACCGCATTGTCATCGACCCCTTCCTGAGCGGGAGCGAACCACATGGCATCGGCTCCAGCCCCGTCTCCCTGGAGCAACTTGACAGGACCGATCTGGTGCTGGTAAGCCACGGCGCATTTGACCATCTGGGCCAGGCGGTAGAGATTGCCAAACGCAGCGGAGCCATCCTGGCCTGCGGCCCCGACGTTCGCATTCATGCCCTGGCTCAGGGCGTTCCGGATGAACAAATTGCCTACCTGTTATCCGGCTGCACGCTCAAACTGGAGGAGGTCAGCGTGAAGGCGCTGGATGTGCGGCATATCTCGCTATTTCAGAGCGGCGAGCAGTGGCTTTCAGGCCAGCCCCTCAGCTTCATGATTCAGTTGGCAGATGGGCCGACCATTTACCACAGCGGCGACACCTCCCTGTTTTCTGATCTCAAGCTGTTCGGGAAGCTCTATAAGCCTGATATCGCCCTGCTCTGTGTTGGCGGCGTGCGCTCACACGGGTTTGAGGTTGTGCCGTTGCCGCCGGAAGAAGCAGTTCTCGCTTTGGATTGGTTAGGCGCGCAGGTGGCAGTGCCCATGCACTATCGGACTGACAGCGACGCGGCGGAGCGCTTTGCACAGCTTGTGTCTGGCGAGGGAAACGCAATGGTGAAGGTGATGGAACCGGGCGAGACAATAGAACTGGAACAGATGGTGGCTCCTGGCAGCCCGTAAGGCGCAGGAGCCACCATCATAGCGTGTTACTTTAATGCCTTATGCTTCGGAGGAAGCGCCGGGCGGCGCGCTTAACTCAAGACGTTTTCTAGCGCCGCCAGCAGCAGGGCCACATTTTCAGGCCGGCTATTGAAGCCCATGAGGCCTATGCGCCAGACTTTGCCGCCCAACTGGCCCAGACCGGCTGCTATTTCGATGTTGTACTCCTCGCGTAGTCTCTGCGCCACAGCTTTGCCATCCACGCCATCAGGAATCACGGCAGTGGTCAGGGTGGTCAGGCGGTGTTCGTGCGGCACGTGGCACTTCAGCCCCATTGCTTCCAGACCCTCCCAGAAAAGCTCGGCATTCCGGCGGTGACGCTCCCAACGCTCTGCCAGCCCCTCTTCAGCAACCAGGCGCAGGGCCTCGCGCAAAGCGTAGTTCATGTTGATGGGAGCAGTATGGTGGTACGTGCGCTCACTGCCCCAATATTTGCTGACCAGGGACATGTCCAGGTACCAGTTTGGCACCTGGCTCTGGCGCTTCTGCAACTTCTCCACAGCCCGCGGCCCCAGGGTCAGGGGAGCAAGGCCGGGTGGGCAGCTCAGGCATTTCTGCGTGCCGCTATAGGCGACATCTACCAGCCATTCATCCAGCAACAAAGGCTCGCCGCCCAGGCTGGTCACGGTGTCAATGAGCAGGAGGCAGTCATATTCACGGCACAGGGCGCCTACCCCTTCCAACGGCTGGCGCGCGCCGGTCGAAGTCTCCGCATGCACCAACGCCAGCACCGCGGGGCGATGTTCCTCCAGCGCCTGGCGCAACTCATCCAGGCTGAAGACCTGGCCCCAGGGCTTTTCCAGGCCACGGACATCACCCCCGTAGCGCGCGGCCATATCGGCCAGGCGGTGGCCGAAGTAGCCGTTGAGACCCACCACAACCACGTCGCCCGGCTCCACGGTGTTGGCCAGGCTGGCTTCCATGGCCGCGCTGCCCGTACCGCTGACGGGAATGGTTAGCTCATTGTCCGTTTGCCAGGCATAGCGCAGCAGCTCCTGGACCTCGTTCATCAGCGCGACGAAGGCCGGGTCAAGGTGGCCCACCTGGCGCATGGAAAGCGCCTGTAGCACGCGAGGATGGGCATTAGATGGCCCCGGGCCCATTAGTAGACGGGGAGGTACATCTAGCTGCTCTGTCTGAATGCGGTGCTTCTCGTTTATTCTCACTGTCGTCATGGGAATTACCCTCCTTTCAGGAATTTGTTTTCAGAGTGCCGTTGGAAATGAGCGAGGATACAAAAGCGATCTGGGCCATCTCCTCTGCCAGGTCAGCCCAGACAAAAGCCTGCACCAGGTCGCTGCCCATGCCGATGATGCCGTGTTCATCCAGGATCAGGACACGCAGCTCATCAGGGCCTTGAGCAGCGGCCGCAACTTTTTGGGCCAGCTCCATGCTGCCCGAAGGCGAGAAGGAGACGTGCTGCATCGGCGGCTGCTTAAAGCCGGCATCGGTCAGCGCGGGAATATCCATTTTGCAGACTGCATAAGCTGTGGCATGGGGAGGATGGCAATGTACGATGCCGTTGACCTCTGGCCGGGCCTGATATATCTCAGCATGAAAATGAGTTTCTTTCGATGGAATGTAAGGTCCGTTTGGCTTCCATTCACCCGTTTCCAGATTGACCCTGATGATATTGGCCGGCGTTGTGTCACCCAGAGTTACGCCAGAAGGTGTGATGAGCATATGAGCCTCATCCAGCCGGGCGCTGATATTGCCGCCACTGCCGCGGACCAGCCCCCGCTGGTAGGTGCGGTGGGAAATTTCTGTTAACTGCTGACGCAACTCTGCTTCATTCTGTGCTTTATGGATCGTCATATTCATTTGCCTCTATTCATTTGTCTACTCCCCATGCCTATCGCGGTTGGGGTTCCAACGCCGGTGGCCGCAGTTGGGCCGTCAGGCCGCCATCGACAAAGAGCGTGTGGCCCGTAATATAGGCAGCGGCATCAGACGCCAGAAACAGCGCTGCCTGGGCCACCTCTTCTGGAGTGCCGAGGCGACCAAGTGGAATCAGGTCCTCAGGGCCGGCCGCTTTTTCAGCGCCGACCGGCGACCGCTCTGTAACAGAAATGGCCCCCGGCGCCAGGGCGTTGACGCGAATGCCCCACGGGGCCAGGTCGAGGGCCATGGTCCTGGTAGCTGCCTCCATACCGCCTTTGGCTGCGTCATAGCCCACGCGCAGGCGGTGTGCCCGAGTGGCGCCACAGGAGCTCATGTTGATGATGCAACCCTCCTCCTGCTGCGCCATAAGCCGCGCGGCCTGCAGCGAGCAGTAAAAGACGCCGCTGAGGTTGACGCCCAGCAACTGATCCCACATTTCATTGCTCATTTCCAGGAAGTGGCGCTCGACGGCGGGGCCATGCACAATACCTGCATTGTTTACCAGAATATGCGGCGGGCCGTAGCGCTCGACTGTTTGCTGGAAGAGTGTGCTAACCTGCTGTGCGTCGGAAACGTCCGTTTCTTGGAAGAAGCAGTCGCCGCCAGCCTCTGTGATGGCGCGTACCGTCTTGTCAGCCGCTTCCCTGTCGATATCGGCAATGACGACGCGCGCTCCTTCGGCTGCAAAGAGACGAGCAACCGCGGCGCCAATGCCCTTTGCTCCGCCCGTCACTACTGCAACTTTGCCTGCAATTTTCATTTTTCAATATCCTTCCCACCTTCAGCCGCACTCTGCAACAATCCTCTAAGCTTCTCTTCGAACGGCTTGCGGAATAGCCCTCCTTCGGTAACGATTCCCTCAATCAACGACGCGGGCGTGACATCGAAGGCAGGATAGAGAGCGGAGACGCCTTCCACCGTGATTGGTTGCTCGTTGATGAAGAGCACTTCCCGCGCCGGCCGGAACTCAATGGGGATATCGTCGCCGCTGCTGCTGCCGGCATCGACATTATAGCGCGTGGTGGCTGTATAAAAGGGAATGCCATGTTCCCGCGCAGCCAGGGCCACCAGATAAGTGCCGACCTTGTTGGCCAGGTCGCCATTTATGGCCACCCGGTCAGAGCCAACCACCACCACATCAACGCGGCCGGTCTCCATCATCGCTCCCGACATGCCGTCGGTAATCAGCGTCACGGGGATGCCGAGCTGTACCAGCTCCCAACTGGTGATGCGCGCTCCCTGGAAATAGGGACGTGTCTCCTGGGCAATGACCTTAATCTCCTTGCCCGCTTCCACCGCTCCGCGGATGACGGAAAGAGCGCGGCCGCCATAACCGGCGCCGGCCAGCGCCCCTGAGTGGCAGTGCGTTAAGACTGTTGCGCCGTCGGGAATGGCCTGCGCACCGTGGCGGCCAATGGCCTTCTCCATGCGCAACTGGCGCTCCATAAACGCGGCCGCCGCCTCAGCAGCGGCCGCGAGCGGGTCGGGTTCAGCGCGGGCGGCATCCAGCACCTCATCGACGGCCAGGCGCAGAGCGACAGCCGTCGGCCGCGCCGTGCGCAGCTCCGCTACACGTTGGTCCCACTCCTGCGGCCTGTCTGGCGCATGGCGCACGGCAAGGTAGGCGCCCATAGCGCCGGCGATACCAATGGCTCCTGAGCCGCGTATTTTCATATCACGTATCGCCGCCGCCATCTGGTCTGCACTTTCAATCAACTCCACTTCCTGGGCGAACGGCAGGCGAGTCTGGTCTACGAGGGCGATACTATTTCCCTCGGGCCACAGAGGCAGCAATAATTGCTCGTCCTCTGCGCGCCTGGCGATATCGTCCAGTGCTGAAAATCCTGTGCTCTTCACGTTTGACCTCCAGTCAGGTCTACTTTCCCGGCCGTCCAACTGCTGCAGCGGCTCCTACAAACTTAATCAGCTAATGGCGAGAGCGATTCCATATAGACAGATGGCCGCTCAATCAGATTGCGCTCGCAACTGCAATCCTCTGGAATCTCCCATGATTGCAGCAGCTCTGCCTCCAGATTCACACAGACCCACGGCAACACATTCAGATAGAGATCATTCAGGGAGTCCTCCAGGCTAATGCTCGTGCCCGGATGTTCCAGAACCCAGTTGCTGGGTATGTGATAATAGACCATGTGCATACCCAGATTGCGCGCCAGTATGGGCGATATGCAATCGCCAAAGATCATGACGTGGGGAAACTGCTCCTGTTCTGACATCAGCCGGGTTAGCATACGCCACGTCAGCGTTTCGAACGCCGTTTCAAACGTGCCACGGCCTGGCGGCTCATGCAGAGCCACACGTACATCCTGCGGCCGGTGGACGCGGCGGAAGGGGCGCGGGGTAAGCTCGCTTTCCGCTTTCTCGGCCAGTTCGCGGCTCAGGCTCACGCAGAAGGGATCTTCCATCAGCGCGATGCGCGGCAGAAAGCCGGTGCTTACCTCAGTGCCGGGAAGGGTTCCCGGCATGGCGCGGCCACGGAAGAAACTCCAGGGCAGGACAAAGTCACCCGGCCGCACCGTGTCCTCAGCCTGTGGGTCGCGCCAGTCGTTGCTGCCGCTGGTGCCGCCGACGAGCAAAACCTTAACGCCCGCCTGCCACAGCAGCCAGAAGAGGCGATGGGACATCACCGGCGTGAAGAACCCTTCGTCGCGCAACATGCCGTAGGAAGGAATCCAGAGCACCGAACGCCCTTGCGGCGTCGTGAAGTGATTGACCATGGGACCCAAGCCGTAGGGGGTCGGCAGGCGCTCGCCGCTGTGATGGGTCCAGCCGTGTTGTTTATAGGCGTCGATTATCTCTTCTACACTCATGCCCCAGAGTGGGCTACCCGTAATCGAGGCAAACTCTGCTCTAGGCCCCTGGTAGGTGACGCTTGCGTCGTACTTCTGGCTCATACTCTCTTCCCTTCCTACTGTAAAATCGCTTCAAATTCGGAGGCCGCCGCCTGATAGGCGACGTCAAGCCTCTCGCGCAATTTAGACTTCTCAGCGTCCGGGAGGAAGGCGCCCGCAGCGGCATTGAGCGCTGCCTGGTGCAACTGGGCGAAGGAGAGGCCCATCTCCACCAGAACGCGGTAATATTCCTGGTTGAGCGTGCTATCGAACCAGGCCGGGTCATCGGTGTTGATGGTTGCCGCTACGCCCGCTTCCAGGAACAGGGGTAGTGGATGTTCGGCAAGCGAAGGGACGGCGCCGGTCAGTACGTTGCTGGTGGGGCAGGTCTCGACGACGATGCCCCGTCGTTGTAGGAGAGCGACCACTTCCGGGTCCTGCACGGCGCGCACCCCATGCCCGATACGATCCGCGCCCAGCCGTTCCACCGCGTCACGCACGCTGTCAGGCCCAGCAGCTTCTCCGGCATGGATCGTAATTCCCAGATCGCTCTCAGCCCGAATGCGTGCGAAGAGGGCTTCGAAATCACGCGCGGGAGCCACGGCTTCATCTCCTGAGAGGTCAACGCCCGCAATCTGCTCCTCTTCCGCCAGGGCCAGCGCCAGCTCGGCAATTCCCTCTGAGGCGCTGAGGTTGGTGCGCGTCATCCCCAGCAGAACCCTCGTCTGTATATCGTATTGCGCCAGCGCCCGCGCAATGCCGTCGCCGATGCCATCCATAACCTGCTCATAGCTCATGCTATCCCCGGCCATCGTCAGCGGCGAGAAGCGGATCTCGAGGTAGACAACGCCTTCGCGGTAGGCATCCTCTATCATTTCAAAAGTCAGGCGTGAGAGCGCTGCAGGAGAGACAAAACAGCGCCGCTGGAAGTCGCCCAGCGTGCGCAAAATGGGGCCAAGCTCGGCCGGCGTGTCGGGCATCACCTGCAGATAGGGCCGCAGCTCCTCGGGGTCGTGGCTGGGCAGCTCAAAGCCATACTCGTCGGCCAGGTCAATCACCGTCTGGGTGCGCAGCGACCCTGGGAGGTGCTGGTGTAGTTCCACCTTTGGCAGCCTGGCAATTAGCTCCCGCAACCGCTGCGCGTCCTCGGCGGCCAGTTGCCGCGCGCCCCTCGTACCGATGCTTTCCGTCATAGAATCGCTCCTTGCTCTTTCAAGATACGTTGTAGTCTGGGAATCTCTACGTCTCGCACACTCACATTGCTGTCTAAGGCCAGGGCGGCCGCCGTGCCCACAGCCTGGCCAGTCACCATACAGGGCGGCCATTCCCGCGCCACCCGTTGCGCGGCCGGTTCAAAAGAAGAGTGGCGGCCGGCGACGAGGAGGTTTTCGACCTTCTTGGGCACAAAGCTGCGGTAGGGATAGTAATAAGCCTTGCCACGCCCAACGGTGTCGTCAAAGCGCACGCTATCACTCACATCCTTCACTGTCACCGTGTACTCGCCCTGCAGCAGGCGCGTCTGGCGCACGCCTATCTGGTCGGCGGTACGGCTGACATAGGCGTTTTCAAAGCCAGGGTAATTTTCTCGCGCGAAGGCCAGCGCTTTCCAGATCCGGTCCCGGCCTTCTTGCTCCAGATAGGTGAGCTGCTCAACGTCCAGGCCGTCGTAACCTTTGATGTGCGGGCAGTCACACCAGACGACGCCGGGGCGCGGAGTGAACCAGAACCATTCACGCCAACTTCCCTGATAGATACGCCGCATCTCCCGGTTGAGCGCTTCCGCTGCTTCGGGGTTCTCTTCGGTAAAGCGGATCACCTTCTCTGTGTCCACATTGGCCATGAAATGGGCAGTGGTGATCAGATATTGTCCGTGGGTGAATTCAGCGCCGGCGCTGGCAAAGACGTCGCCGTCGCCGGTGGTGTCGATGACGATGCTGGCGCGAATGGCCTGCAGGCCAGATTTGCTCATCGTCACCACGCCCGTAACAGCATTGTCTTCGGCCAGTGCGGTGGTGCACCAGCTATGCAACCGCAGCGTGACGCCCGCTTCCTGCAACATCTTGAACGTGACGTACTTGGACGTTTCCACGTCGATAAGGGCGCCATAATCCACTTTGGCCGGACGTTGTCGCCCCCACCCATCTAGCAAGCCATACCAGTACCATTTCTTATAAAGCTCCTCGCTACTCTGCAGCCACTCGTGCGGCTCGGGGCGCACCAACCCTCCGGCCTGGGCCATGCGCTCCTGGTATTCGGTGACCAGCCCGCCAACCGTGATTTCTTCGCCGTTGTGCATATCTTCCATGGCGATGACGAGTGAGCCGGTGGACAGCCCGCCTAAGTACCCATAGCGCTCGACCAGCATCGTTTGCGCTCCCTGTCTGGCGGCGGCAAGGGCGGCCGTGAAGCCCGCAGGCCCTCCGCCCACTACCAGCACATCTACTTCAGCCACAACAGGCACTTCTTGTTCGGGAAGTCGTACGGTACTGCTCAAGGGGCTTATTCTCCTTTACGCGAACTTTCGTCTACTGTATACAGTTTACAAAAATTTCCCCAACCGTCAATGATGAAGCGCCGGTACTCTGCCAGAACTTCACCTGCCTACAGGCAGGCTGGGCTACAAACCTGTTCCGGCAAAGTACCGGCGCGGATCAGCTCTTAGAGCAGCGCTACCCCTACTTTTCAGCTTGCATCAGCATCAGCCGACATCACCCTGAGTCCATTCGCCGTCCACATAGCGCCACATCTTGCCCGTGGGGTTCGCGTCTTGTAGCTCCGCAGGCAGGCGATGGGGGCGTACATTGTCATAGGAGCGGCGGGCGGCAAAACGCAGCAGCGCCGCGGGAATGCCCACCGCTGTGAAGCCAGGATGGCTCGTGGCCGGGTAGGGTCCGCCATGCACCATCGACGCCGTTACAGCAACGCCTGTCGGCATCTTATCGTTGAGCAAGCGCCCTACCTTCTCGCGTAACACAGGGACAATACGTTCGTAGAGCGCTTCATCCTCGTCGCCAGATGCGCTGTAAATGCACCCCGTCAGATTGCCCTCCAGGGCCTCGGCAATCTGCACCATCTGCTCGTCGTCTCGGGCGAAGACGATGAGCGACGATGGGCCAAACGCTTCTTGTTGTAAGCCGCTGGGATTCTCCAGGAATTGGTCGCCGCTGGTGCGCAAAAGCGTGCTCTGGAAGCGGTATCCCTGCCCTGTGGCCGGCTGCCCACCCACCAACAGTTCAGCGCCGGCATCCTGCAAGGCCTGCACGGCCTTACCCAGATGGTCAACGCCGGCCTGCGCCAGAAGCACGCCGTTTTCCTCCTGGGCAAAGAGCCGTTGCGCCTCTGCCAGGAACTGCTGCCCTTCTGCATTGTCCTGCACGATAACCAGGCCAGGGTTGGTGCAGAACTGGCCGGTGCCCAGGGTGCAGGAGGCGTAGAATGCGGAGGCGATTTCCGCCCCGCGTTCGGCCAGCGCGCCGGGCAGCACAAAGATGGGATTGACGCTGGACATCTCCAGGTAGATTAAGTTGCCGGCCTCTTCTGCCGCCCGCTTCAAGGCCATCCCCGAAGGGCGACTTCCGGTGAAGGCTGTGGCCGCCACCCGAGGATCGGCCACCAGGCGCAGACCCTCTTCAGGCTCGATGTGATAGAAGAGCTGCACAAGCGCTGCCGGCACGTCGCTCTTCTGCAATGCTTCGTATGCTGCTTCTGCCAACAATCTGGTCGTTTTGGGGTGCCCAGGGTGCGCCTTGGCAATGACCGGGTTGCCGGCCGCAATCGCCGCGGCAAAGTCGCCGCCGGAGATGGCGTTGAAGGCCAGGGGGAAGTTGTTGGGGCCGATGACGACGATGGGGCCGCCCAAAGGCTCAAAGCGCGAACGGATGTTGTTCTTGCTATCGATGATGACCTGCGACCAGCTCCGCTCTCGCGCTGCGGCGGCTGCCTGCTGCAACTGGTCTATTGTGCGCACCATTTCCCCATTTCGCAGGCGCGCCTCCAGGGGCAAACCGGTCTCTTCGTGCGCTGCCAGGGCAATGGTATCTGCCCTGGCTTCAATCGCCTGGGCATAGCGGTCGAGAAAATCGGCAATCGCCTCTGGCGCTATCTGGCGCAGCTCTGCCGCAGCCTGGACGGCGGCCTCCAGCATCATTTCGATATCTTGCCAGTTAGAAACGGGATACTCTTCAGAAAGCGCCTCACCGGTCGCCGGGTTGCTGGCGACAAAGGAGCGCAGCGGCGCTGCGGCTTGTCGCCACATTCCGTTAATGAGTATAGGTTTGAGAGCCATAGATGAACTTCTCCTTGAACAGT
>CAZRTM010000072.1:0-18056 GCA_964602995.1 uncultured Ardenticatenaceae bacterium
GGAACGACCCTCCCAACCCCACCCGTCATTCTGAGGGAACCGAAGAATCTCCGCACAACCGCACAAAAGCATAACCGCCGCCCCTCCGCTTCCTCAGAGTGACAGGAATGGGAACGACCCTCCCAACCCCACCCGTCATTCTGAGGGAACCGAAGAATCTCCGCAAAACCGTACAAAAGCATGACCGCCACACTCACCAGCGACCGCTCACAAACACAATCCGTTCATCCCAGAAATCCGCGTTTAAACACCCACATCGGCGTGTCTAAACCCAATCTCCAATCTCTAATCTCCAATCTCCAATCCTCCCTCCATTCCCCCTCCACGGTCCTCCGTGTCACGCCGTTCCCACCACCAACAACCGCTCACTCTCCTCCGAATATCCACGCCCATCATACCCCCCATACAACGCCTCCAGGCGCAAGCCGCTCTGCTTCAGCAACAGCTCAATCTGGTGCGGGTAATAGTAGTGATACACCATGTGCGCCACCGACCGTTGTACCGGCCCTCCTGCGCGCGGCGATTGATCATAAATCCACGTAATCTCCAGAATCTGCGCCGCCTGTCGCACGCTGCTGCTGGAAAAAACAAGCACCACGTCATCACCCTGGTTCAGAATCGTCTCCAGCCCTAACCCCTGCTCACCATATAACTCGGTCACAGTCTCCGGGTTGAGCAGGTCCAGAAATAACCGCCCGCCCGGCTGCAACTGCCGTTTTGCGGCCCGGCACGCCGCCAGCGCGTCCTCTGGCCTCAGGTGCAGGAAAGTATTGTATGGCACCACAGCCAGCTCAAATTGCCCCGCTTTCAACGGCAGCTCCGTCATATCCGCCTGCACCACACTGACCCGAGCCTGCTCGTCGTGCGACAACCGTTGCAGCCGGGTGCGAGCGTGAGCCAGCATCGCCTCTGAAATATCAATACCCGTGACGCGGTAACCGGCCCTTGCCAGCGGCTCTAACAGACGACCACTGCCACAGCCCAGCTCCAGCACCGGACCAGGGCTGTGCTCGGCCAGCGTCAATATAAAATCGATGTCGTCGGAAAAGGGATCGTGAATGGAGTCGTAGTAAGGCGCAATCAAGCGGTAGAGGTCATCTTTCATGCCCCCTAGTATAGCGCATGCGGCCACCTGCTGCGTATCCAGAGGCCGGGCATCAAGCGCAATTTGCGCCCTGTGCTGACGTAGGCGCGGCGGCGGAAGACGTCATAATCGTGGGCCTCGATGTCGTCCAGGATGGCGCGATAGAACGCCGCAGCCGCCGCAATGGCCAGCCGCCCATCGGCGTCGAGCAGGCCAATACCCGGCCATGCCTCTTCATACAGCCGCCGGTTGCGCGTAATCTGGAAGACCATGAAGCGCCGCCAGCGGTCGGAAACGACACCGGCCGCCAGATCCTCCTCGCTGATGCCAAAAAAGGCCATCTCGTCCTGGGGTAGATAGACGCGCCCTGCGGCAAAATCCTCGCCGACATCGCGCAGAATGTTAGTCAGTTGCAGCGCCACCCCCAGCCGCACCGCATAGGGAATCGCTTCCGTGTGACGAAAGCCAATGATGTGCATGCTCATCAGCCCCACCGTCGAGGCTACCCCATACGCATAGGCCGCCAGCTCTTCGAAGCTCTGGTAACGATCTTGCACCAGATCGCGCCCCACTCCATCCAGCAGTTGCTCTGAATATTTCCAGGGAATGTGATATCGAGCGCGCGCTGTCAGCCAGGCCAGCGACACTGAATCATGACGCGGCGGGTGCAATGCCAGCACCTGGTTGCGCCAGGCGCTCAACCGTTCCGCCGCATCCTCTCCCATCTCGTCCACAATATTGTCCGTCACGCGACAAAAGGCATAGAGCGCCCGCGCCGCCTGCCTCTTTTCTAAAGGCAGCAAGGCTGATGCAATGTAGAAGGAACGGCTATGCTCAGCCGTCAACCTCTCACAATCATGATAGGCCTGTGCCACTGCCTGGTCGTCTGTTATGCGCGGCGTCACCGGCATTACAACCGAATTGAGCGCTTCTTGTGCCTGATGCAAAAGGGGTAACTCCCAGGCCTGCTCCGGTAATCCTGTCATGGCTCACATCTCCCAAATAGACCGGCTCCATCCAATACTTTGAAACCCTGCACCGGTTTAGGTTTAGGGAAAAAGCCTAACACAGTTGCACAGATAATGTCAAGATATAATTGAGAAATTGTTGACAATTATTACTCCCTCTGTTAGCATCTGCACTGAGTATGAAGTGCACACGTGGCGCAAACAGGCGCAAAAGAGCGTTTGTTTCACGGAGAAGGCTTCTCGGAGAAGGCTTTCTCCGTGAAAGCTCCAGAACAGTTCATGGAGAATTGAGATGAACACACACGCAACAGCGTTAGTGATTGGAGCAGGAATCGGCGGCGTGACAGCCGCCGCTCGCCTTGCCAGGAACGGATTCGACGTCACCGTCGTCGAAAAGAACAGTAAGGCCGGGGGGCGTTGCGACCAGCTTGTGCGCGACGGGCACCGCTTCGACATTGGCCCCACCCTTTTCCTGATGCCTGAAGTCTTCGCGGAGACCTACGCCGCCCTGGGCCAGCGCATGGACGAGCAGCTCGATTTGCGGCGCATCGACCCCACATACCGCATTCGCTTCGGCGACGGGCAGGAGCTGACCCTGACCGCCAATCTGCAGCAGATGCAGGAACAGCTAGAGGCGATTGAACCGGGTAGCTTCGGCGGTTTCTTGCGCTATATGGAAGAAGGGCACCGCCACTACAAAACCTCCCTGACCCACTTCGTAGGCCGCAACTTCTACAGCATGGCCCAATATTTCAGCCCTGGAAATCTACCCCTTCTCTTCAGCCTCAAGGCGCTGAAAAAACATTACAGCAACGTTGGCAACTACTTCAGCCACCCACGCCTGAAAGCGGCCTTCACCTTCCAGAATATGTACCTGGGCCTCAGCCCCTACGACGCCCCGGCCACCTATTCCTTGCTACAATACACCGAGCTGGCCGACGGCGTCTGGTTCCCGATGGGCGGCATGTATCGCGTCATTGAGACGCTGGAAGCGATTGCAACGCGCCTCGGCGTGCGCTTCCTGTACAACGCGCCCGCTCGCCACATCGAAACGGCCAACGGGCGCGCAACAGCCGTTGTCCTGGAAGATGGACGCCGCCTGCAGGCAGATATAGTTGTCGCCAACGCCGATCTGCCCTATGTTTACCGCGAGCTGTTGCGTGACGAAGAGGCATGGCACAGGCTGGACCAAAAGAAATATACCTGTTCAGCCATCACTTTTTATTGGGGCGTAAATCGTGTTTATCCCCAGTTACAACATCACAATGTCTTTCTTTCCGACGCCTATAGAGCAAGCTTTGATCGCATCTTCAAGGAATACACCTTACCCGACGATCCCAGCTTCTACGTTCACGCACCGGCGCGCACGGACCCCGCGGCGGCCCCTGCGGGAGAGGACACGCTAATGGTGCTTGTGCCTACCGGCCATCTGCAAGAAAACGCCGCGCAGGATTGGCACAAACTCACCGAGCGCGCCCGTCAGGCCGTATTAGCCGGCCTGCAACAAATCGGTGTGAACGATTTACAGCAACATATCAAGTTTGAAGAGCGATTGACCCCCCTGCAATGGCGCGATACCTACAACCTGGCCAAAGGAGCAGCATTTGGCCTCAGCCATAACTTTGCCCAGGTTGGTTATCTGCGTCCGCAAAACAAGCACCGCCATCTCTCTAACCTTTACTTTGTTGGAGCCAGCACCCATCCGGGAACCGGATTGCCAATCGTGTTGCTCTCGGCGAAACTAACCGTTGAGCGCATCTTGCACGATGCAGGTCTGTCGCCTGTGGCAACACGCCTGCAAGCACAAGCCCAGGTTGCCTGAGCAAAGAAGAAAGTTGGTCATCATGACATCACTAGACAAAACGCCAGCATTTAATCTAAAAGCCGTTGTTCAGGAAACTGGCCTCAAGCCAGACACGCTGCGCGCCTGGGAACGGCGCTATGGCCTGCCCAGCCCGGCGCGTACAGCCGGCGGACACCGCCTCTATTCCCAACGCGACATCGACATCCTGCACTGGCTCATTGCGCGCCAGGATGAAGGGCTGACCATCAGCCGCGCCGTCGAACTCTGGCGGCAGTTGCGCGCCGAGGGCAAAGACCCCTTCTGGGAAATGGAGTACCAGAACGGCGATATGTACCCCCCGGCGCCGCTCGAAGTCGGCGACGCCCTGGCCGAGCTGCGCCAATCCTGGATTGAAGCGTGTCTCGATTTCGACGAACAACGGGCCGAATACACCCTCTCCCAGAGTTTCGCTCTCTACCCCATTGAAACCGTCTGCTTTGAGTTGCTGAAAAAGGGACTATCCGAAATTGGGGCGCTGTGGTACGAAGGAAAAGCGACGCCACAACAAGAGCATTTCGCCTCCGAGCTTGCCATTCGCCGCCTGGACGCGCTGATTGCAGCCAACCCGCCCCCCAACCGCAGCGAACGCATCCTCATTGGCTGCGCAGCCGGGGAAGAGCACACTTTCAGCAGCCTGACCCTCACGCTGCTGCTGCGCCGTCGCGGCTGGGCCACCATTTACCTGGGCGCCAACGTCCCCGACAACCGGCTGCTGCGCACCGTGGAACGTTCGCGCCCTGACCTCGTCGTGCTGGTAGCCCACACCCTGCCGACCGCAGCAACCATGCTCGCGATGGCCCGCCAGCTACAAGAAGAGGGGATTCCCCTGGCCTTTGGCGGTCTTATCTTTAACGCCCTGCCCTCTCTGCCCGCGCGCATCCCCGGCCACTTCCTAGGCAACAAACTGGAGCGAGCAGTGGCCAATGTAGAGCGGCTGCTGTCCAACCCCAGCCTCACACCAAACACACCCTCCATCGCCGAACCGTATGAGAGGGCAGTAGAACATTTCCGCGAACGGCAATGGCGTATCGAAGCGTACATCTGGGAACACGCCTGGGAGCCTGCTGCCCCGTTGAACATCAATGCACCGCATCTGGCGCAGGCCAATCACAGCCTGGGCCAGAACATCACAGCGGCCCTGGCCCTGGGCAATCTCGACTATTTGAAGCGAGAGCTAGATTGGGCCAGTGGTCTGCTCCATAACCACCGCTACCCAATGCCTGCCGCAGCGCTGCAGGCCTACCTGCGCCTCTATCATGAAGCTGCGTCACACGAGCTGGATGAGCCGGGCGCCATCATTGTGGAGTGGCTGGCCCGCCAGCTAAACGATAAAAGCAATACGGCCGTGCACACTGAATAGCTTTCAAGGAGAACAAGAAACACCATGCGAGTGATTATTAGCGGAGGAAGCGGCCTCATTGGCCGCGCTCTTGTAAACAATCTGGCAGACGGAGGTTATGAAGTTATTGTCCTCAGCCGCTCTCCCGGCCGCGTCTCCGGCCTGCCGGCCGGCGTCCGCGCCGTTGGTTGGGATGCTCGCTCCGCCGACGGTTGGGGCGAGCTGGCCGATGGGGCGCTGGCCATCGTTAATCTGGCGGCCGAGAACCTGGCCGGGCAAAGCTTCTTCCCCTCACGCTGGACAACGGAGCGGAAGCAACAGATTGTACAAAGCCGCCTGGAAGCAGGCCGGGCCGTGGTCGAGGCCGTGGAAAAAGCCGCACAGAAGCCAAAGGTCGTCATCCAGGCGTCGGCCATTGGTTATTATGGCACCAGTGAAGACCAGACCTTCACCGAAGACAGCCCCCCAGGCGACGACTTCCCGGCGCAAGTGTGCCAGCAGTGGGAAGCAAGCACGAAGCCTGTGGCCGAGATGGATGTGCGTCACGTCATTATCCGCACAGGGCTGGTGCTGAGCACCAAAGACAGCTCGCTGCCCCGCGTCATGCTACCCTACCGCCTCTTTGTGGGCGGCCCCTTTGGCAACGGCCGCCAATGGTGGTCCTGGATTCACCTGAATGACCAAGTACGCGCCATCCGCTTCCTCATTGAGCAGGAGGCTGCTGCCGGCCCCTTCAACCTGACGGCGCCCAACCCGGTGCAAAACCGCGACTTTGGCCGCACACTGGGCAAAGTGATGAAGCGCCCCCACTACTTGCCCGTGCCCGCCTTCGCCATGCGCGTCGCCTTTGGTGAGGTAGCAGACATCGTGTTGCAAGGCCAGCGCGTCATCCCCGAGCGGCTGCAACAGATGGGCTTCCACTTTGAATATCCACAGTTAGAGGTCGCCCTGCGCGACACGATTCAGCAGGGGATTTAGGCCATACACCTACCCGGCGCCGGCGGCCGCTTAACATGACTTACTTTTCTTTTCTGGCCCGCTTTCTGGGCCTACCCATTCTCTTGCTGCTCCTGGCCCTGTTCCTTCTGCGCCAGCGGCAAGCGCCCTGGTCTGGCCGCCGGCCCGCGCTGGTCATTTTGCTACACATCGGGCTGGCCCTTCTCTATACGACGCCCTGGGACAACTATCTCGTGGCTACCAACGTCTGGTGGTATGACCCAAAGCTGGTCACCGGCGTCACCATCGGCTGGGTGCCCATCGAAGAGTACACTTTTTTCGTTCTACAACCAATCTTCGCCTCCCTCTTCCTACTCCTGTTGCCCTGGCGTAAAGCAGGTGGTCAACAGCTCCCCACGACCCGCTCCCGCTACCTGGCCGTGGCCGTGACGGGCCTGCTCTGGCTGGCATCCGTCTTGCTCCTCGTCTCGCGCTGGCAGCCCGGCGCCTACCTGGCGTTGGAGCTGTCCTGGGCGCTGCCTCCCGTCATGTTACAACTGTTCTTCGGTGCGGACATCCTCTGGCGCTACTGGCGCACAGTTGCTGCGGCCATTCTTTTACCCACGCTCTACCTCGTCACCACCGACGCCCTGGCTATCAACGCCGGCATCTGGACCATCGACCCTGAGCAATCGCTGCACTGGCTCCTGTTCGGCGTCCTGCCCTTTGAGGAGCTGCTCTTCTTCATGCTCACCAACATTCTCGTCGTCTTTGGCGTCACCCTGGCCCTGGCGCCCGAAAGTGCGCCACGCCTACAGCAGATAAAAGAGGAGCTATTGCCGCGGCTGCAAAAGCGACCTGGCGGCATGGAACCATGAGCACCGCCCCACTGCCCATCCACTGGTTCCTGCAACCCCTCAGCGCCCATCCCGAGTTGCTCTCGCCTGAGGCGACGGCGCTGCTAACCGCAACTGAACGGGAAAAGTTCGACGCTATCAAGACACGCGAACGGCAACGAGAATGGCTCCTGGGTCGCCAGACACTCAAGGAGCTGCTGCGCCGCGCCACAGGCCGCGATACGCCTCTGAGCCAAATTGAGACCGGGTATGATGCCACGGGGGCGCCCACCACCACCTTCGTGGCGCCAGACGGCCGGCCCTTTCGCGTTTCCATCAGCCACTCCCGCGGTTATGCCTTCTGTGCCGCCGTCAGTAGCGAGGCAGGCGCCGTGGGAGCCGACATCGAATATATTGAGCCACGCGCACCTGACTTTGCCTCCAGCTTTTTCACAGAGCAGGAGCAGGCTCACCTGCGTCCGGCAAGTGCGCGCCACTATGATATGTTTCTCACCGCTATCTGGTCGGCTAAGGAAGCGACGCTAAAGGCGCTGGGCAGCGGCTGGTGGCGTAACACGCACCTGGTGAGCTGTCTTCCCAATCCTCAGCTATCCCCACCCGGCGTCTGGAACCGCTTTCAAATTTTCTGGCACCCTGACCACCAGGCCGCTGGCAACATGGAGCTGCCTGAGCTGGCCGGCTGGTGGCGTGTCAGCAGCGGCTTTATCCTGGCTCTCGCCTCCCATCCCGCTGCCAGACCGACCGCGCTGGGTGCAACCTGACCTGCTTACAGGCGGCGGCGCACTTCCTCCACATCGGCCTGAATTTGCGCCTTCAAAGCATCCAGACCCGCGAACTTCCGCTCCTCCCGCACACGGCTCACAATTTCCAGCGTCAGCTCCTGCCCGTAAATCTCGCGGTCAAAATCCAGCAAATGAGCCTCCACCATCAGCCGCTTGTCATCCACCGTCGGCCGCACGCCAATGTTGGTCGCTGCCAGGAAACGCTCGTCTCCCAGATGGGCGTAGGTCGCGTACACCCCGTGCGCCGGCAACAGCTTCTGCTCCCACACGGCGAGATTGGCTGTGGGAAAGCCGATGGTCCGCCCGCGCTGGTCGTTCTGCACCACCGTGCCCGATACCTGATAGGGTCGGCCCAGGCAGCCGTTCACTTCATCCATGTCACCCCGCTCCAGGGCCTTCCGAATGCGGCTGCTGCTGACGCGCTCGCTCTGCCACTGCACGAGGTCATCAAACTCGTGCACCGTAAAACCTTTTTCCTGGCCCAGGTTGCGCAGGAACGCCGCATCCCCTTCTCGCTTGTAGCCCAGGCTAAACGAACCGCCCCAGAGCTGGCGCAGGTCCAGGTGGCGGCAAAGGTTTTCCATAAAGTCGGCCGCATGCGTCATGCGCACTTCCTCGTTAAAGGGATGCACAATCACCAGCTCCACACCCTGCTCGGCCAGAAGCTGCACCCGCCGCTCAACCGTGGTCAGGTAAAGCCGCCCTTGCAGATTCTGAATGACAACCTTGGGATGCGGGAAAAAGGTCAGGACAGCGGGCTGCACCCCTGCCGCGCGCGCCTCGGCAACCATCATCTGCAACAGCTTCTGGTGCCCGCGATGCACGCCATCAAAGACACCCACAGCCAGAAAAACCGCTTTACGCTCTCCCACCTCGTCCAGATTATCGACTCGCTCAAATGTTGGTGACATAACGGTTGATTGTATCAGACGAATGGTGAATGACTAGCCCATAGCGTCACCAATCGTCCGATTCCCCTATCTACGTTGGCCCCTCGCACGCCTACGCCTGCCTACGCCTGCCTACGCCTATAGTTTATAGTTCGTAAAATATCTTTCGCGGCTGCCACACGCCGTTGGCGCTGCTCACCACGCCCACAAAGTGGCCATCGCTATCGAACGCCCGCACCAGCTCTTCATCCGGCTGCCCCCTGCGCCAATTCACCCGCTGCCCCTGCGCCAGCCGCTGCGCCTCCTCCTGGCTTAACTCCAGGCGTGGCAGGTGAGCCACAGCCCTCTCTGCTGGCTGAATATACTCCCCAATGTTCTCAGAGGTCAGCGCCTCTAAAGGCACGGCATCGTCCAGCTCAAAGGAGCCTACCGAGAGCCGCCGTAGCCCCGCCAGATAGGCGCCGCACCCCAACACCTGGCCCAGGTCGTGTGCCAGCGAGCGGATGTAGGTACCCGTCGAACACTCAACATATAGCGTCAACAGTGGCGGCTCCCATGCCTCCAACGTTAGCTCATAAATGGTCACCTGTCGCGCCTCACGCTCCACGTCAATACCCTGGCGCGCCAGCTCATAGAGCGGCTTCCCCTTCTGCTTGATGGCCGAGTACATCGGCGGCACCTGTTCGATCTCCCCACGAAAAGCACCAAGCGCCTGCTCCACCTCATCCCGCGTCACAGCCACCGGCTGTTCTTCTACAATCTCCCCTTCCGCATCATAGGTGTTGGTCACCTGCCCCAACCGCAACTGCGCCCGATAAGCCTTCTCGCGGCCCATCACATACTCCAGCAGCCGCGTGGCGCGCCCCAGGGCCAGCACCAGCACACCGGAAGCCAGCGGGTCCAACGTCCCGCCATGACCCACACGCCGCGTCTGTGCCAGCCGGCGCACCTGCGCCACCACGTCGTGCGACGTCATCTCCAGCGGCTTGTCGATGTTCAGCAACCCTTCCATCACGGCCCTGGGTGTCAAACCTCTCGGGTCACCCTCCGTTCACTTCACTCTGAACTGAGCAGCTCCCGCTGTTGGCGAATCGACTCCTTGCTCATGCTCACCACCAGCGACTCGACATCGCGCAACGTGCCTTCCAACGTGCAACCGGAGGCCAGCGAATGGCCGCCGCCGCCCAGATTGAGCGCCAGCTCGGCCACGCTAAACGGCGGGCGACAGCGGAAGCCGACGTAAACCTTGCCCTCATCCTCTATCAGCACGGCGCTCATCACCGCCTCTTCCACATTGGCCAGCATATTCACCAGCCCGCCGCTGCTGCTGCCGCGATAGCCAATCGCCTCCTGCTCCGCCTTGCTAATCGAAGACCACAACAGCCCTTCTTCTTCCAGCTTCATGTTGTCCAGGCCAATTTGCCACAGACGATAGGTGGACAGCGGCTTGAGCAGCAGCGCCTGTGTCATAATCAGTTGCAAGTCCGCGCCTGCATCCATCAACACGCTGGCGGCGCTGAAGGTATTGGAATTGACGCCCACCGTGCGAAAGCCCAGCGTGTCGGTGACAATGCCGGTCAGCAACGAGGTTGCCAGTGGCTTGCTGATGGATACGCCCAGTTGGGGTAACAAATGGTACAGAATCTCCGTCGTCGAGTTGCACTCGCTGGCGACAATGTTGACATCGCCGAAGCGGGTGTTCGTCACATGGTGGTCGATATTAATGATGGGCGGTTTCGGTTCGGGAAGTGTGGTGAAGGAATGCCCCATGCGCGACATATCGCCGCAATCTACAGCGATGACCAGGTCGTAATGGATATCACTGTCCACATAATTTTGCACTTTATCCGCCCGTGGCAGAAAGCTAAACCGCGATGGCGAACCGTCGTCTGTCACAAGCGTCACCTGCTTGCCCAGCGCTTCCATGGCCAACCCTACAGACGTGAGGGAACCGATGGCATCCCCATCAGGGTTAATATGCGCAATAGCCAGCACTCTCCTGGCCTTTGCCAGCAAGTCGTTTAAGGCTTTGATTTCATCGTCAGTAGCCACTCGTTGTAGCATTGCTGATTGAGACACAGTTGTTACCTAACCTAGTCCATTCACAACAGAACCGGCACACCTGTGTCCCGTTGGAAATGCTCCAACAGGCGCTTCAGGCATGCCGGTCGTTGTTGCCGGGTTACTATGCTTATTCTTCTTCGTCTGGAATGTACAGGTCATCCAGAATTTGGTTAATGTGGTCCGCATGAGCCAGTGAAGGATCCCAGTGAAAGTGCAACTGCGGAATATGGCGCAGCCGCAATGAACTACCCAACTCACGCCGCAAGAAACCGGTAGCTCGCTCCAGACCCTGCAGAACTTCCTCTTCCCGCTCGTCCTCGGCCAGAGCATGGACATACACGTCGGCATATTGCAGCTCGCGGTCGATTGTCACCCGCGTAATCGTCACCCCTGCCAGCCGCGGATCCTTCATCTCCAGCAACAGCAACTGGCTCAGCGTAGTCCTGATCTGTTCAGCCGTTCGTCGTTGTCGGACCGTTTCCATTACTCAACTTCCACCTGTTCAGTCACAAAAAACTCGAGGATGTCGCCAGGCTCGAAATCGTTCCAGCCCTGGACGCTGACACCAAACTCAAAACCCGTCTTAACCTCGCGCACGTTCTCTTGCAGATGTTTCAGGCTCGAGACCGCTCCTGTGTGCAGCAACTGCGTATCACGAATGACCCGCACATGGGAGTTACGGCGGGCCACACCCGTGCGCATATAACTACCGGCGACCGTACCTGCGCCGCTGATCTGGAATGTCGCCCGCACTTCGGCGCGACCAATAATGACCTCGCGGATCTCTGGCCCCAGCAAACCGCGCATCGCCTTTTCGACGTCTTCAAGCAGCTTATAAATGATGTTATAAGTTTTGATCTGGACGCCTTCGTTGCTCGCCGTAACACGTGCTGCGGAGTCTATGTTGGTGTTAAAGCCCAACACCACCGCGTCAGAAGCCGCCGCCAGCATGATATCACTCTCAGTGATGTTACCGGTGCTGGCGTGCAGAATCTCCAGCTCTACCTCCTCGTTGTCACGATTCAGGTTCTCCAGCGACGAAATGATCGGCTCCAGCGACCCCTGAACATCGGCCTTGACCACCAGATTTAGCGTCTGCGTCTCGCCTTCCTGCAACATCGCGAAGAAATCATCAAGGTTTACACCACGGGACTCGGTAGCCACGGTCGTCTGAGCCGCCTGGCGCTCAGTCACAATCTTACGCGCCTCTTTTTCGCTCTCCACCACCTCAAACTGCTCGCCGGCCTTGGGCATACCGTTCAGCCCCGAAACGGAAACCGGCGTGGACGGCCCCGCCGATTTCATGCGGTTGCCTGTGTAGTCGAACATAGAGCGGATGCGCCCGTAATGGTCGCCCACCAACAACGTATCACCAACTTTCAGGGTACCGTTCTGAACCAGCACCGTGGCTGTTACACCACGTCCCCGTTCCATGCGCGCTTCCAAGACGGTTCCGGTCGCTTCCGCCTTGGGGTTCGCCTTGGGTTCAATATCCTCTGCTACCAGCAAGATCGCTTCCAGCAGGTCTTCAATGCCCCACTTCTCCCTGGCCGATACTTCGATAACCAGCGTGTCGCCATCCCACTCGTCAGGCACCAGACCCTGCTCCGCCAGTTGCTGCTTCACGGTTGACGGATTGGCGCTGGGCAGGTCAATCTTGTTCAGCGCCACAATAATCGGCACGTGTGCAGCCCGCGCGTGGTCAATGGCTTCCCGTGTCTGGGGCATCACGCCGTCGTCAGCAGCCACCACCAGAATGGCAATATCGGTGACCTGCGCGCCTCGCGCGCGCATCGCCGTGAATGCCTCGTGGCCCGGTGTATCCAGGAAGGTGATGGTGCTGTCGTTGTGCTTCACCTGATAGGCTGCCATATGTTGGGTGATGCCGCCTGCTTCGCCTTCCTGCACATTCGACTGGCGAATGACGTCCAACAGCGACGTCTTGCCGTGGTCCACATGGCCCAGCATCGTAATTACCGCAGGCCGTGGCTCCAGGTCCGCTTCCGACTCCTCGGCCAGAATCTGGCGCCAGATGGGCCGTTCGACAGCCTCTTCCTCCACCTCTTCCGAAGCCGGCGAAGTAGCCTCAAAGCCAAATTCCTCGGCAACAATAGCGGCCGTATCAAAGTCGATCTGCTGGTTGATGTTGGCCATAATGCCGTTGGACATCAACTCTTTAATAACGTCAATCGGGCTAACATCCATCTCGTTAGCCAGCTCGCGTACTGTAATAAAGTCCGGTATTTCGATCCGATTCTTCGTCTTAGGTTCACTCATTTCCGCTCTTCCTCTGACTACTACTTTCACCTCTCACTGCGCGCCGCTATCCATCTCAATATGATTCCTCATATACAGACGCAGACACGGAGAGAACAATCTATTGTCATCTCCGTGTCAGTCAAAACGATTCTGTCTTTGGTCTCACACGCCATCAAATAATGATGCGTGTGGCCGTTGCGGAAGCTGGTAGATTCCTACACGACGTCCTCAACATCGCCCGCTGGCTGATATTCAGTCAGTGACTCTCGTTCTGACTCGGAGATTTTCGTCTTCAAGACACGCTCTAGCGCATTTCCGCGCAATGCTTTTTCCCAGCACTCCACCCGGCTGCACAGGTAAGCGCCGCGACCTGCCCGCTTGCCGGTCAGGTCAACGACAACGCCCTCATCCGGGGTTCGTACAATACGCGTCAGACGTCTCTTATCCGTCTTCTCACCACACACGACACAGGTTCGCTGTGGCACATGTTTGCGCCGCGGTTGGCTGGCCTTTGCTGCCATCTTGGGTCTACGCCAGGTACACGAACTTACAGTTCATCTTCGAGGAATTCGTCAACATCCATATCCTCGAACTGTTCCCATTCAGGCCGGCGACGGCTGCGCTTCCGCTTGCGCTTGGCAACAACACGTCCTGCTTCTTCATCGTACACAAGTTGGCGGCCTTTACGGCGCGCCTCGTCATCGTCATCATCGTCACTATCATCGCTCGACGGACGCGAGACGACAACCACCTTGCCCTTCTTCTTGTCTTTCTCTTTCTTCTTTTCCGGCGCCTTCAAATCGAGCAGCGAAGCAGACAGGTCGTCGATAGCGGGGATTTCTTCTTCCTCTTCCTCCGCTTCTTCCTCTTCTTCTACTTCGGCCTCGGCCTCTGCCTCAAGCGCCTCTTCTTCAGTAACTACCTCTGCTTCAGGCGCCGCTTCTTCCACTTCGGCAACTGCCTCGGCTTCTTCTCCCTCAACCTCGGCAACCGCCTCAGGCGCCGCTGCTTCAATGGCCTCGGGTTCAGCAACCGCTTCTGCTTCAGGCGCAGGCGCTTCCGCCTCCACAGCAACGGCCTCTTCTTCAATGGCCTCAGCTTCGGCAACCACTGCTTCTTCGACCGCTTCCGCTTTCTCATCCACGGCCCAAAGCTCTTCTGTTTCTGCCACGCGCTCGCGCACCGTCTCCAACATCTCGTCGTTGAAGCCCTTAATCTCCAGCAACCCCTCTGCGTCCATCTCCAGACGATAGAGCACCTCGCCTACCGTGGAAACCTCGTGGTCCAGCAGCAGATTGTGGATACTCAGCGGCAGGTTCAGCTCTTCCAGCTCCAGGCGCCAGGCCTTCTCCGGCACTCGCTGGCGCGCCTCTGCACGTTCCTTGCGGATATCTTCGTAAGAAGTAGCACGCTGCTCGATGATGCGGCCTTCCACACCAGCCACAAAACGATCCAGCACCAGATAATCCTCGGCCGTGATAGGCCGTTCCGCTTCCTTCTTGGCCAGAATGTGCCGCACCTTCTCAACCAGCTCTTCGTCGCCCGTAATGGCTTTGTTCGCCGCCGGATGGTCCAGGTTGTTCAGCGAATCAATGGCCGACTCGGTCAGGCTCTTAATATCGATACGCCAGCCGGTCAGCTTCGCCGCCAGCCGCGCATTCTGTCCTTCGCGCCCAATGGCCAGGGACAGTTGATCGTCCGGTACGATGACGACAGCCGTCCTGCCCTGGTCAGGATGGTCGTCCAGATACACCTGCGAGACACGCGCCGGGCTTAACGCCTTGGCGATAAACGCCCTGGTGTCAGGGTCCCACTCAATGACGTCGATTTTCTCGTCGTTCAGCTCACGCACGATGCTCTGGATGCGGACACCACGCATACCCACACAGGCGCCGACGGGGTCAACCCCTTCCTGCAAAGCCACAACGGCGACCTTGGAGCGGGCGCCGGCCTCGCGCGCAATGCTCTTGATGTCAACCTGCCCGTTGTAAATCTCGGGCACTTCCAGCTCCAGCAGCCGGCGCAACAGGTTGCGATGGTTACGGCTCACCACAATCTGCGGCCCGCGGTTGGTGCGCCGCACCTCCAGCAGGTAGACGCGGATCTTGTCATGCGGCTTATAGCGTTCCGTACGGACCTGCTGGCTGCGCGGCATGATCGCTTCCGTGCGCCCCAGCCCAATGGTGATATGCTGGCCACCCACGCTCTGGACCGTGCCGTTGACAATCTCGCCTTCGCGTTCTGAAAATTCGTCGTAAAGCTGCTCGCGCTCCGCCTCGCGCACACGCTGCAGGATCACCTGCTTGGCCGTCTGCGCCGCAATGCGCCCGAAATTGCGCGGCGTGCTTTCCACCATCACGGTGTCGCCCAGCTCGGCGTCCTCAAACCCTTGCCGCCGCGCTTCTTCCAGCAACACCTCAGTCCGGTTGTCGACAATGGAGTCCACCACCTCTTTCTCCGCGTAAATCGTCGGCTCGCCCGTGCGCTGGTCAATCTCCACACGCACTTCCTGGGTGTTGCTGACGTTGGTGTTACGGCGGTAGGCGGAAGCCAGCGCTGTTTTCAGCGCCTCGAAGACAACGTCTTTGGCCAGACCGCGTTCCTCGCAGATCTCGTTAAAGGCTAATATAAATTCACTTCTCATCCGCGTTAATCCCTACACGTTTGATGATTAACTTTGCTATGCAGGAAAACAAAAAAGTGGGGGTTGCCCACTTTTCGACGCTCCTGCAGAATTTTGGCAACGACATTATAGCACAACGCCCAGACAAGAGCAAAAACTCAAACGATCTTTTTTGCGTAGACTTCACCACCATTTTCCAATACAATTCGGTCATGGGCAACCTTGAGGAAAAAGCGGTCGCTGATGTTCCGGTTGTCGTTCTTGATACTGAAACAACAGGCTTATCCCCTGTCATGGGCCACCGCATCGTAGAAATTGGAGCCATCCGCATGGAAGGCTGGCGCGAAGTTGGCCGCCTGAACTATCTGGTCAACCCCGGCCGCCCCATCGACGCCGGCGCTTCTCGTGTCAACGGCATCTTCGACGAAGACGTAGCAGACGCGCCGCCCTTCTCCACAATCGCTCCCGAGCTGCAACAACTGTTGGACGGCGCGTTGATCGTGGCCCACAACGCACAGTTTGATGCCGGTTTTCTGGGTCTCGAATTCGCCCTCCTCAATAACGAACTAACCGCCCACCCCGTGCGCAACCCCTGGCTCTGCACCCTGCAGCTATCCCGTCGCTTCTTCTACTTTGGCCGCAACAATCTGGGCAACGTCGCCCGCCAGTTGGGCGTGCGCACCGGCCGCGCCCACCGCGCTCTGGGCGATGCCTATACAACGGCCGAAATTTTCAAACGTATGACGCGCCAATTGGGTCAGCGCAAGCTGGAGCGAGTCGGCGATCTCCTGCACGCTCAGGGCGGTCCCATCTATATGCCTGAGCCTGACTGTTCCCGTTTGCCGCCGGTCATTGCCCGCGCCCTGCTCACACGCAGCTTTGTACAGATTCGCTATCGCGGGCATGGCTATGTGTCAGAGCGTGCCATCCAGCCGCTCTATGCCACAGAGCAAAACGGCAACACCTACCTCATCGCCTACTGCCAGCTACGCCACTCCCAGCGCACCTTTCGCCTGGACCGCATTTTGGAAGCCCATCCCATCGACCCTCACCTTCCCGACGGAGACTGAAACTGAACATGCGCCACTTACCACGCTGGGCTTTGCCTTTGCTCCCGGCAGCGCTGCTGCTCTGGCTACTCATCCATAGCACATCCGGCGCCGCCTCGCCCCTGCTCACCATGACGCCTTCCCACACGCCTTCCACAACAGCAACGGCCACAGGCACGCTCACCGTAACGGTAACCGGCACGCTAACCACCACCATCACCCCATCCCCGTCACCCACCTTCTCGGGCACCATGCTGCCAGCCTACCTGCCCTATCTAACCAAACCGATGCCCTCTCCCACCCCGACGGCAACACCCACACCGTCGGCGACTCCTACCGCCACCCCCACCAGCGACGCGCCGGAGTGGCTACGCTACCTCAACCGCTTCCGCGATGCCGCTGCCCTGCCCCCGCTCACCGAGAATCCCACCTGGTCCCACGGCGACTGGCTGCACAGCCGCTACATGGTGAAGGAAGATCACATTTCGCACGATGAGAAACAGGACAGCCCCTGGTACACGGCAGAAGGAGCGCTCGCCGGACGCAACGGCAACATCTTCGCCACCAGTTGGACCAGCGCCTCCGACGAAACCGCTATCGATTTCTGGATAGCCGGCCCCTTCCATGCCGTCGCCATCCTCGATCCCGAAATGCAACAGACTGCCTTTGGCGCTTACCGTGAAGACAATGCCGCCTGGTACATGGGCGCCACGTTGGAATGGAACCGCGGCCGCGGCCCCCTGCCAGACGGAATCACATTCCCCATCACCTTCCCCCGCGACGGCGGCCAGACGTGGATTACGCGCCATCCCGGTCACGAATGGCCCGACCCACTCACTGCCTGCCCCGGCTATGAAGCTCCCACCGGCCCGCCGCTCATCATCCAGCTCGGCAGCGGCAACCTGACGCCACAGGTGACGAGCCACAGCTTCGGCGTGCTTGATGGCGGCGACCTGCCGCACTGCGTCTTCGACGAGACCACTTACACCAACCCCAGCCCCAGCGCCCAGAACTCAGGCCGTCAGGTCCTCAACAGCCGCGACGCCGTCGTCATCATGCCCCGCTACGCCCTGACCCCCAGCCAAAGCTACCGCGCCAGCATCACCGCCAATGGCGTGACCTACAACTGGCAATTCACCGTGAGCATTCCGTCTCACGAGTCTCATTTCATACCTGATATGGAACGAGCAATCATGCGTTAACCGCAATCCCCACCCCGCCATGCTGAGGGGACCGAAGCATCTCCGCAGAACCGTCGGTGAGTGTCGCGGTACTGCTCACCGACGTCCACGCCGAGGCCCTTCACTCCGAAGACTCCGTTCAGGGTGACAGGATTGGGTATTACTGTCGCAACCTACCCCG
>CAZRTM010000072.1:18156-21241 GCA_964602995.1 uncultured Ardenticatenaceae bacterium
CCGAAGACTCCGTTCAGGGTGACAGGATTGGGTATTACTGTCGCAACCTACCCCGCCATGCTGAGGGGACCGAAGCATCTCTGCGGAGCCGCCGGTGAGTGTCGCGGTCCTGCTCACCGACGTCTGCGCCGAGACCCTTCACTCCGAAGACTCCGTTCAGGGTGACAGGATTGGGTATTACTGTCGCAACCTACCCCGTCATGCTGAGGGAACCGAAGCATCTCCGCAGAACCGCCGGTGAGTGCAACGGTACTGCCCACCAACGCCCGCTCACAGCGCGGAATGGAATCCGCGGCTACAAACTCGCACGCCATTGAAATTCGCGGCGACGGCATTATCCAATCCGTTCATCCCAGCCCGTCCTCGGGCCGTAATCCGTGTTTCCTACCCATCCCGCCTCCGAAACAAATAAAACAACACCGCCGACAGCACCCCCGTGGCCCCCACAATCGTCATCTGCAACTGCGTGATCTTACGCTCCAACCGATCCATCTGCCGCACCATCTGGCGGTCGGGCGCTGCTTCCACCCGCAGCCGGCCTCGTTCCGCAGCCGTCAGAACCCGCTGTAGCTGCAACGGTAGCTGCACCAGGAGCTTGACCGTTTCCACCACGCTCTCCAACCCCAACTGTTGCGTCTCCCGGCGGCGCAACAACGTCATGCCATACGTTTCAACCTGATACCAGGGGTCAAACTGCGGATCAAGTGTGGAGGCCAGGCCCGACAACATACCGATGGCTCGCCCCAGATAGATAAAGTTCTGCGGCACCTGGAACGGAAATTCAAACAGGATATCGCGGAACTCCTTCGCAAGCTCCTGCACCTCTTGCGGGTCTGGCCGCGTCATCTCCATCAGGTTACGACCCCACAACCTGTCTAACATCACTTCCTGCGCCTCGGCAATGCGCTCCAGATCCACTCCCGGTAAGAAGAAGCCCAGCTCTTGATAAGCCTCCGTCAATCCCTGGGCATCCCGCTGCGTCGCGCTGAACAGCACCTTGCGCAAACTTTCGCTCCTCAGCGTTTCGATGCGCCCCACCATACCAAAATCGACGAAAATGAGGCGGAAAGGGCGCGACGGCGCTTCCTCCTCCTCATCTACTTCCTGCACCGGTTGAGCACAGGGCTGCACGAACAGATTGCCGGGGTGCGGGTCGGCGTGGAAAAACCCTTCTTCGAAAACCTGCTTCAGGTAGACGTCCAGCAGCCGCGCCGCCACCTCTTTGCTATCGATACCCGCCGCTTCCATGCCGGCGACGTCCGTAATTTTGATCGCTTCCACATTCTCCAGCACCAGCACGCGGCCTGTCGAATGGCGCCGGTAAACGGCAGGGATATAAACACCTTCATCCCCGGCGAACATCTGGGCAAAGCGCTCGACGTTGTCCGCCTCCTGCTCGTAATCCAGCTCCTCCCACAGAGTGCGGGCGAACTCTTCCATCAGCGCCGGGACATCGGCGCGGCGGCGAATGGGCGGATAATACATAATCCAGCGCGCCACCACGCGCAAGGCCGCGAGATCTGTCTGCACCAACTGCACAATGCCCGGGCGTTGCACCTTAATCACAACAGCCCCATCGCCTTGCGCTTCGTCTGCCTGCAACCAGGCGCGGTGCACCTGCCCCAGCGATGCGGCGGCCATTGGCTCGGTCTCAATCTCGCGGAACCGCTCAGCCAACCCTCCCAGCTCATCCTCAATCACCGTCAGAATCGCTTCCGTCTCTACCGGCGGCACTTCATCCTGCAATCCCCGCAGCTCGTCTATAATTTCGGAAGGAAGCACATCCACACGCGTGCTGAGGAACTGCCCCAGCTTGATCAGCACGCCCCCCATCTCAACCGCCAGTTGCCGGAAGCGGCGCGCCAACAAACGCCAGCGCTCAGAACGGGAAGCCAACACCCGGCCGGGCATCACCTGCCTTAACACAATGTCCCACCACACCAGATGGGCAATGACTCGTGCAAAAAAGAACGTAATGCGCTGGTAGCGCGCCCTGTCAATACGGACCGCGCCTTCTGGCCCGCTCTCATAGCCTGAAAAGCTCATCGTTGTGCTCGCATATCGTAGGCAATAAAAAAGGCTTCGCCTAGTCGGGCGAAGCCTCCTTCATAAATGCCCCATAGGGGACTCGAACCCCTGTTTCAGCCTTGAGAGGGCTGCGTCCTAGGCCACTAGACGAATGGGGCCAACAGCAAAGCTCAATTTTATCCAACTCCCTATCACCTGTCAAACACGCTAATGCCTCTCATGCTTTTATTTTGCTTTTATTTTTCAGAAATAACTGCTATCTTCCCTGCCCATGAACGATCCTCAATTTCTCTTAGACCGCCTGGCCGCCATCGGCCAATCCCTCTCCCGGCACGACTCCGCTCTGGCCCTCATCGGTCTCGGTTCGGCCGGCCTTGAACGCGACCGACTGGACCGCTTCTCCGACCTGGATTTCTTCGTGATTGTCAAACCCGGCTATAAAGCGTACTATCTCGAAGACCTCTCCTGGCTATCGGACATCGCCCCCGTCGCCTACCATTTCCTCAACACCAAGAATGGCTATAAGCTGCTCTACGCCGACGGCGTTTTTTGCGAATTTGCCGTCTTTGAAGAAGCGGAGCTGGCAATGATTCCCTTCACAGCGGCAAAGATTATATGGCGTGCCGAGGGTGTAGATGAAAAGATAGCCACCCCGCGCAGCCCCCAGAGTGAAGCGCCGGAACCACCGCCTATAGAGTTTCACATCGGCGAAGCGCTGACCAACCTCTACGTAGGCCTGCAACGGGAGCAGCGCGGCGAAAAGCTCACTGCCACCCGCTTCATCCAGAGCTATGCCGTGGACCACATCCTGGCGCTCGGTGAGCGGCTATACACATCCACCAACGCCCACCCCGACCCCTTCAACCGCGAACGGCGTTATGAATTCCGCTACCCCCAAATGGCTCCCCTGCTGCCCGACCTTCTACAAGGCTACGAAAGAAACCGCCAATCCGCCCTCGCCGCCCTCACCTTCCTCGACCAGCACTTCGAAATCAACCAGACCCTAAAAACCGCCATCCTAAACCTCTGCAACACCCCATAAGGGCCATTTACCAAA
>CAZRTM010000073.1:0-5540 GCA_964602995.1 uncultured Ardenticatenaceae bacterium
GATGGTGAATTATACCTCTCTGGCCTCGAGTTGACAATAGTAAAAGTGTTAACAACTTGGCTTACAAAGCTTCTTCCAAGGTTGACAAGGTAGATGACAGAGGCTACTATGAACGCCAACAATTGAATAGGGCAAGCAGCAGCGCATGGACCCGGAGTGGTATCCAGTATTCAGTAGGTAAGTATTCATTGTTCAGTAGGTCAGTTACTGATAACTGATTACTGCCAACTGATTACTGACCATCGACAACCGGGTTGACGAGGTGGAGGTTCTTCATCGCGAGATGAGGGTCTATCTCGACTGAGATAGAAATCGAGAGTTCAGCGGATGCCTCCAGGGCCGGCCACGGTCCTATGTTCTGCCCCTACAAAGTGGTTCTACAAAACGGGTGGGTAACTGCTCGCACAAAAAGACCACAGTGGCCGCAACACACTGTTTCCGCGTGTTGTGATTGACAGGGGCGTCCCCACATGTTGTGACAAAACAAAACGGGCACGCCTGACATATATCTACTGTTCCCTGCGTGTTTTGCGCGCGCCGGGGCAACTTCACGCACCATAGGAGGTGTCACATGTGTGGTATCGTTGGTTACGTTGGTCCGCGCCAGGCTCCTGGCATCATTTTGAACGGCCTGAAAAGACTTGAGTACCGGGGCTATGATTCGGCCGGCCTCGCTGTTTTGCAGCAGAACGGCAGCCTTGAGATCCGGAGGGATAAGGGGAAGCTGGTGAACCTGGAGACAATGCTGCACGATTCCCCCTTGCAGGGGCACATCGGCATTGGGCATACGCGTTGGGCGACGCATGGCAAGCCCAGCCAGCGCAATGCCCACCCCCACATCGGTATGAATGAACGTGTTGTGGTCGTTCATAATGGCATTGTCGAAAATTATCAGACGTTGCGAGAAGAGCTGGAGGTCGAAGGCGTGCAATTCGCCTCTGAAACAGACACCGAAGTGATTGTGCAGATGCTGGAACGGTTTGTCGAGTCGGGCATGAGCCTGGTTGAGGCGGCGCGCAACACCTTTTCGCAGCTCGAAGGCTCGAATGCTGTGGTAACCATCTCTGTTGACGAGCCGGACCGTATGATATGCACCCGCATCGGCAACGCCGGCGGCATCACCATTGGCATTGGCGACGGCGAGATGTTCATCGCCTCTGACATCCCGGCCATCCTGGAGTATACCCGTGACATGGTGTTCCTGGAGAACCGGCAAATGGGCGTTGTGACGAGGGATGGTTATGAGCTGAGTACACTGGAGGGCGCGCCGGTAGAAGCTGACGTGCATTCCATTTCCTGGGATCCGGTTAGCGCGGTGAAGGGAGAGTACAAGCACTTCATGCAGAAGGAGATCTTCGAGCAGCCGCGTGCCCTGATCGATACGTTGAGCGGGCGTGTGGAATTCGAGACAGGCAGCATCGAACTGCCGGAGATGAATCTGACGCCGGAACTGGTGGAACGGGTGCAGAAGCTGTTCATTGTGGCCTGCGGCACCAGCTACTATTCGGGGCTGGTCGGAAAGTATATGATCGAGTCCCTGGCGCGGCTGCCGGTGGAGGTGGAGTACGGCTCCGAATTCCGCTACTACGATCCGATCATCGATGAGCGGAGCGCTGTTCTGTCTATCACCCAGTCTGGAGAGACGGCCGATACGCTGGCAGCCAGTGAGCAGGCGCGGGAGAAAGGGGCCACGTTGTGGTCCATTGTCAACGCCATCGGCAGCCAGTCGATGCGCATTGCCGACGGCTACATCTCCATGAAGGCCGGTCCCGAGATTGGTGTGGCCAGCACCAAGGCGTTTACGACGTCGATGGTGGACCAGTTCCTGTTGGCCTGTGTGCTGGGGCAGATGCGGGGGACGCTGACCCGACAGCAGGTGCGACAGCATATCCAGGCGTTGAGTCAGTTACCCAATCTGGCGGGGCGTGTTCTGGACCACGACGGGGAGTATCAGGAGCTAGCCAATCAATTCTTCAAAGCTGAGAATTTCCTTTTCCTGGGCCGCGGCATTAATTATCCGGTTGCGCTTGAGGGTGCCTTGAAGTTAAAGGAGATCAGCTACATTCACGCCGAAGGGTATCCGGCGGGGGAAATGAAGCATGGGCCGATTGCGTTGATCGACGAATCGATGCCTATTCTGGCCATCGTGACCAAAGACCATCTCTATGACAAGATGGTCAGCCAGGTGGAGCAGGCGCGAGCCAGGGGCGGGGTGGTCATCGCGCTGGCGACCGAAGGTGACGAGTCGATTCGCAGCAAGGCGGATCACGTGATCTATGTGCCGGAGGTGTCGCCGCTGCTGGCTCCAGTTATCAACGTCATTCCGCTGCAGCTTCTCAGCTATCACATCGCCGTACGCCGCGGCTGCGACGTGGACCAGCCGCGTAATCTGGCTAAGAGCGTGACGGTGGAGTAGAGGGCTGCGGGTTAAGCCTTGAACGGGGTTGTTGTCACAGCATAGGCTGCGACAACAACCCCGTACACAGACGTCGATGAGGAGCGGAGGGTATGGGACTCCGTTCAGGATGACGTGCTAGGATGGCGCGTCAGGGTGACGTTTGCACAATGTAATTTAACAAAGCACTATGGTAGAGAGTTTTGATATAATGCTTGATGTCAGCGCCGCTGGCCGAGCTGTATTTTGAGTGCCAGCAGGTTATCTACCAGTTCAACACAGGAAGAGGGACCCGATGACTACTTTGCAGCCACGCACCAATATTATTGTGATTTTAGGGGATGATCTGGGATTTGGTGATATATACCAGAGTAGCGTGAGCCAGGGACGGATCAGCGCCCTCAATATTCGTAACGATCTGCCCAACATCAGGGCGATGGCGCAAAATGGTGTGACTTGTACCTCGTTTTACGTCAGCGCATCGATCTGTGCGCCCGTACGTGCCACATTGCTGACAGGCCGCTATCAGTTACGCAATGGCACGCCGCACAACATCTTTCCTGGAAGCTGTGCCCCTTACTCCGATAACACGTATGTGAAGCCCTATGATCCGCGAGGGTTGAATCCCTGGGAAGTGACGCTCCCGGAGCTATTATCGAAGGCTGGTTACGCCACGGGGATGGTCGGCAAATGGCACCTTGGTGACCGCGATTATTTCCACCCCATGCGGCATGGATTCGATAGTTTCTACGGCCCGCCCTATAGCAACGATATGACGCCGTTCTATGTGATGGAAGGGACAGGCCTGGCTGAGGGTGAGCAGGTTTTGGACCAGAATTCGAATGCGGCGCGGTTTCGGCAGGTGCAGGAGAATCTGACATCCCGCTATACACAGAAAGCGAAGGAGTTCATCAGTCGTGCCGTTGCGGCGAGGCAACCGTTTTTCCTGTATATGCCGCTAACATTTCCGCACGTGCCTGTTTATTCACCATCGGGCGGACAGGGTGACGTGCTTTATCGCAATGCAATACGCGACATTGATGCGGCGATTGGCAGCCTGCGACAACACCTTTCCCAGTTAGGGGTTCTCGACGATACGGTCATCGTTTTGACCAGCGACAATGGGCCGGCGCTGAACCCACGCCGCCCTGCGCACCTGAGCCAGATTGAACCGTGGCGCTGGGTCGGTGGATCGGTGGGACCCTTCAACCCGAATTATGGCAAACACTCAGTGTTCGAAGGAGCTGTGCGCGTCCCGTGCATTGTGAGTTGGCCTGGAAGCGGAGGTTTTGCCAAAGGGCAGACGACTGATGGGCAGGTGGCGATGTTTGATCTGTTCCCCACGTTGCTGAATGTGGCGGGGGCCAGCAGTCTGTTGCCTTCCGACCGCAAGATCGATGGTGTGGATGCCTCGGCCCTTTTCCGCTTACCCCAAAGCAGCATCCCTCAACTTGAAGAGCGGGCCATCTACTTTATCAATCCTGCGGGTTATGTGGAGGCGATGCGGGCGCGGATTGGGAATAATATCTGGAAGCTCCACTTCCACAACAACCAGCTTTTTGACTCAGTTAGGGCGCTCTACCGCCTCAATGGGGATATTGGCGAGACGGAAAATGTCAGGGATAGTAACCCGGGTGTGGTGCAGCGTATGGTGCAGATGGCCAAAGAGTTCCGGCAAGATGTATGTTCGCCCCATCCACGGGCGAATATTCAGCGCTGGGCCACCAACCGCAGTGGCGTTGTGGCGACGGCCTCTTCACATATGGAAGGGCGAGAGCCGTGGCGTGTGCTGAACGGACGATTGTTGGGGAATGACTTCAGCGATGACTCGCGCTGGACCAGCTCTTTTGACCCGGCTGATCGCGATAATCCGATTTATGATGATGCCTGGATTGCCGTGGACCTGGGGACACCACGGCCGATTAACCAGATCGTTCTACGTTGGGAGGCGGCTTACGCGAGACGATACGACATTCAGATCTCGGATGACGGAACTAACTGGGCTACGATTGCGGAAGAGAGGGAATGCGCGGGAGGCACCGATTTCATCTTCGTGAATGTTATAGCCCGCCACGTGCGCATGCAGGCTAAAGAACGAGTAGCAGTAGATGCCAATCCCGATAACCCCAATATACCGAGACAGAAATATGGTTACTCGTTGTACGAGTTTGAGGTGAACTATCTGGAACCAGGCCCGCCAGCGCCTTTTTCTAACCTGGCGCTCAACCGGCCGGTTCGCGCTTCGTCGATTCGCAATGGCGCGACGGGACGGCCGATTCATTCGCCATCCTTTGTGACAGATGGAGTGGTGCGAATGGACTGGGATGAGAAGACGTCACAGGTCTGGGTGAGCAAGACGTACGGCACACGGTGGGCCAGTAACTGGAATGATAATGAATGGATTATGGTTGACCTGGGCGCCGATCGCACGTTCAATGAAGTTGTGTTGCATTGGGAGACTGCGTTCGGCCGGCGCTATGTCATTGAGTATGCCAGCAGCGCCCAGCCAAATAATTGGAAGCGTTTTTATGAGGAGTTCCGCGGCGATGGTGGGACGGACTATATTCAAGGCTCGCCGGTAACCGGCCGCTATGTTCGTATGCGCGGTTTGGAGCGAGGAACGGCGTGGGGCTATTCGCTGGGCGCCTTTGAGGTGTATCATAATGCGGCGAGTGGCGTCAATCTTGCTCTAAACAAGCCTGTGACGGTCTCGTCTGAGCAGGCGCCGGTTGGTAAAACGGAGAGCCGCCGGGGCACCATGGCCATCGATGGCAATCGCAGCACACGCTGGACCAGCCAGTTTAAGAACAATCCACCGGATATTAACGACCGGCAGAGCAATCAGGAGTGGCTTGAAGTGGATTTGGGCACGGTGCGCACCATTAGATCCGCTGTGCTGCGTTGGGAGATTGCGTTCGGCCAGTCATACAAGCTGCAGGTGCGCAACACGCCTTCGGAGCTTTGGCGCACTGTTCATTACAAGGTGGCGCACGATGGGGTCTATAACCAGTTGCGCGGCCACGGCGGGGTCGATTACATTACGTTCGCACCGACCCCAGCTCGTTATGTGCGTATGCAGGGGATCCAACGGGGCACGCATTGGGGTTATTCGCTGTGGGAGTTTGAGGTGTATGGATAGAGCTGA
>CAZRTM010000073.1:5640-21070 GCA_964602995.1 uncultured Ardenticatenaceae bacterium
GGGCACGCATTGGGGTTATTCGCTGTGGGAGTTTGAGGTGTATGGATAGAGCTGACGGCTGATAGCTGATTGCTATTCGCCTGCTGGCGCTCCGCCTTGCTCGTAGACCAGCTCTACACCTTTGAGCCGGCTGATTAGGCCTTCGAGGGCGTAAATGACGAAGACGACGACGATGTCGACGCCGATGGCCAGGGAGAAGGCCAGAGCCAGGTAGCCGAAGAGGGTAGCAACTGGGCCGCGCAGACCATCGACCAGGAGGTGGCTGAGGTCCAGGCCGTAGAGGATGAGTACGACAGCGGCGAGGAGCAGAAGGAAGGCCGGCCAGGCGCGGCGGTCGGAAGGGCTGGGCATCATGGCGTTGCTGATGGCGAAGATCAGGTAGAGCCACACGAGGAAATCTGGTGTGGTGAAGATCCGGCTTAGCGCACTGCTCAGACGATCAACGCTGCCGCTCTGGATGGCACTGGTGACATTGCCGACGTCAAATATGTTCAGCCCGATGAGCAGAACGACGGCGGTACCGGTTATGAGAGGGGCGCCACCAATGATGCTTTCGCGGATGGGGCCGAGTGACTTTCCTTTGTAGTACTCTACATATCCGAGGCGTATGGTGCCGTCGGGCTGGGCCTGGGGGATGAGAGAGATGGAACCGGTGCGCACACCAAGTAAGCGGGCGCTGATCAGATGGCTCAACTCATGCAGCAGGACGCCAGGAAAGAGGATGATGGCGTAGATGAGGACGGCCCAGTTCATGCGACCGGTTAGCAGGTAGGCGACGCCTCGAAGATGGCGGTGAATCCAGCGTTGCAGCGCCAGGAGTAGAGGAAGGGTGATGGCAAGCCAGAGGAAGGGCATCAGGGCGTCGTCCATAGGGGCATAGTCTAACGCAAACCCGGCAGGCTTCAAAACAGAAGAAACCTGCCGGGCTAGTGCTTTCAGGAACGGTTGCCGGCACGGCCAGCAATTGCTCAGGTCGTTTACTGTTGCTTATACAGCGCTTCGGTTTTCTTGACCATGTCGACAAAGCCAGGTTTGAGACTGGCGCCGCCGACGAGGGCGCCGTCGATGTCCGGATGGCTCATGTACTCTTCGATGTTGTCGGCGTTGGTGCTGCCGCCGTACTGCACGCGCACAGCCTCTGCGGCTTCGTCGCCGTAAAGCTGACGAACTGTGCCGCGCACTGTTTCACCAATAATGCGGCCGGCGTCCTCAGCGTTGGCCGCTTTGCCGGTGCCAATGGCCCAGATTGGTTCGTAGGCAATGATTATCTGGCCCACCTGTGTAGCATCAAGACCATTGAGGGCGGCGCGCACCTGTTCGCTGACGAAGGCGTGCGTTTCCCCGGCTTCATTCTGCTCCAGGCTTTCACCAACACAGACGATGGGAATCAGACCGTGTTCCAGCGCCGCCTTCACTTTGCGGTTGACGCCTTCGTCTGTTTCGCAGAAGTAGGCACGACGCTCAGAGTGGCCGAGGATCACGTACTGGCAGTAGGGTGCAAGCATTGGCGGCGACAGCTCACCGGTGAAGGCGCCGCTTTCTTCATAGTGCATGTTCTGGGCGCCCAGACCAATCCTGGTGCCCGTCAGTGCCTCATGCACAGCGGGAATGGCGATTGCTGGGGGGCAGAGAACGGCATCTACACCAGTGGTGCTATTTAGCCCTTGCCGAATGCTCTTAACGAATTCGACTGCCTCGCCAACTGTCTTGTACATCTTCCAGTTGCCAGCGATGATTGGTACTCGCATTTGATTCTCCTTCTCGGGCCGTGCGGCCGGTTTGCGGCTGTTTCCTATTTGGCGAAACCGATGGAGCGGGTTTCCCGGATGACGGTCACCTGAATCTGACCGGGGTATTGCATGCTGTCTTCGATTGTCTTCGAGATTTCCTTGGAAAGACGCATGGCGCCCAGATCGTCGATACTGTCAGGTTTGACGAGAATACGGATTTCACGTCCGGCCTGTAAGGCATAGGCTGACTCTACACCCTCAAAGCTGGCAGCGATGTCTTCCAACGTGCGCACGCGCTTGATGTAATTTTCCAGACTTTCGCGACGGGCGCCGGGCCTCGCACCGGAGATAGCGTCGGCGGCTTCAACCAGAATCGCTTCTACCGACTCCTGATCTACCTCGTGGTGGTGGGCCGCTACAGCATTAACGACCTTGGCCGGAACATTGAAGCGCTTGATGAACTCTGCACCGAGCATGGCGTGGGTGCCTTCTTGCTCGTGATCCATCGCTTTGCCAATGTCGTGGAGTAGGGCGCCCATCTTAGCTACTTCCACATCACCACCCATCTCGGAAGCGAGAACGGCAGCGATCTTGGCTGCTTCTACGGCATGGTGCAGTTGGTTCTGCCCATAAGAAGTGCGGAACTTGAGGCGGCCCAACATCTTGAGGATTTCGGGGTGCAGGCCATGAACATTGGCTTCATAGGCTGCCTCCTCGCCCGCAGTTCTGATGATTTTCTCAACCTCGTCTTCCTGTTCTTTAATCAGCTTTTCAATGCGCGCAGGGTGAATGCGGCCATCAGAGACCAGCTTGGCCATGGCGCGCCGGGCTACTTCGCGCCGGGTGGGGTCGAAGCTGGAGATGGTCACCGCTTCCGGAGTATCGTCAACAACGACATCAACGCCCGCGGCTATTTCAAAGGCGCGGATGTTGCGTCCGTTACGGCCGATGATCCGGCCCTTCATATCGTCGCTGGGGAGGGAAACCACCGAGATGGTCACGTCGGAAACGTGCTCGCTGGCCACGCGCTGAATGGCCAGGGAGATTAGCTCGCGAGCGCGCTCTTCGCCCATTTCGCGTGCTTCGTCTTCAATTTCGCGCATGATGCGCGCCATATCCTGTCGCGCTTCCGCTTCCACGGCGTCCAGGAGCAGTTGCTTCGCTTCCTCCTCGGTCAGCCCTGCAATCTTTTGTAATTCGTCCTTACGTTCTTTTTCCAGTTCTCCAATTTCATTCTGACGTCTATCAAGACGGCTCTGACGTTTGTTGAGGCGCTGTTCTCTACGCTCCAGCTTATTTTGCTGCTTATCCAGAGTTGATTGGCGTCGATCCAGCCGTTCTTCGGCGCGTGCCAGATCTTCATAGCGGCGTTGTACCGCTCGCTCAGCCTCGGTGCGCACTCGTTTGGCCTCGGCGTTAGCGGTGTCAATCTCGCTGCGCGCCTCTTCCTGCGCCTGGCTGGTGATCCGGGCTGCTTCTTCCCTGGCATCCGCATAAATCTGCTCGGTACGAGGTCGCAACATATAGTACGCGACCCCTCCGGCGACAGCGCCACCGACCACCAGGCCGATGATGATGCCAATTATCAATTCCATTTGATATCTCCTTTAGAATAGGGATTCCTCATCCGTCAGTTCATTCCAGATTTTTTCAGTGGTTGATTTCGCGATTCGATAATTAAATCCACGTCGCTGCAGGTACCCTCCCAGCTTCTTTTGAAACTCATCAAAGGGTAGGTGGATCCAGCGACGCGCCCGCTTGCGAGCGGCACGTTCGGCGGCGTCGGTTTCGTCAACGTCTTGCAGGGCCTGAGCGATAACGGAACGGGAGAGTCCCTTCTGGAATAGCTCCTGCCGCAGCGCGTAACGGCTACGCGGCTTAAACGCTTCGCGTTGTTCCACCCAATAGGCAGCGAACTCTTCATCGTCCAGATAATCGTGGGCGATGAGATAATCAATAACTTGCTCTACCAGCGCCTCGTCATATTCCTTGCCCAGGAGATTGAGTCGCACTTCGGCGATGCTTCGAGGCCTGAAGGAAAGATAGCGAAAAGCGCTCTGCCGTGCGCTGATGAAGTTCTCTCTGTCTTGCAGATCGGCAAGGGCAGATTCATCCAGGGTCTGGCCTACGCGCAATCCAGTTGCCGCTTCAGCCGAAAGGCCCAGGGCGAACTCGCCGTCGAGATACAGATTTACTCGGTCGGGATTTCGCTTCTGCGGCGTTAAGGCAGTTATCTCAGGCATAAATATAGGCGCCAGTCATTCACTATTTGTAAGATCCAAAAATGCCGTGGCAACACCTTACCACGGCACAAAGCAGGTGAACCAATTCAAGTGTAAAAACAGCGAGACGGACAGGTGACCAGGATTACGCTAATCCTGGTGGCTGTCCTATGCACAGAACGCATGGCGTAAATCGCTGCAAAGCGTCTACGTGTCGCTGGTTCCTGGTTAGAACGTTGTATAAGCTCGATGATGCACTTTCTGCATCCGTACAGTGACCAGCCGCCAGAGCAGCCGAGGCCCATGTCGTTAAGCAATCAATTTTCTTATAATTCGTTTCATCCCCAGATAGTGCCATTCGTCGCTGTCTATGCCGCTAGTAGGGTTCCGGATCGTTCGAATTCGCGTTATTAAGCTTCTGCTTGTTACTCTGCTTGTTCTTCTGCTTCGGTATTGTGCAGCTGCGCCGGTAAACCGGCAGCAGCGCGCACTTTGTTCTCGATCTCGTCCATCATTTCTTTATTATCTTGCAGGAAAGCCTTGGCATTTTCACGGCCCTGGCCGAGGAGTTCTTCGCCGTAGCGGAAGTAAGCGCCGCGCTTTTCAAGCACGTCATATTCAACGCCCAGGTCCAGGATGTCGCCAACTTTGGAGATGCCCTCGTTGTACATGATGTCGAACTCGGCTTCGGTGAAGGGGGGGGCGACCTTGTTCTTCTTGACCTTCACCCGCGTGCGGTTGCCTACCACCTGCCCGCCATCCTTGATACTCTGGATGCGGCGGATGTCCAGGCGTACCGAGGCGTAGAACTTCAGCGCGTTGCCGCCGCTGGTCGTCTCTGGATTGCCGAACATGACGCCAATCTTCATGCGTAGCTGGTTGGTGAAGATGACCACGGTGTTGGTCTGCTTGATGACGCCGGAGAGCTTGCGCAGCGCCTGCGACATCAGCCGTGCCTGCAAGCCGACGTGGGCGTCGCCCATCTCGCCTTCGATTTCAGCGCGCGGCACCAGAGCGGCCACCGAGTCCACGACGACGACGTCCATGGTGGCCGAGCGAATGAGGGCTTCGGCAATCTCCAACGCCTGCTCGCCGGTGTCGGGCTGGGAGACGTAGAGGTTGTCGACGTCCACACCACACTTGGCGGCGTAGGCGGGGTCCAGGGCGTGCTCCATGTCGATGAAGGCACAGATGCCGCCGCGCTTCTGCGCTTCGGCGACGATGTGCTGGCAGAGGGTGGTCTTGCCGGAGGATTCGGGTCCATAAATCTCGATGACCCGGCCGCGCGGCACACCGCCCACGCCCAGCGCGATGTCCAATGAGAGGGAACCTGTGGGGATTGTTTCCACGTTCAAGTGTTGTGCCTCACCCAGGCGCATAATAGCGCCCTCGCCAAATCGTTTGGTCAATGCGCTGAGGGTTCTTTCCAGGGTGGCCTCGCGGCCATTGCTACTTGCCATGTGTTCTAACTCCTTCTGTCGCTCTTATTAGAAGGCATAGTAGCACAAACGTTCGAGTGTGTCAACACCAAATTAACAAAACCGAACGGGCGTTCAGTAATTTCTTGGTGGCTAATTTTCCTCGAGTAATTTGCTCGTTCTGCAGTAGATCTGTGCCAGAGTCAGGCCGGTTGTGGGCGTATCAGGCGCACCAGCGCCGGCAGTTCGCGGCCGCCCAGAATGTAGTTGAGAATGAGGTAAGCGGCGACGCCGACCAGGCCGCCCAACGCGAGGAAAAGGATGCTGCTGATATCTGCCTCCGCCAGCCGGTTGCCGGTTGCTTCCAGAGCGAAGGCGATCAGGCTATCCAGAAAACCATCCTCAATGGCCCGGCGTACACCAATGATGACCGCTGCCATCCCAGCTGTTGCGCCCAGGGCACGAGCAAGACTCAACAACAGCTCGCCTTCAAACAGCGAACCCAGGGCGCGACGGTTGAGGAAGAAGAGCAGGCCCGATTGCACCGTGAAGCCGACGGTAGAAGCCAGAGCCAGGCCGCCCACGCCCAGGTCATCGACGAAGAGGTAGAGAAGGGAAACGGTGACGGCCAGCCAGACGAGTGAGGCGTACATCGGCGTCTTTGTGTTGTGCTGGGCATAGAAGAGGCGGGCCACAATCTCCAGAGTCGCTTCACTGACCACGCGCACGCTGAAGAAGATGAGGACGCTGTAAACGAGGGCGGTCGAGGCGGCATCGAAGGCGCCCCGTTCCAGGATAAGGGCGATGGCCGGACGTCCCAGCAAAATGAGACCGGCGCCGGCGGGAATGGTCAGCATCCATACCACTTTCAGAGCGTTTACTGCAAACCGCTTCATGCGCTCGATATCTCGCGCGTTGAAAAGCTCGGCCAGGGTGGGGAAGACGACGATGCCAATCGCCGTGCCAAAGAGCGTTTCCGGTAGCTGTTGCAGGTAATAGGCATAGAAGTAGCCGGACGTGCTGCCAGACGGCAGGCCAGAAGTGAGGCGGATGATGAAGAGGTCTGCAACCTGGATTGTGCCCAGGGTGACGATGCGCGGCCCCATGAGGCGAATGATTTCGCGCACGCCGGAAAGGTGCAGACCGAGCGACGGACGATAACCGATACGGTAGCGAATGAGAGCCGGGACCTGAATCAAAATGTGCAGCAGGCCACCGACAACTGTGCCCCAGGCCAAACCGTGAATATCGCCGCCCATGGCCGGCACGAAAACGAAGAGGCCCACGAAATAACCAAGGTGCAACGCAATCGGCGCCAGTGCCGGGAGCGCAAAGTGCTGGTGCGCGTTGAGGATGCTGCTCAGCACACCACTGATGCCGAAGATCGTCGTCTGCAGCAAAATGATGCGCATCAGGTCCGAGGTTAGCGTCTGTAATTCCGGCGAAAAATCGGGCACCAACAGGGTGCTGGTGAGCCAGGGCGCAATCAGGGCGCCCAGAGCGGAAATGCCGCCAAGGATGGCGATGACCAGCGTGAGGGTGGAGTTGGCAAGGCGCGCTGCCTCTCTTGCGCGGTTGCTGGTCAGCCGGGCAGAGTAGACGGGGATGAAAGCGGCGGCGAGGGCGCCACCGGAAATGAGCGTGACAAAGACTTCGGGTAGCTGGTTGGCTGCGGTGAAGGCGTCGAAGGCCGGGCCGGTGCCAAAAGCGCGGCCGACCAAAAGGGTCCGCGCCAGGCCAACAACCTTATCAAAGCCAAAAAGCAGAATAACGATAGCGCTGGATTGCAGCAGATGACGGGAACGATTCATGGGCGGAGATTGTAACGTACCCGCAAAGAGAGGCAAAACCAGCGCTATCGTGTCTCACTATTTACATGTCCGATTTAATTCCAACTATCAGCGCAGCTCAGCTCTGTCTTAGCGGCGCGTTGCCAGAATTGGCGCTGCTCCTTCTTCTTCCTCCTGTTTACGGCCAATCCAGTCAGGTCGCAGATAGATGAACCAGTAGACAAGGCCAACCATCAGGGCGCCGCCGATGATGTTGCCGATGGTCACCGGCAGCAGGTTGTCGATGAAGAAACTGCCCCAGGTGAGACCGGCAAAGTCAGCCGCCGTGTGGCCCGTGACTTCCCAGAAGCTTGCTGCGGCTCCGTTCTTGATCAGCAGGCCGATGGGGATGAAGTACATGTTGGCGATGCTGTGTTCGAAGCCGGCCGCCACAAATGCGGAAATGGGAAAGATGATGGCCAGGATCTTATCAGTCACGCTACGAGCGCCGATGGCCAGCCAGACCGCGAGGCAGACGAGGGCGTTACAGAAGATGCCCAGCACCACCGCCTGCAGGAAGTCGTAAGAGACTTTGCCGCTGGCGATATTAAGGGCATTAAGCCCGATGGCGCCGCTGGCAAAGGTGTACTGCTTGCTGAGGAACATCATGTAGGCGGTGAGGATGGAACCGGTGAAGTTTCCGGCGTAAACAATGGCCCAGTTGCGCAACAGGCTGAGGGTTGAGACCTTGCCACTGGCCCAGGCCATAACAATCAGGTTGTTGCCGGTGAACAGCTCTGCGCCGGCTCCTACGACCAGGATCAGGCCCAGGCTGAAGACAAGCCCACCCAGTACCTTGCCTACGCCAAAGGGGAGGGCGCCACCGGCCCCGGTTGTAGCCGTGGTGGAGAAGATGGCGCCCAGCGCAATGAAGGCGCCGGCCAGAACGGCGAGGGCAAACATGCGCAAGGGGCCAAGCTGTACTTTAGCCACGCCAACGTTCTCCATCCTGGCGGCCATCTCTTTCGGCACGAGAGCATCTACCGAAAAGGCCGGTAATGGCTGCGAGTGGTTCTTAACATCTTCCATCATGGTTCTCCTATTTTGGAAGGTAGCGCCTGCTCAATTGCCTCTGGCGCTCCGTTCACCCGTTCGATATGAACGGCGCACACTTTATACTCGGGAATCTTGGCAACCGGATCAACTGCGTCGATGGTCAGGAGATTGGCTGCCGCTTCGGCATAATGAAAGGTCATGAACACCGTCCCTGCCGGTGAACGCTCCGTCAGATGTGCAGCCGCCGTTACCTGGCCACGACGAGATGTGACGCGCACGTAGTCACCCTCAGCGATGTCATAGGCGCGGGCATCTGCCGGGTTGATTTCCACCTCAGCCTCAGGTGCGATCGCCTCCAGCCCGCTGGAACGGCGCGACAAGGTGCCGCCATGCCAGTGATAGAGAATACGACCGGTGGAGAGAATCAGTGGATATTCTTCATCTGGCTCTTCGGCCGGCGCGATATATTCAACTGGCGCGAACAGGCCCTTGCCGCGAGTGAACTGGGTGGTGTGCAGAATAGGCGTTCCGGGGTGGTCGGGTGTGGGGCAAGGCCATTGCAGACCGCCTTCCTCTAGCCGCGCGTGGGAGATGCCGCCGTACTGTGGCGTCACGGCTGCCACTTCGTCAAACACCTGGGAAGGGGAGTCGTATTCCCAGCCGGCGCCCAGACGGTTAGCCAGGTCAGTGAGAATATCCCAGTCGGCGCGGGCCTCTCCTGGTCCGGGCAAAACAGGCCGGATGAGCTGCACACGCCGCTCAGTGTTGGTGAAGGTGCCTGACTTCTCAGCAAAACTGAGCGCCGGGAGCACGACGTCGGCAAGCTGTGCTGTCTCGTTGAGGAAGATGTCCTGGACGACCAGGAAGTCGATGGCCCGCAGCGCCTCTGCAACGTGGTTGAGATTGGGGTCAGAAAGCATGGGATTCTCGCCTACGATGTAGAGGGCGTGTATCTTGCCTGCCAGAATACCATTTATCAGCTCGGTAACAGTCAGCCCTGGCTGCGGGCTGAGATGTGCCAGCGGCACGCCCCAGGCGGCAGCGAATTTCTCACGAATAGGCTCCGCATTGACCGGTTGGTATCCGGGGAAGACGTTGGGCAGGCCGCCCATGTCGCACGCTCCCTGCACGTTATTTTGACCGCGTAGGGGATTAAGACCGGTGCCGGGCCGGCCAATGTTGCCAGTTAGCAGCGCTAGATTGGAGAGCGCCTTAACGTTATCTGTGCCGTGTGTGGATTGGGTGATGCCCATGGCCCAGAAGATGGCTGCGCTGCCGGCCTGCGCATAGCGGCGCGCTGCTTCCACAATCAGGTCGCAGGGCACTTCGCTAATGGCCGAGGCTCGTTCCGGCGTCCAGGCTGCGACGGCGCGGGCGAAGGCGTCGAACTGTTCTGTACGCGCGGCGATGAATTCACAGTCGTACCACCCTTCTTTGATGATGACGTGGGCCATGGCATTGAGGAGAGCTACGTCGCTACCTGGCCGGGGGCGTAGATGCAGGGCGGCAAAGTTGGCCAACTCGATCTCACGCGGATCAATCAGAATCAGGGTTGCGCCATAGCGTCGCACGGCCTTCTTCATCTGCAGCCCGATTACAGGGTGGGCCTCGGTGGTGTTCGAACCGGTGACGAGCAACAGATCGGCTTCCACGATATCGGCAATGGAGTTGGTCATGGCCCCAGAGCCAAGCGTTGTGGCCAGACCGGCCACGCTGCTGCTGTGTCAGAGACGCGCGCAGTGATCGACATTGTTGGTGCCGATGACTGCGCGAGCCAGTTTCTGTACCAGGTAATTTTCTTCGTTAGTGCACTTGGCGGAGGTCAGGAAGCCAATGCTATCCGGGCCATACTGGTCACGGATTTCGCACAGCCTCTGCGCCGTGAGGTCCAGAGCCTCGTTCCAACTGCTCTTTCGCAGCTCAACCTGCCGCAGCCCGATCCGGCGCAGCAGTGGCTGCGTCAAGCGGTCTGGTGCGTGTACAAAGTCATAGCCAAAACGCCCTTTGACGCAGAGATTGCCACGGTTGACGTTATTATCAAAGCGGCCGTCACTGCGGTAGATGAGGCCGTCCTTCACATGAAGGTCGATCTGGCATCCAACGCCGCAGTAGGGGCAGGTGGTGTGAACAACGCGATCCGGTTGAATCATCGCATTCTCCCTCTCATAATTTACGAGCGACGGCTTGCGGCGACGGATGCCGGCCGCCACCGTGTCGAGTCTGGTTACACTCTGATTCTAAGATGGAGAGGGGAATGACTCCCAGTGACGAAGTGCATGATGCGTTCTGACAAACGTCACGAAGGGGAAGGGGCGGCCCTATTAGGGCTCCTGGCCCAGGGGCCGGATACGGGGCCAGATGTAGATGGCAAAGACCAGAACGGCGGCGGCTTCGGCGATTCTGCCTGCCAGCACGACCCATCGCGGCGTGTTCAGGACCGGCCCTAAGCCAGCCATGAGGATGCCGCTATTGAGGAGGATGATAGAGAGCCAGGCCAGTTTCAGATTGCCGTAAACGCCGCCGCGAAAGCGGGGAATGATCCAGTGCGCGGTAGCCAGGGCCAGTTGGCCGATCCAGCCTACCAGAAGAAATTCGATGTGTGCCGGTAGCAATCGCCACAGGGCGCCGTTGATGGGGATGCCTTTGTTGTAGAGCATGAGCTGGCCAAAGGTAAAGCCCACCAGCAGGTAGAGCAGAGCTGCTCTAATGGACCAGACGGTGAGGCGTGGCATCTAGCGGCCTCGCACCCGATTCCAGTTATTTACCAGGAAGGCCAGACCGGCAATGACAAGGAGGGCTGAGGACAGCACAAGGAGAATTGCCCACAGCGCTGCCCCGCCGGACGCCAGGAGCGGCTCGCCGATGGCGCGTAACAACAGCCCAGCGTTGACCAGATAGTAGGTGGCCCAGCCCAGCGTCTCGCTGCCACGAGGAGCTTCACGATTGAGGGTGGGGAACATCCAGTTGGCGACGCCGAATATCAGTTGTGTAACCCAGCCGACCATAAACAGGTGGAAATAGACTGACGTCAGCCCGCCGACCGAAAAAGGCTGGGGAAAGATGCCGGCCGAGGCCAGCACGAGACCCAGGGCCAGAGCCAGGATGAGGTAGACGAGGGCAGTCTTGATGAACCAGCGGGTTAGCTTAGGCATAAATCATTCACACCAGGGACCTTCGACGGTCTATTTCCCGGCTCAACTTTGCCGGGGTACAATTCGAGGCCAGAGATGGCTGGCAAAGGCGATGGCAGCGCCAACTTCACTGAGCCGTCCCAGCAGAGCCAGCACATAGCCGCTGCGCCAGACGGTTCCGACGACGACAAGCCAGACTCCCACGTTCAGCAAAACCAGGCTGACGATCGCTCCGGTTTCGTTGCCGCGCACCGGCGGCGTCCAGAAGCGGGGCAATATCCAAAATGCAACGCCCATCCCTAGCTGAATGAGCCAACCGACAAATAAAAGCTCGATGTGGGCCGACCGCAAGAGCCAGAGTTCCGGCGCAAAGGGCATTCCTTTGTTAGCCAGCATCAGACCGCCGACGGTAAATCCGATGAGCAGGTGGACCAGTGCAGAGCGCACGTACCAGATACTGAGTGGTGGCATCGGCTTGCTACCTCCGCGTAGGCCGCCGCTCGTAGACACGCGGCCAGGTCGCTATAACGAAGGATAGGGCGGCTACCCATTGCAAGATAGCCGAGATTGCCAGTGCTGTTCCCCAGCCGCTGCCCGGACTGAGCGTTGCAAATGGTTCGGCGGCCGCGCGCAGCAACAGGCCACTGTTGAGAGTGGCGAAGGTGACCCAGCCCAGCCGTTCCTGCAACTCGCGCCCGCCCTCTGTTTTAGGGAAGAGCCAGAAGACAACGCCAAAAATGAGCTGCGTGACCCAGCCGACGAGGAACAGGTGGAAGTAAACCGGGCTGAGGGTGTTGACAAGGGGGGGCAGACTTAGCAGGGAGCGTAGGGAGAAGAGCAGGCCGACCAGAAATGCAAAAACCAGATAGAGAAACGATGTACGTATGGACCAGCGTGTCAGCGATGGCATCAGTTAATTCCTGACGTTTCATAGTAACAGACGGCGCGAACGGCTCGCCTGATTCACTGTTGGCGACCAAAAGGTTTGTTGCACGCTGATGGTACCGGTTCACTGGCAACTGATCAAGTTTTATGGCCTCTGAATTTGATGGCGGATCTGGCGAAGTTCGATAATTCTGATGTGACAGTAACAATTCAGCTTTATGCTGTCACCATACTGCGGAAACCGGATCCCTCTCCGGCGTTTGCTGTGCGGTCCAGGTAGGTATACACAATAGTGTATAATCAACAATGGACCCTGACGGAGGTAGGTCCACAAGTAGGCGTTTTATACGCAATGGAGGATTGTATGCAAAGAAGAGCTTCTTTTTTCCTGACCTTTGTGCTGGTCATGATCCTGCTTGTTGCCTGTGGCGGTGACGGTGGGGATACCAACGGCGGTGCAACGAATGGGGATACGGGCGCACCGTCGGGCGAAACGGTTGGGGATGCGGCAGCAGGCGATGAGCTGTATCATATGGCGACCATCGCCGATACAGGCGCTCCTGGCTGTGCAACGTGTCACAGCGTGGAGCCTACTGATGATCCCATGCAGCCATCTCCCGTAGGCCCATCTCACTATGGGCTGGCCGACCGCGCTGGTGATTATGTTGAGGGTATGTCTGCTGAGGAGTACATTCGTGAATCGATTGTTGCTCCAGATGCCCATGTCGTCGAAGGTTACCAGCCAGGGATCATGTACCAGAATTATGAGGCTGATCTGACTCCTGAGCAGATCGACAATCTGGTGGCTTATCTATTAACCCTTACGGCCCAATAATTCTAGTTGCATAGGCATAAGTTCCGGCGCGATGGGCCGTTGCGCTCGTGCAAACGAACCACGGGGTCGTCGCGCCGGGTTTCCTTTTCTCACTGTGCGCGAATTAATCTACAATTTCAATACTCACATGACTAACATGACTCACATGCTTGCTTACATTGCATGGCAGGGGGGCAATTCATGAAAGCTTCCGTTACCCTAGAACAGGGAATGTCCTTTAAGGCGACAGCCGATAGTGGATTTACCGTCAATCTTGGCGCAGCGCCTGCTGCGGGTGGGGATGACGATGGCTTCCGCCCTATGGAGCTTATGCTCATAAGCCTGGCGGGCTGCACAGCAATGGATGTCATTTCCATTTTGCGTAAGAAGCGCCAGCATATTACCGGGTTGCAGGTGACAGTCGATGCCAAGAGAGCGCGCGAGCATCCAAAGGTTTTCACGCATATCACCATGAAGTATATTGTGCATGGCGTCAACGTAGAGCCGGTAGCGGTTGAGCGCTCGATTGAGCTGTCGGTAACCAAATATTGTCCTGCCAACGCCATGTTGTCGCAGGTAGTTCCTATTGACACTGAATATGACATCATAGAAGAATAGTTGTGCCAGACCTTTGACCATAATCTGGTTCGATGTAACATACTCGAGAAGCAAAGTATAATCCTGGTTTTGACTATGATCCGAATTATGCTGGTAGATGATCACGAGGTAGTTCGCCTTGGCATGAAGAGCCTGCTCGAGCGACACGCCGATTTTGAGGTTGTGGCTGAGGCAGCTGCGGCTGACGAAGCCGTCCAAAAAGCGATGCAGCATGAACCCGATATCGTGCTGATGGATATTCGGCTGGCCGGTAGCAGCGGTATTGATGCCTGCGAGGAAATTACTACTGCGCTTCCCAACACGAAAGTGGTGATGTTAACCTCCTATGCTGATGACGAACTGCTTTTCGCAGCCATTCGCGCCGGCGCCAGTGGTTACGTCCTGAAGCAGATTGGCAGCGGTGAGCTGATTCAGGCTGTGGAAGCGGCGGCGCGTGGCGAAGCGACCCTGGACCCGTCGCTGACGCAACGCGTGTTCAGCGAAGTGAGGCGCGCCATTCAAAAAGAGGAGAAGGCAGCGTTTGGGGAATTGACTGCACAAGAGATGCAGGTTCTGGCTCTGATTGCCGAAGGGAAGACGAATCGCGAGATTGCTGACGCGCTGTTTCTGAGTGAGGGAACGGTTCGTAATTACGTGAGCAGTATTCTCTCTAAGCTTGAGGTGTCTAACCGGGCGGAAGCAGCAGCCTATGCAGTGCAGCATCATCTCCAGGATTTTCTCTAATACCGATACCTGATATGACTTGATACGGCCTAACACGATGAGTAGTTCAGAGGCTATGAGCCAGCAGGCGCTGGCATCGCTCAACCGGGCGGCGTTAGCTGTTGCCAGCAATCTGACGCTGGATAACGTCCTACGCCAGATTGTAGAGTCAGCACGGGAACTGGCCGGTGCACGCTATGCAGCATTGGGAATTCCTGATAGTAGTGGGCGTCTGGCGCGGTTTATTCACAGTGGCATGGATACGGAGACGGTGAAGCAGATCCCACATTTGCCGGAGGGTAGGGGGCTGCTGGGCGCCATTCTGGATGAGGGGCGCACGATTCGTATTCCGAGAATTGGTGACGATCCACGCAGCGTTGGTTTCCCAGAGGGGCATCCACCAATGGAGAGCTTTCTCGGTGTGCCGATCCTGCTGAGTGGCAAGATTGTGGGTAACCTGTACCTGACTGATAAAGTGGCGGGCGACGAGTTCACGATGGCCGATCAGAAGCTGATCGAACTATTGGCGTCCCATGCAGCTATCGCTATTAAAAATGCCCAACTTTATGAGCAGGTTGGCCGTCTGGCCATTGTCGAAGAGCGTTCGCGCATCGGTATGGACCTGCACGATGGCGTTATTCAGGCGATTTATGCCGTGGGCCTGACGCTGGAATCAGCCCGCCTGCTGTTGCCGGATGGCGGCCAGGAAGAGGCTATGCAGTTGATCGACGCCGCCATCAATGGCCTGAACGATGCTATCCGCGATATTCGCAACTTCATTCTCGATTTGCGCCCGCGGCACTTTGAGGGAGATCTGGCACAGGGGCTGGCGCGGTTAACGCGTGAGTTTCAGGCTAACACCATGGTTCCTGTGGAGCTGGATGTGCCGGAAGATGTCATCTCCCGTCTGCCGCCACAGGTGGCGCGCGCTATTTTCTTTACGACCCAGGAGGCGCTGGCGAATATCGCACGCCATGCCCGCGCCAGCCACGTCACGGTTCGCGCCTGGCGCTCTGACGAGACGATTAGCGTTGAGATTGCGGATGATGGCCGTGGCTTTGACGTGGAGAACCGGCCGCAGACGA
>CAZRTM010000074.1:0-21015 GCA_964602995.1 uncultured Ardenticatenaceae bacterium
CCAATCTCCACCCTACCGCTCCCCAACCGGCACAAACTCCAGCTCGTCTGCCCCCAGGTAGACCTGGCGCGGGCGGGCGATGGCTTGTTCGGGGTCTTCTAACATTTCTTGCCACTGGGCCAGCCAGCCGGCGGTGCGGGGGATGGCGAACATGACGGGGAACATACTGGTGGGCAGACCCATTGCCTGGTATATGATGCCCGAGTAGAAATCGACATTGGGGTAAAGGCGGCGCGAGACGAAGTAGTCGTCTTCCAACGCCACGCGCTCCAGCTCCAGGGCAATGTCCAGCAGTGGGTTGCGCTTTGTGACTTCGAACACCTCGTCAGCGACCTCTTTCACCAATCGCGCACGCGGATCGTAATTTTTATAGACACGATGCCCAAAACCCATGAGGCGGAATTCGCCCTGTTTCACGCGCTCGATATACCCTGGGATATTCTTCACATCGCCAATTTCGGTGAGCATACGTACGACAGCTTCGTTGGCTCCACCATGCCGGGGCCCGTAGAGGGCGGCGGCGGCGCCGGCAATGGCGCTGTAGGGATCGGAAAGCGTGCTGCCGATAGTGCGCATGGCTGTTGTGCCCGCGTTCTGTTCGTGGTCAGCGTGTAGAATGAACAGCACGTCGAGCGCACGCTGCAGGGCTGGATGGGGTTCGTACTTAGGCTCCACCATTTTGAACATCATGTTCAGGAAATTACCGGCATAGGTCAGATCGTTGTCCGGATAGTTGATGGGAAAACCCATGCTAAAGCGGTAGGCATAAGCCGCCAGCGTTGGCATTTTGGCAATCAGGCGTTTGATTTGTAACAGCCGGTTTTCGGGATCTTCCACCTGCTTGGCCTCCGGGTAGAACGTGGAGAGCGCGGCAACGCCACTAATCAACATCCCCATCGGGTGGGCGTCATAGCGGAAGTCCTCCAGCAGGCCCTTCATATTCTCATGGAGAAGGGTATGGTGGGTAATTTCCCGTTCCCAGTTGTCCAGTTCCTCTTTGTCTGGCAGCTCCCCGAACAGCAGCAGGTAGGCAACTTCAAGAAACGTGCACTTTTCAGCCAAAACTTCGATAGGGTATCCGCGATAGCGCAGGATGCCCCGGTCCCCATCTATATAAGTGATGGTGCTGGTCGTCGAAGCTGTGTTCTTAAACGCCGGATCATAACTCATCAGACCAAAGTCGTCGTCGTTGACTTTAATCTGGCGCAGATCCATAGCGCGGATGGTACCGTTTGTAACAGGAAGTTCATAGGTCCGACCGGTACGGTTGTCGGTCACTGTTAACGTCTCTTTGCTCACTTGTTCCTCCGGGCATTAGCGATTCATCGGCGAGCACCACCAACTGCTCCACTCCTTATTCTACTATAATATGGTAACAAAACTGTTTCCTCTCGTCATTCCAGGCGCGCAAATTGAGTTGACAAGTATCATTATTTCATTAGAATCTTGCTAGGCTTTCCGGTAGTGTGACAGCATCTCGTCGTACCATCGAACAATTCACTCCATCAACACAAGTAAATTAGGAGGTGAGGCTATCGAATAGAGGTCAGGCTTCTAGGAAATGTCGTACCTATTTGGGCGCTGGCGGCTTCGCGCCCCTTGGTATTGGCAAAGATAGGGTGTTGCCAGTCACGTAGATTGTGGCAATTTATTGAATTGAGGAGAAGAAACTATGAAACGCTTTCTGTATCTAATGCTGTTGGTTCTTCTGACCGCTGGCATGGTTGCCTGTGGAGGAACAGCCGAGCCAACGGAAGTTCCCTCCGTTGAAGAGCCGGTGGAGGAAGAGCCTGTCGAGGAAGAACCGGTGGAAGAGGAGCCAACCGAGGAAGAGCCTGTAGAAGAGGAACCGGTTGATGAAGAGCCAGCAGCTGGCGGTGGTGTCTATCTGATGGGCGCCGACGGTCTATTGTCTGCGACCTACTTCGAGAACATCGGCGAAGAAGGCCTGGGTATGTACTTCTCCGGTCCTGGTCAGCCTGGCTCAGGCTCCTACGAAGATTTCGTGGCAGCCTATGAAGAGGCTTACGGTGAAGGCCCCATCCAGGCTTTCCATGCTCGTGCTTATGATGCCGCTAATATGGTCTTCACTGCTATCGAGCAGGTTGCAGAAGAGCAGGATGATGGTTCTTTGGTGATTGACCGTGTGGCTCTGATTGAGGCCATGTATCAGATGGAGCACCAGGGTCTGACCGGTACTCTGCGCTGCAATGAGTTTGGCGACTGTGCAAGCCCGGTGATTGACATCATGCGCTTTGCTGACCTCGCAGCTGGTGTGACCGGCGTTCTGAATAACGTTGCGCGCACGTTCCAGTTTGACCCTGCCGCCGCCGGCGTGGGCGTTGTTCCCGAGGCGCCTGGCGATCTGGGTCAGGTTGTGATTGAAGAGGGCGCTCCCATTGAGATCGCCTCGCTGCAGGCCATCAGTGGCGCGGTGACCAACCTGGGTACTGACCAGGTGCGCGCGGTCGAGCTTGCCATCGCCGAGCGTGGCGGTGAGCTGCTGGGCCACCCGCTGGAGCTGTCCATGAATGAGGACGATCTGTGCTCCGCCGAAGGCGGCACCACAGGCGCCCAGCGCATCATTGCCAACCCGCAAGTTGTTGCCGTTATCGGCACGAGCTGCTCCGGCTCCGGTGTTCCGGCTGCCGAAGCGCTCACCGGCGCGGGCATCCTGATCATCTCCGGCTCCAACACGGCCCCGTCTCTGACAGCCACCGGCTACTTCAGCGAAGAAGGCCCGACTCGTGGTGAGGCCTGGAACTACGGCTACTTCCGCACCGCCCACAACGACGAATTCCAGGGCCGTGCCGCGGCGCAGTTCACCTTCGAAGATTTGGGCGTACAACGGGCGGCCACAATCAACGATGGTGACCCCTACACCCAGGGTCTGACCTCTGCCTTCGGCGGCTCCTTCGAGGAGTTTGGTGGCGAAGTTGTGATCGCGACAGCTGTTGGTAAGGAGCAGGAAGATATGCGTCCTGTGCTGACCGAGGTTGCGGCCTCTGGCGCTGAGATGATCTTCTTCCCCATCTTCGAGCCAGCGGGTGACTTTATTGTGTTGCAGGCGCGGGACGTCGGTCTCGAGCCAATCGCACCCTAATAAGTGCATATTGATGTTTACTTGAGGCCACGCAGGGGATACCTTTTTGACAAAAGGGCCTCCTCTGCGTGGTCTTTTTTCCTTGGAGAGTAAGTATGGCAACGTTGGTAAATAATGTCCGCGAGAGGTTTCCCCAACGCCTAAACTGGATTACAGTCATCTTCTGGACGATTGGCATTACTGCTATCGTCTTGATCGTGGCCGGCGCCATTAATAGCATTGCCAGCGGCAGATTGACTGCCAGCCAATGGCGCGATCTGATCATCTTTGGTCTGGCCCAGGGTGGTGTTTATGGCCTCATCGCACTCGGTTACACCATGGTTTATGGTGTGTTGGGCTTCATCAACTTTGCTCACGGTGAAGTGTTCATGAGCGGGGCCATGGTCGGTTACTTCACAGCCACAGCCCTGAATAATGCAGGTATGTGGAATAACCAGCCGGTATTATCCCTAATCATCGTCCTTCTCGTCTGTATGGTGACCTCTACCACTGTTGCCGTCGTGCTGGAGCGCGTAGCGTACCGGCCGCTGAGAAATGCTCCCCGTCTGATACCACTTATCACATCGATTGGCGCTTCCTTCTTCATACAATATTCAGCCCGTGGTCTCTTCGGCGCCGGTATCAAGTCCTACCCCCGCATGCAAATTTTACAAGGCTCTTTTGATATACTTGGCCTGCGCATCCTGAAAAGTCAGAGTCTGGTCATTGTCGGCGCTTTGCTGATGATGATCGGCCTCTACCTCTTTGTAGAACGAACCAAGACAGGGAAGTCGCTACGAGCAGTGGCCGAAGATCAGGAAATTGCCGCCCTGATGGGCATCGACGTTGACCGTACCATCGTCATCACCTTCGCCGTTGGCGGTGCTATGGCTGGTGCTGCAGCGTTGCTTTACTCCCTTGTTTTCAGCCAGGTCTATTTCCTGACCGGATTTTTCCCCGGCATCAAAGCGTTTACGTCAGCCGTATTGGGCGGCATTGGTAACATTGTGGGCGCTATGCTGGGTGGCGTTGTGTTGGGCATACTGGAGTCACTGGGACCCAGTCTGGTACTGGCGGGTTATAACATTCCTGCCTTCACGCAGTTGAAAGACGTCGTCGCCTTCCTGGCGTTGGTCCTGGTGTTGATCTTGCGGCCAACTGGCCTTCTGGGAGAACGGCTAGCCGAGGAGAGAGCGTAAATGAGTCAAGTAACGGATCGCGTGGAACAGGTACGGTTTCGCGAAAATGAAGAGCCGGTAGCGGAGGCCGAAGCCAAGGCCCTGGATCTGACCAAGGCCGCTCGCCTGGGGCTCCTGGCCGGCGGGATGGCCGTCTTTATCTCGGCCATCGGCATGGTCGAGACATTCGCTGGACGCGTGCTGATTCAACCCTGGCTGACCCTCACCTATGTCAGCCTGGGCCTGATCCCCTTCGCTTTTGGTTATCAGGCGTCTAAGGCGCCGCCGCCGATTGAAGGCATGCCTCGAGTGCGTAGCGGTCCGCGTAATGCGCTGGCCGGCGCGTTCGCGGGGTTGATCGCAGGTATCATCCTCAGCCTTTTTGTGTTGGCGGCTGATAACTTTAACCTGCGCAACATCTTCGTTTCTGTCTCGCCGCGCATGGTCAGTATCCTCTCCTTTAATCAGGAGGTAAGCACTGGCATCATATACCTGATTATCGGCAGCGCGGCACTGGGCCTATTAGGCGGCCTGCTGGCCGTTATACCTAAGTCCTGGCGTGGGCCACTGACCCAGGCCATCATCTGGACTTTGCTCGTTGCGCTTCTGCAAGATATTTTCATGCAGATCCTGCGCAGCCTCTCACTGAATTCTGTACGCCAGTTTCTGTTCAATAACAGGGGCGGATTAGAACCTGCCGGCGCCATTATCGTCTTCGTGCTGGCCCTTGCCATCAGCGCTTACACTGATCGCCGGCAGATTTCCGTTAGCAGCCGCTATGCCAGATTGGACGATCGCGAACGACAGCGCGTGCTCATCATTGGCATTGTGGTTCTGATTCTTGTGCTGGCTGTGGTGCCCCGGATTGTGGGCGTTTTCGTCAGCGAAGTGCTGGATCTGGTAGGTATCTATCTGCTGATGGGCCTGGGGCTGAACATCGTCGTCGGCTATGCTGGTCTGCTGGACCTGGGGTACGTTGGCTTCTTTGCCGTGGGCGCCTATACGACCGCCATTCTCACCTCACCCAGCTCCCCCGCCTTTTCGCCGGAGCTGACCTTCTGGGCTGCCTTGCCCTTTATCATCCTGGCCGCTGCCTTAGCCGGTATTATCGTCGGCACACCCGTGCTGCGCATGCGCGGTGACTATCTGGCCATCGTGACGCTGGGGTTTGGCGAGATTGCGCGATTGCTATTCGTATCGGAATGGCTCGCACCCTACGTGGGCGGCGCACAGGGTATCCTCAGCATCCCCGATATCACGGTTGGTTCCTTTAGAGCGAGTACGCCGACAACCATCTTTTATCCCATCGCTGCTTTTGTTTTGGTTGCCATCTATATATCCTGGGCGCTGAAAAGCTCGCGCATTGGCCGCGCCTGGATGGCCATGCGTGAGGATGAGCCGGTCGCCGAAGTGATGGGAATCGATATCGTGGTGGCCAAGCTTTCCGCTTTTATCATCGGTGCTATCATTGCCAGCTTTGGCGGCGCCCTCTTCGCCACTAAGATCGGCTCCATCTTCCCCAGCAGCTTCCAGATTCTGGTGTCCATCACCGTGCTTGTACTGATTATCGTTGGTGGTATGGGCAACACGCCGGGCGTCATTGTCGGCGCTCTGGTCCTGGTTGGCCTGCCCGAGCTGCTGCGTGAATTTGAAGATTACCGCTTGCTTCTCTACGGTGCGCTGCTTATCTACATGATGTTGAAACGTCCTGAAGGGTTTATCCCGGCTAAGGAGCGTATGCGAGAGCTGCATCAAGAGGAAATGTTGCAAGATGCGTGGTTACGTGCTGAGGAAGCGGCTGAACGCGACGAGCCAATCGATGCACGGGGCCGCGATCCAGAGGCAGGGTTGATATAACTATGGCACTTCTAGAAACCAAGAACCTTACTAGATCGTTTGGTGGTCTGATGGCCATCAATGGCCTCGACTTCCATGTGAACGAGGGTGAAATTGTCAGCGTGATTGGTCCCAATGGGGCTGGCAAAACCACGTTCTTTAACCTGATTACGGGCATGTTCCAGCCCGATGAGGGCCAGATCCTGTTTGAAGGCGAGGACCTGGTTGGGCTGCGCCCGAACCAAATTCTGAAAGCGGGCATTGCCCGCACTTTCCAGAACGTGCGCCTCTTCCCCAATATGACTGTGTTGCAAAATGTGATGGTTGGCCAGCACGCACGCACCAAGTCAGGTATGATTGCCGCCATTTTGCGTACACCGGCCTTCCGTCGCGAAGAGGAAGAGGTGCGCCGCAGAGCACAGGAAACTCTGGCCTTCTTCGGCTCGCGCCTGGTAGGTTATCGCTTCGACCAGCCGGCCTTTGTTCTCTCCTATGCCAACCGGCGCCGGCTGGAAATCGCCCGTGCCATGGTTACGGGCGCAAAGCTGTTGTTGCTGGACGAGCCTACGGCCGGTATGAATCCGCGCGAAACGATTGAGCTGACCGAGCTTATCGGCCGCTTACGCGATGAAAAAGGCTTTACCATCGTCATGATTGAGCATGATATGCAGGTCGTGCGCGGTGTCTCGGACCGCGTCGTCGTGCTAGATTACGGACAAAAGATTGCTGAGGGGCGCTATAGCGACGTGGCAAAGAATGAACGCGTTTTGGAAGCGTACCTTGGTAGAAAGGGGTCACAAGAACATGCCAGTGCCTAAAAATGGGGCCAACGGCGAGCAGCCGGTCCTGGAGCTTCGTGATGTCTACACCCATTACGGGGCAATTGCCGTACTCAAAGATGTAAATATCCAGATTTATCCCGGTCAGATCGTTTGCCTTCTCGGCGGTAATGCCAGCGGCAAAACGACCACTCTCAAGACGATTCTCGGTTACGTGACGCCAACCCAGGGCGAGGTGCTGCTGGAGGGCGAACAGGTAAGCGGGCTGCCGGTTACGAAATGCGTTGACAAAGGGGTCTCGATGGTTCCCGAAAACCGGCGGCTCTTCAAACGCATGACGGTGCGCGAGAATCTGGAGATGGGCGCTTATTTGCGCGATGATAGAGATGGGATTGAAGCGGACATGGAGCACGTGTTCCAGCTCTTCCCGCGCGTCAAAGAGCGCCTTAACCAGCGCGCCGGCACCCTGAGTGGTGGCGAGCAGCAGATGGTGGCTGTGGGCCGGGCCTTGATGGCGCGCCCCAAGGTGCTGCTGATGGATGAACCGTCGATGGGATTGGCGCCTATTCTGGTTGAGCAGAGCTTTGAGATTATTCAGCGCATTAACGAGGAAGGAACAACCATCTTCGTCGTGGAACAGAACGCCAACATGGCGCTTTCCATTGCCGACTACGGCTATGTGCTGCAGACGGGTCGCATCGTATTGGCCGACACGGCCGAAAATCTGCGCAATAACGAGCAGATGCGCCAGGCCTATCTCGGCGAATAAATCACCACTTACATTTCATGAAATTACGCATCCTCTCAGCGGCTGAGGTTCAGCGCGCGTTGCCCATGCCTGAGGCTATTGAAGGTATGAAGGCTGCCTTTGGCCAGTTGGCCAGCGGTGAAGCAACCGTGCCCCTGCGCACACAGGTGGACGTCCCTCGTTCCAATGGCGTCTCCATTTTCATGCCCGCCTATCTGGCTGCCAGTGACGACCTCGCCGTCAAGATTGTCTCCGTATTCCCCAACAACCCGCAGCGCCAGTTGCCCACCATCCACGGTGTGGTGCTGGCGCTGGACGCTCAAACCGGGCAGCCCCTGGCGCTGCTCGAAGGCGGCACCCTGACCGCCATTCGCACCGGCGCTGGCTCTGGCGCTGCGACCGACCTGTTGGCGCGGCCCAATGCCCGAGTTGTGGCCATCATTGGCAGCGGGGTCCAGGCGCGTACACAGTTAGAAGCCGTCTGCACCGTACGTGATATTGAAGAAGTGCGGGTGTATAGCCTCGATGCAGAACACGCGCGCACCTTCGCCCAGGAGATGGCCGGGCAGGGGCCGATTCCCAATGTGATCGAAGTGGTGGACTCGCCGGCTGTGGCTGTGCGCGGCGCCGACATCATTTGCACGGCGACGACGTCCAGCGCGCCGGTCTTTCCCGGCGACATGTTGTCCGAAGGGGCGCATATCAATGCGGTTGGCTCCTTCCGCAGTGATATGCAAGAGGTGGACGTTACCACCATTCTGCGCTCGCTCGTTGTCGTCGATTCGCGTGAAGCGGTGATGGCCGAAGCAGGAGACTTGCTGAAGCCGATGGCTACCGGCGAGATCGACGCCAACCACATCTATGCTGAACTGGGTGAAATTGTTAACGGAACGCGCCCCGGACGCACCAGTCCTGAACAGATCACGTACTTCAAATCGGTGGGCGTTGCTGTGCAAGATGCCGTCGCCGCCAGCCTGGCGCTCAAGAATGCAGAGGAACAGCAACTGGGCATCGTTGCCGCTCTCTAACTGTCGCGCCGCATTCCACTGGCGCAGCCCTCCTCCACTTCTCGTTTCATGAGAACGTTTTAACGTCTCTCATCCCTTCTTGTTGCTGCTGGAGCGGGTTGTTATACTCGCCACGCACCAGAGCAAATGCTAAGGAATCACTTTTATGAGAGTCGTGCGTTATCATCGTCTATTGTTTCTACTTGCCATATTGACAACAGTCTTTGTTGTGGCCTGTCGTGATGAAGGCGGAGAGGAATCGACCACCGCGCCACAACCAACCACGGCGGCAACCGCCATCCCCGGACCCACAGAGACAGCACCGCCGGAAAACTCCAACTTTATCACCATCGCCACCGATGCTCCGTTTCCGCCCTTCACTGCTTTTGACGATTTCGGGACGGTAGTCGGCTTCGACGCCGAGCTGGCCGAGAACATCATGTCTCGAATCGGCTACGATTATGAGTTCGTCGTGACGACCTTCGATGGCATGTTGGAGAGCGTGGCTCGTGGCGAGTTTGACATGGCCATTGCGGCGTTGAGCCGCGCGGAACCGGTCTCCGGCATCAGCTACAGTGAGCCGTATCTGGAGGTGGGGCAGGTTCTGGTTGTGCTGGCCAATGAGCGCGAGATAGTCGATTATCACGAAATACCACCCGGCGTGCCCATTGGCGTCTTGTCTGATTCACTGGCTGGGCAACGGGCGGCAACCAATATTGCCAACATTGCCGAATCAGACCTCGTCTACTTTAACTCAGTCGGGCAGGGGCTGCAGGCTCTGATCAACGGCCAGGTCAGCGGCGTTATTCTCGATAGCGACGACGCCGAACATTACACGCGCACTCATTATGAACAGCTGAAGATTGTGGGAGGCACGGGCCGCGATGGCTGGCTGGTCGCTGAGTCATACGTGATGGCTGTGTCAGATGAGCGCCCAGAACTGTTGGAGGCTGTGAACGAGGCGATTGTTCAGGGTAAATCTGATGGCACCATTGAACGCGTGACCCGCAACTGGCTGGTTTCCAAGGAGACAATTGACGCCGGGGAACCGCTGCTGGGAACACCGGATGACATCATCGTGGTTGGCGTCCTGGGCGATCTGGAGGGGCTGGACCCGGCCGCTGCTCCTTCCATCACCAGTTGGGAAGTGAAGTACAACACAATGAGCGGCCTCTACATGTTTAACAACGCGGGCGAGCTGGTACCCGTGCTGGCCAGTGGCCCGCCTGAAATCTCGCCTGACCGGCTGGAATATACTTTCACCTTGCGCCCTGGCCTCACCTTTCCCGACGGCAACCCACTGACTGCAGAGGATGTGCGCTGGTCGATCAGCCGCTCTGCTTCTCTGGGCAACTGGCACGTCAACTCTTTCCTGAAAGACAGCGATGAAGATTTCATCGCCGATCCGGACGCTGTCGAGGTCATCAGCCCCACCGAGGTCAAGATTGTCCTGCAGCAGCCTACGTCATACTTCCTCAATGTGTTGGCGACTCCGCCCTATTTCGTGGTCAGCCAGAACTGTTACGCCACGGACCCTGAACCTACGCGCAACTGCAACGGCATCGGCGCTTATGAGGTTATTGAGTGGCAGCCGGGAGAATCGCTCCAGTTGCAGGCCAACCCGCAGTGGCCGGGTGAGGATCAGCCCGTCTCAGAAAATATCCAGCTACGCTTCTATGAGGATGCCGCTTCTCTGGCCAACGCCATCAGCCTGGAGGCCGTAGACATCGCCTGGGGTGACATTCCTGACGACCAGCTTGGCGCATTCCAGGAAATAGAAGGCGTCCGCATCTGGGAAGGGCCGCCGACTTTCAAGAGCTATATCATCTTCCAGCATAAGGATACACCGTGGAGAACCGTGGCCGTTCGTGAAGCGGCGGCATTGGCCGTTGACCGCGAGGCGCTGGCGCAGGGTGTGTTCCAGGGCAGACGACAGCCGCTCTATAGCCCGCTCCCCGATAGCGCTGAGGAGCAGGTGAACACGGAACCAACGCGCAATCTGGATCGCGCCCGTGAACTGTTGCATCTGGCCGGTTTCAGTGTCGAAAATCCGCTCGTCATTCCGCTGTGGTACATCAACGACGGGCGCTACACTCCCCTGGAAGAGGCGTATGCGCAGATGATCAAACAGCAACTGGAAGAGACGGGCATTTTCCAGGTGGAGCTGAATGGCGCGGGCTGGAACACATACAGCGCGCAGATGTCTGAGTGTGAGTACGCGACGTTCTTGCTGGGCTGGCCTCCGGTAGGCTGGCCAACACGCATTCCGGCTCCCATGGGCTGGCTGGAGTATTTCATTACCAATACCGATTCGCTTTGCTCTAACTATGAGAGTCCGCTGATGAACAGCCTCGTCGACCAGCTAAACCGCCTGGATCCGGCAGATACTGCAGGACAGCAGGTGCTATACCAGCAAATGCAGGAGCTATGGGCTGAGGAGTTCCCGACCCTGGACCTGACGCAGGAAGGAGCGCGCCTGTTCGCGCGAGAGACGGTCGATAATGTGCAGTTTGATCAGATGGGATTGATGCGCTATGGGCTGCTGAGCAAGCAAGCGGGTCAGTAATTTGGCGTGCAAAATTCCACCGGCAGTTGCCTAGCTCTCGTTCTGCTGCGTCTCTAGCTTTTTGCGCCGCGCGGCGGGACCGACAACGCGCTCGGTGCCATCCATGATGCGGCGGATGTTGGGCCGCAGCGACCAGAGGACGACGAGCGCCGTGAGGATGCCGCCCACGATATAGGCAGGTGTGGCCAGCACACCGCTGAAGTAGAGGATGGCAAAGGTGATGGGAATGATGGCGGCCATGGCCATAGAAGCCACGGACGCCATGCCGGTCAGGAATAACATACCAACCACAACCAGAGCGCCGATGGGGAACATTGGCCACCAGATGGCTGTGGCCCAGCCAATGTTGGGGCCTGTGCCCGCACCGCCACCCCAGCTCAGGAAGATGGACCAGTTGTGACCGATGATGGTGAAGAGGCCGACGACGATTTCGGCCCACGGCAGCCACGCCTCGGGGAGTACGGCGCCAAAGGCGGCGCGCGCAATCCAGATGGCGGCTGCCCCTTTCAACACGTCGCCAATGGCCGTCAGACCGCCCACGATAGGACCTGCTGCGCGCATGGCGTTGGTGCCCCCTGTGCGTCCACTTTTTACCTGTCTTAAATCAACCCCTTTGGTAAGTCTCACAAAAATCCAGCCAAAGGGGATGGCGCCGAAGAAGTAGCCGATGATGGCGCCTAGCAACAGATAAACCATGTTCATACGTCCTAATTCTCCTATCGTTCGTGTTTTGGGCGTGGATTGTGCGCTACACTAGTACAACACAGCTCTAACTGCAAAGTTACATAATCACCATGGCAATCTCATGAGCCTGCTCGCTGTGAAGCAGAAAAGCGCGCGCAACTGGCCGCTCCTGTTCGGCAAGTGAAACGATGATGTAAGCGGTTTCGGGGTAGAGGGAGCGTTCTATGTCCGTTTGGGAGGGGTACTGTGGGCCAGAGGGGTGGGAGTGGTAGATGGCCAGCAGCTCCTGCCCCTGCTCCTCCATGGCCAGCATCGCTTCTAGCTGCTGCTGAGGATCCATCTCATATTCGGTTGCACTCTGTAGCACATTTTCCACAGGGTAAATGGCGGTCGCCTGGCCATTCTCCCCGGATAGCAGCCCGCACCCTTCCAGTGGATAGACAGCCTGCAAGTGGCTTATCATTTGCTCGTAGATGTGGCGTGGTATGCTCAGTTCCATGCTTGTTGACAAAAAAAGACCCTTGAGGGACGCGGCCCTAAGGGTCTTACACATTTTCCATCAAGCCATCAAGACTGGATGCCGCCTTCTGTTAGCTGGTGCACCTCTAGTAGGCGGTCGGCTTCTTCTGGGCTTAAGTAGCCTTTCTCCACGACCACCTCGCGCACCGTGCGGTTGCTGGCCATCGCTTCCTTGGCCACTTCCGCGCCCTTCTGGTAGCCGATGACCGGGTTTAGCGCCGTCACCAGGATGGCGTTCTTAGCCAACCAGCCCTCAGCCTTCTCGCGATTGGCCTCGATGCCCACAACCATGCGCTCGGTAAAAACGGCTACCGAGTTAATGATAATGTCCATACTCTGGAACAGATTGTAGGCGATGATGGGCATCATCACGTTCAGCTCTAGCTGGCCGGCCTGTCCCGAGAGCATCACCGTCAGGTCGTTGCCCATCACCTGGAACATGGCCATGTTCATCATCTCAGCCATGACCGGGTTGACCTTGCCGGGCATAATCGAAGAGCCTGGCTGCACGGCCGGCAACCGGATTTCGTCCAGCCCTGTGCTGGGGCCGGAGGAAAGCAGGCGAATGTCGTTGGCAATGCGGGTCAGATCCTGGGCCAACGTGCGCAGGGAACCGCTGAAATGAACGGCATCAGCCATACTTTGCATCGATTCGAACAGATTATCCGACTGGCGCAGATCGAGGCCGGTCAAGCGGCTCAACGTCTCCACCATGCGCCCGTGGTACTCGGGATGGGCGTTCAGGCCGCTGCCTGTCGCCGTGCCGCCGATGCCCAGCCGGCGCAAGCCCTCGGCTGCCTGCCTGATCTTATTGCTGTTGCGCCGGATTGATTCGGCATAGGCGCCAAATTCCTGGCCCAGGCGCACGGGCACCGCATCTTGCAGGTGTGTGCGCCCGCTCTTCACAATGTCGTCAAAGCTGTCGGCTTTCTCCTGGAATGCCTGCGCCAGCCGTTGCAGGGTGTCCAGCAGCTCTTCCAGCCGCCAGAGGACGCCCAGGCGGATGGCAGTGGGGATCGTGTCATTGGTAGATTGGGCCATGTTGACGTGATCGTTGGGGTGAACCGGTTTCTGCGCTGCTGACAGGCCGAAACCCAACAGCTCGTTGGCGCGGTTGGCGATCACCTCGTTCACGTTCATGTTGTGGCTGGTGCCGGCGCCGGCCTGAATGGGATCGACGACGAATTGATCTTGCCACTGCTGTGCCTGGTCCAAAATCTCGTCTGCGGCCTGTATGACGGCGCGGGCAATGTCGCTGCCAGAGATGGTCTGGCCGCCTGCCTCGCGGTCCTGGAAAAGCCCCAGATCATGATTGACTTCGGCAGCAGCGCGCTTGATCATCACCATCGACCACACGAAGGCGGGGTAGGGTTTGAGTCCCGTAATCGGAAAGTTGTGGATGGCGCGCTGTGTTTGAGCGCCCCAATAGGCGTCTGCAGGTACCTGCACTTCTCCTAATGAATCGCGTTCTACGCGGTAATTTGTTTCATGTGTCATATTTGCTCCTCCAACAAAAAAGCCGAATTGGAAAACAGCGTCCATCTCAGAACGGAGTTAGCCAATTCGGCTTTACAGAGCAACAGTTGCCTCAACAGCAAGACTGTCAAAAGCAATGTATGCCTGAGGCCTACATTACATATCTAACGCATCGTAGCCCGGGCCAATCGAGAAGAAATCGTAGTTCGCCGGAATATCTTCCGTCAGGTCCAGGATCTCGCCGCCTTGCAGCTGTTTGGCGTTCAGCAGCTTAACCGGATTACCGTCGACTTCACCCTCGAATGGCTGACCGTCGGGCAACAACTCTTTCGTGTTCGCAATCCATTGGCCCGGTTGCGCCTCATAGGCGAAAGGCACTTCCTCTTCGGGGAAGATGGCCTCGTAGGGGCACTCCGGTACACAGGCGCCACAATCGATGCAGGTGTCCGGGTCGATGTAGAGCCAGGGCCACTCTTCTTCAGGGTGACCCAGGACCATGCACTCGACCGGACATACATCAATGCAGGCTGTGTCTCGCAAACACAATCTAGTAATGATATAGGTCATTAGAGATCTCCTTCGTGCAATGGGCTATAAAACTTGAATTTATACGAACAAATACGTACATAAGATGCAGCGTATCGTTTGTTCATTTATTCACAGCCCATTATAACGCATATAAGGCTAGCTGGCAGCCTTATAATTCTCGGCGACCTGATCCCAATTGACCGTATTCCACCAGTTCTTAACGTAGTCGGGGCGACGGTTCTGGTATTTCAGATAATAGGCATGCTCCCAGACGTCAACGCCGAGGATGGGCGTGTCGCCTTGCATGTAAGGGCTGTCCTGATTGGCGGTGCTATAGACGTCTAAACTACCGTCTTCTTTCACAACCAGCCATGCCCAGCCAGAACCAAACCGGGTGCCTGCCGCAGAACTGAATTTCTCTTTGAACTGCTCAAAGCTGCCGAACTTCTCGTTAATGGCATCGGCCAGCTCGCCACTGGGTTCGCCGCCACCGTTGGGGCTCATAACCGTCCAGAACAGATTGTGGTTGGCGTAGCCGCCGCCATTGTTGCGCACAGCGGTGCGAATATCTTCAGGCACCTGGTCGATATTGCGCAGAATATCCTCAATGCTCCTGTTTTGCCATTCAGAACGGCCTTCCAGAGCCTTGTTCAGGTTGTTTGTATAGGCGGCATGATGCTTATCATGGTGGATACTCATCGTCTGGGAATCAATATTGGGTTCAAGTGCATCTTCTGAATAGGGAAGTGGGGGTAACTCAAACGCCATACTTCACGCTCCTTTTGAGGTAGTAAGATTGTCTGGGGTAAGTTGCACACAAAGAGTTAGCTGGTCTACCATTGCGGCACAAGGGTGCGGCACAACTGTGCTGAACGTTCAGTTAACACTCGACCAGTAACCATTGTTGACGAAATTCATTCTAGCCCTAGCCGGAGGCTTTGTCAAACCAGTTAGATGCCCCAACCAGCGCCTGGCTCTCCTGTGAAAAAACCATTCTTATCGCCTGTTGTCATTCTTGCCGTAGGTGTGCTCGCCACGGCCAGCAGCGCGATCCTCATTCGCCTGGCGCAGACGGAAGCGCCCTCTATCGTCATTGCCAGCAGCCGCCTGACTCTGGCCACGGCCATGTTGCTGCCCTGGTCTCTGACCCGGCGTAGGTATGAGCTGCAGGCTTTACCTGCACGGGGATGGCAATTGGCTCTGCTCTCTGGCTTCATGCTGGGGCTACACTTTGCTGCCTACATTGCTTCTCTACGCTACACCTCCATTGCCGCGGGCACGGTGCTGGCCACCAGCACGCCAATCTGGGTGGGGCTGGCTTCCCCGCTGCTCTTGCGCGAACCGCTGACGCGGCGTATGGGCGTGGGCATCCTGCTCGCTGTGGCCGGCAGCCTGCTGATCGGGCTGGAGCAGGGGGGCGCCGGCAGCCGGCCGCTGCTGGGAAATGCCCTGGCCTTGAGCAGTGCGTTGACCGGAGCTGTCTACTTTCTGATTGGCCGCCGTCTCCGCCCGCATCTCTCGCTCCTCAGCTACACTACCATCGTTTATGGCTGCGCGGCTGTCACGTTGTTGGCGCTGACGGCCCTCCTTGGACAATCCCTGCTTGGGTATGTCCCCTCCATCTATCTGCTCTTTTTCCTGATGGCTCTCTTTCCCCAACTGCTGGGACACTCCTCGTATAACTACGCGCTGGCCTTTCTGCCTGCCGCCTATGTCTCCATTGCCGTGATTAGCGAACCGATTGGCGCGAGCATCCTGGGCCTCTTAATTTTTGGCGAGGCGCCGGGCGAACTGGCCATTAGCGGCGGCCTTCTCATTTTGGCGGGCATCCTGTTCAGCAGCCGCGCATAGCGCTCCCCCTCTTACTTATAGAAGTTATACACGAAGCCAATATGATTCTTACAGTCCTTCAATAGAGTAGGGGAGACATTTAGATTAGATGCTTTCTAATCGTTCCCGGCACGGGCCTGTTGTGGGCCTGTGCTGTGATAGGCATGAGTATGGGCTGTGACGTTAGGAGCATCGACCGTTTTGTATTGGGAAGAGAGGCGTAAATGGCAGTCGTCGTCGCTATCGATTTGGGAACGTCCACATCAGCAATTGCAGTGGCTCGGGATGGTGAGCCTTCTGTTCTTGCGACGAGTGAGGGGAAGCGCATTCCATCTGTGGTGGCGTTCAATCGCAATGGTGAGCAACTGATTGGCAAGGCAGCCAGGCGGCAGGCTGCCATTGACCCCGAAAATACGATTTTTTCAGTGAAACGATTGCTTGGGCGTCGTGCTGGCAATGTAGAAACAGAAGAGGAGCGCAGCCGCGTCCCCTACCAGATTGTGGCCGGCGCTGAAGACGACGTGCGTGTTCTGCTCCCGAATACCGGACGTGAGGTCCCCGTTCAGGAAATCGCAGCCTGTATCTTGCGGAAACTGAAAGAAGAAGCGGAGATCTATCTGGGCGAACCTGTCCAGCAGGCGGTGATCACCGTACCTGCTTATTTCAATGATAGCCAGCGCCAGGCAGTGAAGGATGCCGGGCGTATCGCGGGGCTGGATGTGTTGCGCATTATCAACGAGCCGACTGCTGCCGCGCTGGCCTATGGGCGCCAGCGTGACCAGGATGAGACGATTCTGGTTGTGGATCTGGGCGGCGGCACCTACGACGTCTCTGTCGTGGAAATTAGCGATGGGCTGGTGACGGTGAAGGCCAATCATGGCGATACGTTCCTGGGGGGCGAAGATTGGGATGCAGCGATTGCCAACTGGCTGATTGAAAAATTCTTGCGGCAACACGGCATCGACCTGCGCAAGGACCGCCAGGCCTTGCAGCGGGTGCGCGAAGCGGCGGAGCGGGCCAAGATTGAGCTTTCCACCGCCCAGAAAAGTACCATCTCTCTGCCATTTGTCATTACCGATGCCAGTGGCTCACGACACCTCCGTGCCACTCTGACGCGGGCCAAGTTTGAGGCGTTGACCGCGCCGCTGGTAGATAGGATGGTCGGTCCGCTGCAGGAAGCGCTGCGAGACGCGCAGATTTCGGCCGAGCAGCTTGACGCCGTGCTCCTGGTTGGCGGCGCGTCCCAGATTCCCAGTGTGCGCGCGCGCCTGAAGGCTCTGACCGGGCACGAACCAGGCACAGTCGTTGATCCCGAAGAAGTCGTCGTGCTGGGGGCGGCTTTGCAGGCAGCAATGCTGGCTGGCAAATGGCGGGAGGTGCAGTTGCGGGAGGTCACGTCGCTCAGCCTGGGTCTGGAGACAATGGGCGGCCTGATGACTACGCTTATCCCACGCAACACGCCTATCCCCGCCCGGCGCACAGAGATATTTAGCACCATAGAGGATAACCAGACTTCGGTGGAGATTCACGTCTTGCAGGGCGAACGGCATATGGCAGCGGATAATACGAAGCTGGGAATTGCGCTGCTGGACGGCATTCCTTCAGCACCGCGTGGTGTGCCCCAGATTGAGGTTACCTTTGAGATCGATGCTGATGGCATTCTGCACGTTAGCGCTCGCGATCTGGCCACCGGCAGCAGCCAGGCGCTGACGATTACGTCGGTTGCTCGCCTTTCCAGTGGCGAAGTGGAAGAGATGGTGCGCGAGGCGGAGGAGAATTTGTATGAAGATGAAGAGCGCCGCATGCTGGTGGAAGCGCGCAACGTGGCGCAGCAGATTATCTACCAGACGGAAAAGAGCCTGCAACATTTGAATGGGCACCTGCCAGACGGCGCCTGTCTGGAGAAGCAGAAGGAGGTCGTGCGCAAGCTGGCGGCGCTGCGCGTGGTGATCCTGGGCCAGGATCTGGAAGAGATCCGGCGGCACACGGCCGGCCTGCAGAAAGCAAACCTGGTCCTGGGCCGCATGGCTTATGAGCAAGGAGAGGAAGGACCCGGTGGCGTCTATCGCGAATGGGCGGACAATTTTAACGACCTTCAGGACTCATTTGACATCACGATTGAAACGATTTAGATTCGGTTACCGCTGGACCCGAGCGAAGGAGCTGCCCACCGGGGCGGCTCTTTTTTTATGCTTCGCGTGGGGAAAGCGTCGTTTTTTACTCCAGAAAGACAGGCTATAATGGCGCTTCATGTCTTGTATAGGGATTAATGCTCAGCTGCTTTCAGGCGAGTCAGGATACCGGCGGGCCGGCATTCACCACTACATCGTTCAGGTGCTGCGCCATTTACCTGCGGACAGGCGGCTGCAATATCTACTCTATAGTTCCTATGATTGGCAATGGCCGCGCCCTGACATGCGGGTGAAGGCGCCAGAGTGGGGCACACAAAACCGGGTGTTGCGTATCTTATGGGAACAAAGCGCCTGGCCCATCTCCGCCTACCGTGCTGGCGTGGACCTGCTGCATAGCACGGCCTTTGTGACGCCGTTCTGGTCACCATGCCCGTCGGTTGTGACTGTGTATGATCTGAGCTTCATCCAACATGCAGAGCGGTTTCCAACGCTGCAACGCATTTATCTGACGACACAGACGCGGCGCTCGGTTCGCCAGGCGCGGCGCGTCATCGCCATCTCAGAGGCAGGACGTGATGACCTGCACCGCATATTCGGCGTGCCGCTGGAGAAAATTGACGTGGCAGCTCCTGGTCTTGACGATTGGTTCAGCCCGCTTCCCGCAGCCGAGGTTAGCGCCTTCCGGCAGCAAAAAGGGTTGCCCGAGCGGTTTATTCTCCACGTGGGAACGTTGCAGCCGCGCAAGAATATTCCTGTGCTGTTGGAAGCGATGGCCCGCCTGAAGGAGCGGCAACTGCCCCTGGTTTTGGTGGGAGGCAAGGGCTGGATGTATGATGAGATCTTCGCCCGAATCGAAGCGCTTGGTTTGCAGAAACGGGTCTTTTTCGCCGGATATGTTCCCGATGAAGAGCTGCCACTCTGGTATAATGCTGCTTCAATGTTGGTCTTTCCCTCTGTTTACGAAGGATATGGCATGCCCATTGTGCAGGCTTTGGCCTGTGGCACGCCTGTGATCGCGTCGGACACGTCTGCCATGCCCGAAGCCGTGGGACCGGGCGGCCTGCTCTTTGCGCCGCATGACGTTGACCAACTTGTGGAGCATATAGAAACTGTTCTGACAGATGAGGCGCAAGTGGAGAGGATGGTGGAGGACGGTTTGAGACACGCGGGGAATCACTCCTGGGCCAGGGCAGCCCAGCGCACGGCCGAGGCATATCTTCTGGCCCTTGCTGTTGATCAGAGTTGAAATGAGCAGACGTCGCATCCGTAACTGGACAATCTTCACAGATCTGATTCTCATCAACCTGGCTTTTGCCTTTGCCTATGTGGTCCGCTACCGTTTGGAGTGGCTGGCTGAGACGTCGTTTCACGATCCCTATTCGCGCTACATTGGGCAGCAAGTTCTTCTCACTGTTTTGCTGGCGATCATCTATTACCAGCACAAGGTCTGGAACCGGCGTCGCGGGGAGTTTCTGATCGAGGAGATCTCGCGCGTAGGCTACGCCACAGCGACAGGAATGGCCATGATGATGGCCATCACCTTCTTCATTCGCCCGCTGGCCTTTTCGCGCCTGTTGCTGGTCTGGGCATTGGTCTTTATTGTGCTTTTCATTGGCCTTGCCCGCCTGATACGCCGTCTCATTTTGCGGATTTACTACAAACGGGGCGTCAATGTGGATCGCGCCCTCATTGTCGGCTCAGGTGAAGCTGGCCGCAGCGTGATGCGCACATTCCTGGCGCGACCAGATCTCGGCTACCAACCAATTGGCTATCTGGACCAGGGCGATGGCGAGAATAACATCGGTCTGGGTCGAATTCCGCATCTGGGTAACTTATATCAACTGGACCAGACGTTGCGCACCCACAAGAATATCCATAGCGTATTCATCGCCCTGCCCGGCGATATGCACCAGCAGGTGCAGGACCTGGTGCGCATTTGTCAGCAGTATGGTGTGCAGCCACAGGTGGTACCAGATCTGTTCCAGCTCAGCCTGCACCACGTAGAATTCAGCAACATGGCTGGCATCCCCATGCTGACCATGCGCGATGTGGCGCTGAATCCGTTTGGCCTCTTTGTGAAGCGGGTTATCGACGTGGGTGTGGTACTGGCCGTATCGGTACCGGCGCTCATTCTGGGGGGCCTTGTAGCCCTGGCGATCAGGTTGGAATCACCCGGCCCTGTCCTCTACAGGCAAGAGCGGGTGGGGAAAGATGGCAGGCTTTTCTGCATGTATAAGTTCCGCTCAATGGTCGTCAATGCAGATGACCAGAAAGAGGCGTTGCTCCAGATGAACGAGGCTTCTGGGCCGATTTTCAAGATAAGGAACGATCCGCGCCTTACGCGCGTGGGCCGCATCATCCGCCGCCTGAGCCTGGATGAGCTACCGCAGTTGTGGAATATCTTGCGTGGTGATATGAGCCTGGTGGGGCCACGTCCGCCGCTGCCGGAAGAGGTGCAGGAGTACCAGCCCTGGCATATGCGGCGGCTGGACGTGAAAGGGGGGTTGACCGGCCTCTGGCAGGTCAGCGGGCGCAGCGACCTGACGTTCGACGAGCAATGCCTGCTGGATATTTACTACATCGAAAACTGGTCCCTGGCCATGGACCTGCGCCTCATGCTGCAAACAATCCCGCACATGCTAAATGGGCG
>CAZRTM010000075.1:0-1355 GCA_964602995.1 uncultured Ardenticatenaceae bacterium
TCCTGGCTGCTAGCGATTCGTCACGCTGCCCGGTCCAGGATCGTAGAGGTAGACGCGGATATTCTGATCCTCGGGGGTACGCACATAGAGAACATCGACCAGCTCGGCGTTTGCCTCAATCCATGCCTTCTTTTGTGGCGCTCCCCAAACCGTTTCTGAATCGACGACAAACCATACTCGTTGCTGTGAAGCCTGGATATCGTCCACCGCAATGTCGTCCCAGGCTATGATGTCACGACCCAGATAGTAAGGCGCAAACTCCGGCCAAAAGGCGACGACAAGGTCATCCTCCCTGGCTCCTTCACGAACGACGTTGAACGCAGTTCGCCAGTCACGACGATTGCCCTCATTGGCGCGATAATACAGCAGGGTATCTTCGGTAGCATCGGCCACGAGCAACGCGAGCAACGCCAGGGCTAACAGGAGTTGGTGGCTCTGCAGACGGGAGTAAATAGCTACTACGGTTACGGCCGCGAGGATAATCCATGCAGGTAATGTTAGGAAGGCATACCGCTCCTGGGTAAACATCACAAGTGTTAGAGGCAGCAGCGATATCACTGGGACTACCGCCGCTAACAGAAGAAGAAGCCCAATGCGGCTTTTCTGTAAGAACAAGTACAAGCCGCCAAATAGGGCTAATGTTATGAGAGGTAAGCCAACCTGATAGGAGAAAACGCCAAGTAAACGGAATGGCGTGGTGTTACGGTAGAGAAAGAACCAACCCAGATCCGCAAAAAAGCGCGAGTTGCCGGTGAACAAAAGAGTGGACCCTTCGATGAGAAGCCCGGCGATGGCAGGTGAAGCCAGGATGAGCAAGTTCCGTTTATTGAAGCCGGCCGGCTTTTCAAATGGCAGCAGCCACAGTAGCAACAGGTAGATAGCCACGACCGGGATCAAGAAGATGGCAAAGAGGCGCTCAGAAGTAGCCAGATAAAGGAACAGCAGAGCGACGAGGAGATAGATAGGCCGGTCCTTCTCCAACCCCACGTAAACGGCAAGGAGGGCCAGCATGGAGAACAGCATCAGGGCCGTATAGAAGCGAGCGTTCTGTGACCAGAATAGATGCCAGGGGGAGATGGCCAGAAGCAGTGCCGCAACCAGGGCCACGCCCACTCCCAGGATGCGCCTGGTAGGAAGGTATAGCACCGGAATGCTCACGACTCCAATCAACGCCGGAACGAGCCTCGCGCTCCATTCGCTGACACCCAAGTCTCGAATGGCGAGTGCTGAGATTAACAAAGAGGTGGGCACCCAGTTCACATGGGGTGGAATATTGCGCAGCGCCGACTCCAGGGAGCTGTAGTGCGCCTGAATGCGGCCGATGGTATATAGCTCATCAATCCAAAAGCTCCAGG
>CAZRTM010000075.1:1455-20858 GCA_964602995.1 uncultured Ardenticatenaceae bacterium
TTGCCAAAGGTGTGGCTGACGGCGTGGTAGCCCATCGCCTGCGGCACATAGAGCGCACGGTAGCCGGCCTTTTGCAGCCGCAGCGAAAAGTCAAGGTCTTCGGGGCCAAAGGGATTGAACTGCATGTCGAAGCCGCCCAGTTGTTGGAATATTTCTGTGCGCACCATCATGGCCCCACCGCAGGAGATGCAGGGAGCGACGGTGTCATACTGGCCCTGATCCAGTTCGTCAAAGCCCACAGGCGTAATCTGCCAGCGCAGGAAATCGATGCGCGCACCGCCACCGTCGTTCAGGCGCGCCCTGTCGTGCATAAAGCGCAGCTTGGCCTGCACCTGCCCCACCCTTTCGTCGCTGCTCAACACCTCGTGCAGGGCCTGCCCAAAGCCCGGTTCCACCAGGATATCGTTATCCAGAAAGAGTAGATAGCGCGGCCGATAGCGCTCGATGGCCAGCGCCGCCGCCGCGTTGCGCCCGCCGGCCACGCCCAGATTGGCCGGGTGGCCGTGCACGTGAACGCCGGGGAACTGCTCGCGCAGCCGCTCAACTGTGCCGTCCCGTGAGCCGTTGTCCCAAACCAGCACCTGCCCCACCTCGCCCGAGGCCAGGAGGATGTTCAGGCATTGGCGCGTCTGCTCTAGCTGATTGTAGGTGAGAATGATGGTGACGACGTCGTTCATGGGCGGAACTCTTGCAGATACTTTTCGCGATTCAGGGAACGGGGGAGTTTGCCACTGGATGTCTTGAGCAACCAGCGTTGCTCGACCAGACGCACATCGCTAAGTGCTATACCTACATGATGCAGCACACGCTGACGCAGTTCATTCTCCACCTGTTTATGCTGGGACGGCTCGACACCGTTCATCTCGCAAACGAGGACGACGCCCTCGGTGCCCAACCGCTCATTGGGTAGACCAAAGGCAACGGCACGGCCGGGATATACACCAGGCACAGTGGCAGCAACCGCTTCAACATCCTGTGGATAAATGTTCTTCCCACCCACAATAATCAACTCCTTCTTACGCCCTGTCACGTAGAGCTGCCCACCAGCCAGATAACCGAGGTCGCCGCTACGGTACCAGCCCTGTTCAAATGCATCAAGTGTCAGCTGCGGGCGGTGGTAATACTCGGTCAACATACAGTTGCTGCGGATCAATATTTCGCCAACTTCCCGCTCAACAGCGGCCTGTCCGTTCTCAGTTACAACTTTGATCTCCGTCCCGGCAATGGGAGCGCCACAACTAACGAACGGAACCGCTCCGCTGCTTCCAGCCGCTCGTGGTGTCGCACGATTTTCGCTTTGTAGCGTCTCAAGCGCCACCCAATCGACGTGCGGTTGCTGCGAGGGTGAACTCTGGGTTACGGCAAAGGTGTTTTCGGCCATGGCGTAACAGGTCGCCAGCGCATCAGCTCGTAGGCCATAGGGGGCGAACTGTTGCAGAAATTGGAGATGGCTTTCGTGGCGCACCGGCTCTGAACAGTTAATAATCAGCCGCCAGTTATCCAGGCGGATATCCTGTAAGTCACGCTGGCGGATGGCGCGCACACTGTGATTGTAGGCAAAATTGGGCAGCCAGCATAAGGTGCCACCATATTTATTTCCAGCCTTGAAAAGCGCCACCGGATCGCGCACCCAGTGGAAGGGAGAGAGCAGAATCAGGGGAATGCCTGCGGCCAGGGGCATGACAAACCCGGCAATCAGGCCCATGTCATGATAGAGGGGCAGCCAGCTGACAATGGTGTCCTTCGCCTGCAGCTCGATGGCAGCACTATAGGCCCGAATCTGGTTCAGAACGGCACGATGACTGAGCGCGACGCCCTTTTGCAGGCCCGTTGTACCGCTACTATGCTGCAGAAACGCAATCTGGTCCGGTTCGACCTCTGGGAAATCCCCGGCCGGCGGTGCAGCCGTCTCTTCCCGTAAATCGGCGGTGGATAGTACCGTGCAGCTCTGCTCACTGAGTAGCTGTTCCAGCTCGCTCTGAAATGCGGGATAGGTGACGATGGCGTGGGCTTGCGCATGTGCGACCAGCGCCTGCACCTGCTGCCGGTAAACGTCGCCGTCCAACTTCTCAGTGAGGAAGGGGAAAATGGACGGGATAGCGCCCAGATAGAGCGCGCCCCAGAAGATGGTAAGGAGATCGATGGAGTGTTGGAGGACCAGGACAACCACATCATCCGGCTGCACCCCCTGTGCCGCCAGAGCGCGGGCAGAGGCAAGCGCCCGTTCATGGAAATCGCGCGCCGTTAGCTGCCCTTCCCCTCCATTCTCTGCAATGAAGACCAACGCCAGCGCTTGAGGGTGGCGCCGGGCACGGCGGTCGAGCGCCTCCGTCAGCGTCTCCGCAGCAATCATTTGCTTGCTCCGGCCAGGATGCGGGCCACCATTTGGTCCAGAGTGTCCATATTAGCAACGGTCAGGTCCGTATCGTCGATGTAAACGTCAAATGCATCTTCAACAAATACGCCAATCTGCGCCAGGGCAAAGGAGTCGATCAACCCACCCGTAATCAGTGGATCATCGTCCGCAAGAGGATAGTCGGGCCGGCCTAACAGTTCGCTGCGAATGAAGTCCCGCAGCTTTGTTCGAATTTCAATCTGATTCACGGGCAAACCCTCGTCTTAGAAACCCAGATACACAAAAGGCTCCTGGTAATTCACACGACTGATTACAATAAGCAGGAACAGGCATGTTGCCAGCAGCAACGCCTGTACGGGCCGGGGCCAATACAGAAAGACCACCTCATCCTCGCTGCGGCGTTGAATCCAGTCGAGCGCCAGAACAGCCCCGATCAAGAAGGCGGCGTACAGTATGCGCCGGAAGCGAATGACCGGAAAGGTCCAGTCGAGCATACCCTGCCAGTAATTGAGGGCTATCGGCAGCTCCATGACAAACGGCACCCAGGCTACGGCAACCAGGAGCTGAACGGCAAGGATGGAGAGTCCCTGTCGCCACAATGGCTGCTGCTGCCGGGGCACAATCGGGCGCCAGAGGGAGGGTAGCCGTTCCAGCACCTGGTATAGACCGTGCAGGGCTCCCCAGAGCAGCAGACCCCATCCCAGGCCATGCCACAAGCCGCTGGCCATCATGGTCAACAGAGGCGGGAGGATGAGATTCGCGGCGTTGCGACGGCTGGGATTACGGCGCAATAGGGCGCGGCTGAGCGGAAAGAAGATGTAATCGCGCAGCCAGTGGGAGAGAGTAATATGCCAGCTGTTCCAGAACTCGGTGAAGGTGCGCGCAAAGTAAGGTTGGCTGAAGTTGGACGATAGTTCAATGCCAAACAGGGCGCTTACGCCGCGCACAATGCTGGTGTATCCGGCAAAATCATTATAGAGGTAGAAGCCATAGATGATAATCCAGGCAATCAGCTCTGGCCCGGTATATTTGGCCGGCCTCTCAAATGCATCCCAGAAGATAATAGCCGCCAGGGTGTCGGCTACCAACAGTTTGCGCGCCAGGCCAATGACAAGCAGACCAAGGCCACGCGCCAGGAGCTGGTTACCAACTTGGCGTGGCTGCGCCAGCTTAGGCAGGAACGCTCTGGCACGCTCGATCGGTCCCGAAAGCAGCCGGGGGAAGTACGCCAGGTAGAGAGCAAAATCGACAAAGTCAGTGGTAGCAGCTAATTGACCTCGATAGACATCGACGAGATAGGAAATGTTCTGCAGGGTGTAATAGGCCAGGCCGACAGGTAGCAAAATCTGCAATGCGCCAGGCCCTGCCTCAGTGCTGCCTATTGACAACAAAGAAAGAAGCCGAGGCAGGTAGAAATGAGCGATGCGAAAGAGCAGGAGGAGGGAAACGTTAAACGCAATCCCAAGCCAGAGCAATCTCCTTCGCCCCTTGCCGTCGGGTTGCAGGCGCCGTGCCAGCACAAAGTTCACCGTCGTGGCGAACAGGAGGAGCAGCGCGAATTGCCAGGCCCAGGTGACGTAGAAAGCGTAGGAGACAAACAGCAGCCAGTAGTTCTGTGCGCGGCGGGGAAGCAAATAGTATACCAGTAAGACACCGAGGACGAACGCCGTGAAAGCCAGGGAAGTGATACTCATTGGCTCGATAAGTTCCTCTTCAACATTCTAACCAATCGCCTACGGCTGGGCGGCGAGGATAATTCCATCGCGAGCCAGCTTGCGGCCCAACCAGTGACTAAAAATGCGCGCACCGCTCACGTTAAGGTGGCTATAATCACTCCACCCATTTTCTGGCAACGCTTTAGCCGGTGGCCTGCGCAGAAACGGGATATTCCTGGCCTGTGCCGTTTCGGTAAGCAGATCTACGAAGCGGTCATAGTCTTCTTCACCCTGGCCGAAGAAGTCGAGGTATGTCTCGGGAATGGGCATTTCGACGAGAATGACCTGTGTGCCGTCACCATTGAGAGCGGCAATCTCCTCCAGAGCCTGGACATTTTCAGGATGAATAGTGTAGTCGGATAGGAGACCCAGATAGTAGCGCACTGAGGCTATATCCTGATGACCAAGCGGTGAGGTATGGACATGATCGGCTACCACCTCACTCGGGCCGAAACCATAAGCGCCACTGTTTAAGCCCTTAGCATTTCGCTCCACCAGGTACAGCTTCTCTAATCGCAGCAGGTACCCCAGGGTCTCGCGGTAGCGAAGAAAATGGACGTGTTCATAGAGCCAGCCATTCACAGAGAATTCTCCCCGTCGATAACGCAGCCAGGGGGTCTCTAGTAGCACAACGGCATCGCGAGCATCGGGCGGCACGGCATAGTCGCGGGCATCCGTGCCATAGATCAAGTAGCGCGGATGATAGTCCTCCACCAGAACAGAAGCGATTGCCGCAGCGCCCGAGGGAGGCATTCCGTCCACGCCGAAGTTAAAGCAGCGCATCTCGCGACCGGTCTCTCTGTGAATGGTGCGCGCGAACACGGCAGGACTGAAGCCATTCCAGACCATCGAGTTGCCAAGGAAAATGCACTCAATCGGTCCGCCATCGGCGACAACCATTTCCAACCGCCCGCGCTGCAACTCGAATTGCCCATGAGCGCTGCCGATGTCGATGGAGGTGACATGGGCTTTGAAGTAGCGGCTGCGCGCTATAAGCTCAACCGAGCCAAGCACGAAGACCAGTAGAACGAGCGAAAGCAGCAGCGTGGCTCCGAATGGTCGCTCGAGGCGCAAGGTTCTTTCTGTTTGTCGTACCCTACGCACAAGTACGCTGGGATTTACATTCATTCAGTCACACTCCACAGTCGACGGCTGACGAAAGATGGGACCAATTGCTCTTCGAATCGCAGCAACCATTTCTTAAGCCAGCGCACGGCATGTAAGGTTCGCGGGGTAGATGGCAGCCAGGATGGCGGCCGCACGCGCCATAGCTCCCGCTGCAGCGCCTGCCACACAGCACGATCCTGAACGCTGTGGTCTGCAAGATATCCCGCGAGCCAGTTCAAGAAGAAAAGTCTATGTTGACCATCCTGCCCGGCGCCCCCGGCAAGAGCTGTGCTGGAGCGAGGGTGCTGGCGGTACCAGTCCCAGATATGGGGGGCCGCGATGATTTGTGTGTTCAGGCACATTTTGGCGTAGAAAGCCTGGTCTTCGTAGATATTGTGCGCAGCGGTGAACGCCTCTTCAAAACCGCCCACGGCCTGAGCAACGGAGCGCCTGACCAGGAGGCTACAGGTGCAGGGCACAGCAGCCTTTCCTCTCAAATAGAGGGGCAGCAGCGTGGGCGGCGAAATGGGCACGCCGCTGGGAATGCCGTGCTCCGGAACAAAATCAGGGGCAAAATCAGAAAGCTCAGAAAGCTCATCACCACGGCTTTCTGCCCAGCTAAACCAGTAGCGGGTGCGTCCATAGAGCATGCCCACCTCTGGATATGATTCTAGAATGGACACCTGCTCCTCCAGCTTCTCAGGCAGCCAGACGTCGTCGGCATCCAGAAACGCGATGTAATCACCCCGTGCATGGCGGATGCCCAGATTGCGCGACGCACTCATACCACGATTCACGTGTCCTGGATGCTCTAGATACCGTACCTGTTCCGGCCGTTGCGCTGCCAACTGCTGGGCGATAGCCGTGCTACCGTCGCTGGAACCGTCGTCCACCAGCAGAAGCTCCCAGTGCTGGTAGCTCTGGGCCAGGATGCTGTCGATTGCTTCCTGAAGAAAAGCCTCGGCATTGAGAAAGATGACGATGGCCGAGACGAGAGGTGTATCAGCCATTTGCTTCTCGCAGCGGTTCACGGTAAGTGGCTTCGAGCGCGCCCGGTAAGGGTAAGGGCGAATCATCGTAGATGTGATCGAGACCGAAGGCCCTGACAATGGACAGGATGTCCCCGATTTGCCGCGCCGATAATTCCCGCTGCCAGCGCGTGACGCGGTCGTCGCCGTGCATCACGGCACTGGACGAAGTAGCGGTAGTAGAGGGCTTTTCCAGGGCACTGAAGACCGACGGAGTGTAGCTATGGCCGATTGCGCTAAAGAGGCGGTCCACTTCTTCACGCGGTTGGGTGCAGAGCTGTTCGTAAAAGATGACAGGCAACTCGCTGGGGGCGAACTGGGTGAGCGGGACGAGGTTGCTGATGCACCAGATGACCGCGTGTTTCTCCTCCGGCGTACGCGCCCCGCGGATAATCTCCATCTTGGCTTCCAGGTAATCATGCACCAACTCGTCCTGTGCCAGAAAAGGCTCAATATCACCGTCAGTATCCCAGCCAAGCTGCAGGCGCGAGAGTACGACGGCGCAGGGGTGGCGCAACACAAATAGCATCGGGATTTGTGGGAAGTTGTTGTGGACCCACTTCAAAAAAAGATTGGCGCGAATCTCTTTAATGAGCCGGCAACGGGGCGAGAGCGTCGTTACCTGACGGTCGATCCAGGGATGGCGAATATCCCCGCTAAAGACAGCTTTGCAAATAGCGTATAGCTCATCATTATCGCTATCGGGGCGCATGTACTGGAAGTAGTTGAATGCGGCATAGTCGTCCACAAGTCGCGAGTGGAACGGTTCAAACATAACACGGCACTGTAGTTGGGAACTGACAATTCGGGCAAGCCACGTGGTTCCACTACGCGCCGTGCCCGCAACAATCATACTGCAGCTGAGGTCCCTGTTTCTATCGCGATATAGCCGGCGGCAGATGGGATAGATTACTCGTCGCTGAAGACGATGCCGAGACCATTGGCGTAAGTAGTAAAGTTTGCCCATCACATCTGTTGCCGCCAATGTGCTGGCGCTGGTGGCGTCTGCAGCGGAGAAGCGGATAGCCACCATCTGAGCCATCGTTCGAAGCGCGGTCCGTCCCAGTTGCCAATCCAGAAACGGGGTAGGCAGAAGAGATGGCCGGTGGAACGGACCATGTCGGGTGTGCTGGCGCAGGCATAGTGATAGCCAGCCTGGCGTACCAGACGCTGCGTCTCGTCCGACGTTGCGCCGTGCGGATAGCTGAAGGCGCGGATCCGTCCTTGCAGAATCGCTTCTAACTCCGCCTTGCTTTGTTCAATTTCCAGCCGCTGCTCGTATAGAGGTCGCTCTGTGAGCGCTGGATGGGTGACAGAGTGCGCCCCAAAATCAACCAGCCCGCCCGCGGCCAACTGTGCCAGCTCAGTGCGGGTCATGGCGCGGGGTGGGAAGGGATCGTCCGCTTGCTCGTTTTGTCCTCGCTCCCACCAGAATGGCTCGCCGAGGCAACCGGTGACGACAAAGAGTGTCGCCGGAATCTCATAACGTTCCAACAGTGGTAGAGCCTGATAGAGAACGTCGGCATAGCCGTCGTCAAACGTCAGAGCCACGGCCCGCGGCGGCAGTGTGCCCGCTTTCAGATGCGCGACCAACTGCGCGAGGGGCAGCGGTTGGGCCAGGCGCTGCAGAACCTCCAGTTGCTGGGCAAAATGCTCTACACTGACGGCCAGGCCGTGCGGGTCGCTCTGCAGATCGGCCACGCGATGGTAGCCCAGAATCAGCGCCCCAGGCGTCAGGCGGCTCCTGAGCCAGCGGCCCGATTGGCGCAGCGTCTTCCAACCGGGAATCCTCATTGCTCCCACTCCTTGACAGCGCGAGCCGTGATCAGAAGCTGGTAGTCAGGGTCCACGTAATCCAGCTCCTCTTGCTTCAGCTCGCTTTGGGCCAGGCCGTGCAGGAAGGCGATGCTGGCCAGCACATTGCCGTGGGCCGCTACCTGCACGTTGGCCGGTGGAAATGCCTCCTGCAAGAGGCAGCGCATGGAGGCGCTGGTGAAGCTCCAGTAGTAGCCCCAGCGGTCCATGTCATAGCGGCTGATCTGGCTGATGCCAGGTACGGTGATCAGGACCACGCCACCCGGCTTCAGAATACGATGCACGGTGCAGATGACGGCGCGCACATCGTAAATGGCCTGTAGCGTCTGGGTGAGGATGATGCAATCGAAGCTGTCGGACGCAATGTGCCCGGCGTCGGTCAGGTCACCAATAATCGTCACCTGAGGGCGGTCCTCGGCCACATGCAACACGTCACTCTGAGTGACCTGGTCACCGCCGAATCGTACGGTATAGCCATTGCCCCCGATTTCCAGAACGCGCCCCTTGATATCCGGGCTGTGGTCTGCCAGGAAGCGCTCAATATAGTAGCGATCAACAGGGCGACCGCGATCCATTCCCCACTGGTCACTGATTGGCTTCAGCCGGCGCAGCGAGCCGAAACGCACGCGGCCTACCGGCGGCCAGCGGGTGAGACGGATAATTTTACGTCTGAGGGAGAGCGGCAGTAGGCGCCCGGGCAAACTAAGCCATCGGTTCATGATATCACGACGAGTCCACTCCACCCTGCCCCACCAAACCAGCCACGGCCGGGAAAGCCAGCAGCAGGTCACGAGCGAGGCCGAAGGTGAAGGTACGATCCAGGACGAAGAGCGCGGCAGCCGTCAACAGAGAGGCGACGAGGCCGGCAGCAACAAAGCCGGTCAGGCCGGGCAGGGCATTGGCAATGGCCCAGGCCAGCAGCCCGCCAGCCGCGGCGACGACGACAATAGCCGGTACAGGGCCTACCAGTTCTGAGAAGGAGCGGGGCAACAGCCCGCGCACGTAGAAGGCGCTGACAATCTGGGCCGAGCCGACAGCCACTATCCAGGCCAGCGCCGCGCCAAGCACGCCAAAGATGCCGGTTAACGTCCAGATAAGCCCAATGAGCAGTGATGATTGCAGCAACTCGATAACGACCAGCTTGTAAGGTTGCCCGGCCCCTTTCAGCAGCGGCGAGACGGCATCGCCAAAGAGGCCCACTACGTTGGCCAGCGCCAGCAACTGGATTAGTTGCACGGTGCCCGCCCAGCGTGGGCCCAGAACAAACTCGACCAGCCCCGGCGCCAGCGCAATGAGCAGCGCGCAAATGGGAAAGAGCAGCGCCGAGACGCTGCTGAAGATGGCACGGAAGGCGCGGGCCAACTGGTGCTTATCGCCCTGCAGGCGGGCGTAGAGGGGAAAGGCGACGGTGCCCACAACCTCTGAGGAGACCTCGGCCGGGATGAAGGCCAACTTGGTTGCCAGATAGTAGAGGCCCAATTCGGCGACGCCCAGCCTCCGCGAAATGACGACTTGCAGAATGGAGCTGCCCGAGACGGAAATGATGCTCATCAGGAAAATCCAGCGCCCAAAGCGCAACAGGGGCTGCGCAGCGGACATGTCGAGCGTGAAGCGCGGCCGGTAGGGAGCCAGCACATAGGAGATGAGCAGGTAGGCCAGCGGCCCTGCCAGCGTGCCGGCGACCAAGGCCCAGACTCCCAGCAAAGGAGCCAGGGCGATGGAGACAATCGTGTTGACCAGCGCGTCGGGCAGGTCCAGAAAGGTCAGCTTACGGAAGCTCAAATCCCGCGTCAGGTCGGCGACCCTGATGCTGGCAGCGGCACTGATCAGAGGCCGCAGGGCCATGACGCGGATAAGGTTCGTAGCTCGCGGCTCGGCAAAGAGGGCAGCCACCAGCGGCGCAGTCAGAAAGACGACCACGGCAATAAATGCAGCCCTGGACACACCAACGCTCCACGCCGCATCGTACTGTTGTTCATCAGGATCTGGATGCTGCACCAGGGCTGGCACCATACCCAGATTCGTAATGCTAACCAGGAACCCGACTGACACCAGTGATATGGCCAGAAGGCCGAAATCATCGGGAGCCAGGAGGCGTGCCAGAATCAGGGTGCGGACGAGGAAGATGACCTTACTGCTCCCCAGTTGGAAGGCCTTCCAAAACATGGCCGAGCCGGTGCGCCGGGCCAGATAGCTGCTCATGCCTGCCGCCCCCGCCGCAACCCGGCGACAATGCCCGGTAGCAGCTCTAAGGACGATGCGCGCCCGCTGGCAACCAGCTCGGGATCCCGCTGCAGCAGCCCTCGCGCCCAGCGAACGGGACCCCGCGCCAGCGCGCGCGCTGCCTGCAGCCAGATGAGCGGGTCACCGTCCAGCAAATGGGTGCCGTAGAAACCGCCCTGGCTACGCGCGTAATCGGCGTAGCGTGCGGCCCGTTGCCGGCCGTCGCGCCAGTGATAATGGTACACCACAATGTCCGGATCATAGACGATGGGAATACCCAGGCGCAGGGCGCGGTAGCCGTAATCGCTATCCTCCGCCGCCTGTAGACAGGGGTGTTCGTCAAAGAGACCGATCTGCTTGACCAGGGCCAGGGCCAGCCCCACGTTGCCGCCGATAAATGGGTGTGCCTTGAGTTGTGGCTTTTCGTAGCGCCGGGGTTGGCGCGCCGTCACCGTGGAGAAGGCAACGTCGTTTCCGGCCTGCTCCACCCGGCCGGTGACGATGGCCGCAGGCTCCTGCTGCAGATGCGCCGCCAGGCGTGAGAGCCAGTCCTTGTCTACGAAGCAGTCATCGTCGGTAATGGCTACAAAGCGCGTGGTCACCCGCTCTAGACCGCGGTTGATGCCAGCGGCCCGGCCGCGTTGGCCAGAAGGCACGTAGAGCGTGCCCATCCCGGCCGCTTCCAGGCGCGCCAGCCAGGCGGCGACGTCACGATTGCGGCCCTGATCAACCACGATGAGACAGCCGGGCCAATGGCTGCCTTCCGCCAGCCAGCTCAGACAGGTCTCGAGGATGGGCCGGCCCAGCGTGGGGATGACAACACTCATTTGCTCCAGGTGCGGCCTGGGTTCAATCGCGGTTGCAAGCTCCTTCAACATCATCTACTTACAGTACCACCTATTCCTGACGAAGCGCCTGAATATCCGCCGCGCCGGAGGCAGATTCTGCGCCGTGGAAGTTCACCGCCGATACTTCGTAGCGATAGTGCTCTCCTTGCGCCAGATCGCTGTCAACCCACAGCGGCTCGCGGCTGCCGCCCAGAAATTCACCATTGCGATAAATGCGGTATTCGACCACGCCTGTCTCCATATCGGTAGCCGGGCGCCAGGCAAGCTCCACGCGGTCGTGCGCCGTTGCCGTCGCTCGCAGGCCGGCCGGGACCGTTGGCGGCGTGTTGTCAGGGGCGCCGTATGGAGCCAGTTTCAGACGCCAGAAGCGGCTGAAATCGTTGTAGTACATGAACCAGGTGCGCCGCTCCTTGTCCAGAAAGACGACACCCCGCTTCAAATCGGGTATGTCGTATCTGAAAAGTGGTTCGCTCAGCCTGTACGGCGTCTGGGGCGAGGAAACGCGTACTTCGGCGAAGGTGTCAGGCCACCACCGCCACTGCCCAAAATGAACCAGCGTTTCCTGATCAAGGGTGATGATATTGCCCCAACCATTGGCCGGGAGCACACCATCATCGCCATCCAACACTGCTGCGGAGTGGGTCAGCCGGTCCAGGCTGGGCCCCCAGGCGGCGCCCAACGTCCGCTGCGTCCTGGGCACGCCGTTGGGGTGGTAATAAACAACCCAGCGCTCTTCCTGGCGCAACACGGCTACCGGAAACAGCTCGTCGCCCGCTCCATAGAGGCCGATGTCGCAATGGTAAAGCGCCTCTCCGGCGTCGGTGAAGGTCAGGCCATCGTCGGAGAAGGCGTAGCGGGCGTCGGCCACAATGCCGTTTCTGGGACCGGCGGCAGCGCCATAGACCATGACGAAGCGCCCGTCGTGGTCCAGCGTGACGCCTGCTGAGTTGGCCCCCTCCTCTTCACCGCCGTAGGGGCTGTGGGTCATGATGGGGTTGCCTGCATATTTCTCGAAGCGGACGCCGTCTGTGCTGGTGGCAACGCCAATGGCGCGGTGGCGTGCGCCGCCATCAAACGAGCGGTCGCCGTCCCCGGCCACATAGTAGAAGTAGTAGGTTCCGTCTTTTTTGACCACACTGGCCGGGGAGACGCCGGCCCACAGGAAATCCCACTCCCCCTCTTCGCCGCTTTCCAGCACCGGGCCGTAATCAACCCAATCCTCTGGCGCGGGCAGAGCAGGGATGGGAGCGTGCTGGCCGGCCGGATTGTCCACCTCGGCGCGAGAAAGTGCAGTCTGAAGCCTGCCCCCCACACTCGTCAGCGAGGGCAGGCAAAGCGGCCTACCCTGAGTCACATATAAATAGAAGGGCCGGGCGTTGAGAAGCAAAGCCAGAGCGAGCAGGAGCAGGATGGCAACCCCAAGGCGCGCTTGCCATTTACCAGACATCCTACCAGGCATCCGCTATTGGCCGTCCTCAAGGAGATAAATGTAGTAACTGGATCCACCTACCTGACGCCAGCCGGGCAGGCTGGCAGAGGCGGGTACATATTCGGCGACGATGGCTCTCGCGCCCGTGGCGGCAAAGGCCTGTACCACCTCACGCTGCTGAGCAGTATCCCGCCACATATCGCCGGCCTCCCACTCAAACATCTCAGCCACAATCTTGACCCGGGCCAGCCGCGCCCAGAAGGAGTCGAATCCATAACCAATGACGCCAACCCGGTCACCTGGCTCAAGCCCCAGTTGCCACAGTACCTGCGCCACCTCGACAGGCCGTGGCGCTGGCGCTGCTGCCTGGGCCGGCGCACCCTGCACAGAGAGCCGGCCGTATCCCTCCAGGTTGAAAGCTACTACATTGGCCAGCAGAAAACCAACCATTAGCAGGGTGACCAGGTTCATCAGATGCCGGGATGCCTGCTCTGTGAGTGGGGCCTGCTCGGGGAGCCGGGCGTTGGCCAGCAAATCAGACCAGAACAAAAGCACAAAGGCGCCCAGATAGCGCCCTTCGGCATAGACGATGGCGTAGAGTCCGAATGCCGCCAGAGCAGGGAAGAGCAGCCCCCAGCGGCGGGCATTATCCAGAAGCCAGGTGAAAGAGAGCTGTGTTCGCGAGCGGGAGAGTAAGTAGAAGAGGATGACGCCAAAGAGCAGGACTCCTTGCTGGCGAAAGAAGAGGTCAAAGTAGTAGAGACCGTTGTTCAGCAACGCCTGTAGCTGCTGGGTAACATTAAACGGAATCGTCGCTCCGCTGTACCAGTAGGCCGGATTGTAGGAAATGGGATAAGTGCCGCCGATTGGTTCACCAAACTCGTACACCGGAGGATTATCCAGAATGCGCCGCGAGGGATGCTCTGGCGTTCCGAAACCGGGCGTTCCCCCCTGCCAGTGCGGATAAGGAATACCATTGACATGACGCAGGTAGGTGAGCGTTCCTGCTTCGCTAAAGGTAAAGTGGCCCTGTGCCTGCGAGATAGCAGCTATGTAAGGTCCACCGGCCAGTAGAAACACGACCAGTGCCGCCAGAACTCGAGGTAGCGCCTGTCTCCAATTGGGAGCCGTCAGCAGTGCCACCGCCAGGAAAACGAAAGCCAGCGGGAACATGATCGCTTTGCTCAAATAGGCCAGCCCCAGCACCAGGCCCAGGAGCAGAAACCAAAGCCAGCGCCCACCCTGTAGACGAAGGCGAACGATGAGAGCAGCCGCCAGAAAGATAAGCGCCGCCGTGAGCATGTCTGGCGTTACCGCCCACAGCTCAATCAAGCTCAGGGAAATCCAGATGAATAAGGTGTAGCCTAACGACCACCAGGCCCATGCAGGTAGCGCCACGCTGTGAGCGGCGCGCAATTGTCTCCAGGTATCCAGTTGTCTCCAGAACAACTCAAAGCTGAGTAGTGCGACTATGTAGATGGCCAGATTCACCAGATGCACAAGGCCAAATTCCTGGAACATGGTGGGGCGGAATATGGCTAAAGCCACCGCCAGCACCCAGGAATAAAGCGGACTCCAGACGGGATTGATGGCTGTGCTCCAATCCTGACGTAGATAGGCGTCGGCCACATCAAGATAAGCGATGCCGTCTGCATTCATGGAGTCGCTGCTGATGGCGGCCCAGGTATGAAGAATTCCCAGGACAATGGCAAATAGCAAAAATCCAGCGCGCAGCCACGTCAGTACGGCAGCCCTTTCCTTCGAGCCGAACAGTCTAGATGCTACAAGCATGGTAGATGAGGTATTTCTCAGTTATAGCGAGGGGCGAGCAACTCTCTTCGAGAAACTCTTTCAGATCGGAGTGATGCGCAGAGTATTCCCGAAAATCGGTGATGATGAAATATTGTGGAGAAAAGCCAAGAGCGTCGAGCCGCTCTTCAATACTTAGCTCATGCTCGTCCGGTTGCCCGTATAAGCGATAAGTGGTCTTTCTGGGCCAGTATGCTCCAGAGAATTCGCCCATAAACTGAAGCGGCATTCCATAATAGCGAGCCAGAAATACAGTTTTGCTACTGTGATTGACAATCTCCCCAATTTCTATCGCCGTCCTCTCACTCTCAAAGACCTGATAACCCAGCCTGCCCCGCACCTCACGAACGCCGAAGATAGCCAACAGAATAAAGGCGCCCACTATGGGAAGCCACCTATACCATTCATTTGGTGCTTTTCTAAGATGAGCGGGAATCAGGGCAATGACAGGGCCAAGGGCAAGGGCAGCAATAGGGATGAGTTGCGCATGGTAATAGCCATGTGTATGAATGTGCACTGTGAAGACCAGGCCAAAGATGAAATAGCCTATCCACAATCCTAGCAGCAAAGCCCAGGGCCGGCCTTTGCGCACTATGGCCATACCAAGCAAGGCGCCAATGAGCGGGGTGAATCCAGTCGCATTAATGGCCAACAACAGCCATTCTCTCCAGAACTCACGGCGCAACAGAAGGTGCGGCTGAAAGCTCGTGTCCACTTTCCAGCGCTGATAGCCGGCGACAAAGATACCGTAGCCATAATATAGAACCATCGGCAACAGGCTGATAACGACGAAGATTAGAAATGGCCGGTCAATGAATCTTTTCCAACTGCGCTTTCGCTCAATGGCCAGGGCAGTAAATACGCCCAGTAAGCCAAAGAGAACCAGAGGCCGGTAAAGCAAGGCCAATCCCGATACAGCCGCTGCTGCTACAAGCCTGGAGTCTGAAGGTGTTTCATAGTATTTCAAGATGCCGAAGAGGCTGATAAGAAATAGTAGCATCATCAACGCATCTGGCTGGAGGCTCCTGCTTAGCAGGATGCTTAGAGGAGCAAACAAATAAAAGGCAGTAGCAAACACGGCTGCGTCTGTTGACGATATCGCTCTGGCGCTCTTATAAAGGAATATCCCCCCGAGCAGCCAGAATGACGAGGTAAGTAATCGCCCCAGCACCAGTTGCTCGCTACCGGCGGCTCGATAGAGCAGAGATAGTAGAAACTCTGTAACCGGAGGCTCGAGAACTGGCTGATTCTGACGGATAATATGTGCTATTTCCTTCCTCCACGCTTCGACAGAGCCGGCGTGTTCAAAATAAAAGTCGCGAGCAAAGACAGCCGTTGTATATTCACGGTCAATCAGCATGCCAGGCGCCTGTAAGCGATAAAGCCTGAGGACACCTGCCAGGGCGAACAGCATGATTAGAGTCAACGCCAATAATCGTGGCCTTTGCTCAAAAAAGCTCCATTCCAGGGTCTGATTCAGTTGGCTAGAGAGAGCGTGCATGGGGGCATGGTCTACCAGAGCGCTTTCACCCCTAATCTCTTCTTCAACCATCGCCATTCTTCACTTCCACTTTGGTTCCCCTAACGACTCACGAGAGTTAATACTTAAGCCCAAAGACCAGGTACTTCCCAAAGCCATCAACAGCGGCAATCCATTCATCCTGCTCAATCTGATAGGCATCAATTTGGTGCATGCCCTGACCCGTCCAACCAGATCCGCTGGCCTTTAGAATAGGGTTCGGTCTTGCAAGGACCTCGCTGTAGTGCTCGCTATCCAACCTGGTAACCTCATAAGCCCACACCTCATGCATGCCCACCTCAGGTGCAACATTCATGGTAAAGCGATAGAGGTGATCCTCAATCACCAGGACGCGACCACTGGGCCTCGCCTTGTGTTTGTCGCCATCGACAACAGGACTACTGGGATGTTCTTTCCAGGGGCCTTGCAAATCGTCTGCATAAAAGAGATGTAGGACGTCGTTACTGGTTTGGGAAGCAAAGAGCCACCACTTGTCATGAAAATGCACGATAGAAGGATCTACAAAGTCGCTATCAGTTACGAGGGTCGCGACAAATGACCACTGAGTTGGGAAATCCGTTGCCTTATAGAGGCGAATAGAATCTGTCTCGAAGCTCTCTGGGATCAGATAATAATCATCTTGCCATTTAAATACATAGGGATAAGAGAGATGAAATGGCTCATCTATGATAATCTGTTGATATTCCCAATGGCGCGCATCCTTGCTGGTGGCAACGGCCAAATCCCCCTGCTGCGTCCTATTATTGTAGACCTCAAAGAAGAGGTACCACTTTGCATCCTCCCGGATCAGAAACGGATCGGCAACGAATTTGGCAGGCACATCTGTCACATCTTCCGCTCTCAGAACCGGATTGCGGGCACGCCGTGCTGGAGCGAGCGCAAAAGGCGATTCACCACGATAGATACCGATCGTCCACTGCTCTCGCTGGGTTACAAATGGAATGCCACGCTTGATCCCCACGAAAATTCCACCGACCAGACCAATTACAAGGCATGCACCCGCAATGGCCACAGAAAGAAGGTAATACTTTCTCGCTCTCATGATCATCCCTCCACCCAAAATTCAGACTGTTATATCTGGCTCAACTACCTCGGCACTGGTATATCCACAATCATCCGTTGTGCCGGTACAGGAAAGGAAAAATTGAATGTATTGTTTGATGACGACATCGGCTGCGTAACGTTCCTGCACAGAGTGCCAGCCTGCCTGTCCCAGCCGTTTGGCCAGGAAGGGATCAGTTATGAGCATGGTCAGAGCCTGGAAAAGTTGTTGAAAATTCCCCGGTTCTACAAACAGGCCATTCTGATCGTGACTGACGATTGTTTTGATCGCTCCCACAGGTGTCGTAACCACCGGTAGCCGGCAGGCCATTGCTTCAATTAGCGATGATGGAAAGGCATCATTCTCCGTTGGAAATGCAAAAATATCTGCCGCCTGTAAATATTCAGGCACATTCTGCACGCTGCCGGTAAAGCGAACATATTGTTCAAGCCCATTCTCTGTGACAAATTCCTTTAGTTCGGCTTCACAGTTATCGATATCAAGCCCACCGGTCCCCACTAAGAGTAGAAGAAGATCCTGGCGCTGCTGCACGATTGCCTGCCACACACGCAAGAGCAAGGGCAATCCTTTATACGAAACGAGGCGGCCTGTATAGATGACGACTGTATCTGTTTCCGGCAAGTTCAATTTGCGTCGCAGGTCCAATTTCTCCTGCCTGGTTGGCGGACAGAAGCGATCTGTATCCACGCTATTTGGAATCATCTGAATGGCAGCCGCATTTACTTCGCTGGCTATCAGTTCCGAGGCAATGTCAGGGGTGATAGCGGTAAATCCGTCAGCCTGCCGCAGAATGGCGTTGCGCAGCCGAAGAAACAACCTGAAAGGCGGCCATGAGGGCGTCACGCCGATTTTTCCAAGGCCGGCGCGAAAAAATTCCCCGGACATCTCCCCCTGGCTATCGGCTTTCAGCACACAGGCTTTGCCAAAAAGTTTGCTAACGGCCACGGCTGCCATGCCGACGATGCGAAAGCCTGACACAAAAATCAGGTCATAATGCCGGTGCAGTTGAACCAGCTTCGGTAGACTTGTGAAGAGCAGCCCCCACTTCTTCAACTGGCCGCTGCCCGCAGGTGGCAGCCGGTACACCGATATAGCCCCATATCTTTCCACCTTCTTAAGCGCGGGGTCTGACCGCCGTGTTAAGAGGATGGCAGAGTGTCCATTCGCAACCAGGCCTTCGGCCAGCAATCGAGCCTGCGTCTCGCCTCCGCCGACGACCGGGTAATAGGTCTCCGTAAAGATACAAATCTTCAACGTCATCTACTCACCCGCCTGACAAGCTGCTTAGACCAGAAGCGCAAAATATCAGACGGACCGGGGTTGCGATATAGCCTGCCCCTGGGTCCTGTCTGGGGCCGGTACTGAGCCGTACCTGCTTTCACTTCAAGGATGGCTTGTATATACAGGTCTAACCCTAATGCTTCCAAATCGCGCCACACAGCCCGCTGTGAACGACGGCCGATAATTACCTCCCCTTCCTTAACAATGAACCCCGAGTCAAGTCCGGCATTGACTTTCTGAATCGTGACGCCTGCCACGCGCTCCCCATTGTACATGGCCCAAAACATCGTTTTGTTGCCCCTGTACTGGGGAACTTTGCCGTGATGAATGCCCAGCGTGCCTGATGCCGGTATCTCAAACAACTCCGGTTTTAGAATCGGGCTACCATAGATAAGACCAAGGTCTGGAGCCAACGATCTGACTGTATCCAGCACCTCTGGCGCATGAATATTGACGACAAAGTGAATCTTGTCTTCTATTTGCGCCAGGGCCTTTCTCAACGCCAGCTCCTTACGGGGCTGGGTCAAGAATGGCGCTACGCTTCTTGCCATCCAGAGAAAGAGCAGGGGCAGGGCCAGCACCCCACGCCGCCGTTGTAGATCCCGCACCACAGCCCGCAAGGAGCGCGACTCTGCCTGGCAAAAGGCGCCCAACAGGTCAATTTCGGGATGCGCCTCTAGCCGGCAGAGAAACCGCCGGGCATCAGGCGTCAGCACCGGCCCGCTGCCAAACATCACAACCCGCAAAGGACGCTCCTGCCCAGATTGGTCACGCTCCATTGCGGCCCAATCCTCGGCGGAGGAGTGCCCCGACGCGGTATTTCCAGCGCTGCAGGAAAGGCTCCAGGCGATGCACAATTCGAATCCAGGGGACGGCTCGTGTAAACACAGTGGCGCCGGGAGCTGAGGGGTCGTAAGGTAGGAAAAACTCCGGCCCCACGCACTCTTCGTCCAGCAAGGTAGGCGTCAGAATCGGACGCGTTTGCCAGTCATAATAGATGGTTGTCTGGCTCCGGAAACTGTCCAGCGCCATTCTCTTTTTGGCTGCCACGCCTTTAATATCAACCCCCAACAAATGTTGCGTCGCAATGTATTGGCGCACATCACCGCCTGGCAGTAGCCGCCAACGATAGTAGACGAAATACTCGATTAACTGCGCCCGTGAACAGGCGTCATGACGCCTGTGCGCA
>CAZRTM010000076.1:0-6822 GCA_964602995.1 uncultured Ardenticatenaceae bacterium
CTCTCGTGTTGCGTTATGAGAATGGGCGCCCGCAAGTGCGGCTCTGTGCGCGTTGTCACCGTGTGCTATACGGAACTGACAGTTGTGAGTGCCAGGAGCAGAAAACTGCTCCGCCCCTGGTCGAAAAGCGACAGACGGCGTGCGCGCAGTGTGGCTGTGCCTATGAAGAGGATTTGGGACGGCCGTTTTATCGCCGTTACCAGCCGCTCGTCGTGGTGGGGCAGTGTGCCAGACATGGGTTGTTTTATGCCTCGCCGCGTGCTGTTGATAGGGAGCGCCTGGCAGCAGCTGATGAGCAGCGAGCGTCCCTTTACTTCGAAGATGCCGGCGGCTTTCTGGTTAACGGCGGCCCTAAGTCACGCGATTTGCACAACCACGGCGTGCAGAGCTATCTGGAGCTTTTCTCCAGCCGCCAACTGCTCTACCTGCATGAGACGTTGCGCATCTTGCCGCAATTTAGTCCGCTCGTGCGCCTGAATATGGCGTTGCTGGTATCGACATCGCTGGAGTTCAACTCGATGTTGTGCGGCTACAAGGGGGCGCGCCGGGGCGACCGGCCCGGCGCTATACGGCATACCTTTTCTTACCACGCCTACTCGTTCCCCTACACGGCGCTGGAGAACAATTTGCTTTATCCGCAACGGGCGTCAGGTACGTTGGAGAAGCTGTTCCACGACCGTATCCGCCGTGCTCGCAAATGGGCCAGACGGCCGCGCGAGCGTGATCTCTCCGGTGGTCAGGCTCGCTTTGTGCGCATTGAGGGCGAGGTGGACCTGGGAAGTGAGGTGAAGTCGCCGGAGCTGCTGAATGAGGGGCAGCGTCGTTTCTTTCTGCACCAGGGAAGCTCAATCTGCCTGCCGCTTGCGTGTGAGAGCGTCGATTTCGTGGTGACCGATCCGCCTTACTATGACAACGTGCAGTATGGCGATCTGGCGGCCTTCTTCCGCGTGTGGCTGGAGCGTATGGCCCCTGAGACAGAGGCGAGTGCATTCTGGTCCTACGATATGCGCCAGGCGGCGGTAGACAGCTCCGACAACGGTAGTGACCAGTACATGGCGGTACTTAGCGGTATCTTTAGCGAATGTCGTCGGGTGATGAAGCCTGAGGGGCGCCTGATTTTTACCTACCATCATTGGAAACCGCGAGGCTGGTCTTCGCTGACGATGGCCCTGCGCCGCGCCGGATTTGTGCTGCTGAACCGCTACGTTGTGCATTCTGAGAACCCCATCTCAGTGCATATCAACAACCTGCGTTCACTGACCCACGATGCGATCCTTGTCCTGGCGGCGCGGGACAGCGTACCGGCTCCGCCCTGGGAGCGCCCCAAACAGATCGACCATAGCGAAAGCAAGCAGTTCTGTCTGGATTGTAGTGAATTGATGGGCTGGGCGTTGCAGGCGGAGCTTGACGAGAAGGGGATACGGCGGCTCTGGCGTGAAGCGTTGAGAGGATGAGGTTAGGAGGGTAGGGGTAAAGACGGGGGCCGGCTATTAGCCTATTTGCCTACCAGCCCCCGTTTAGCTGTCACTGTTAGCCGCTAAGGAACTCTTCGAGGTTGGCGCGGCTGATGCGATAGGCGCTGCCGATCTTGCGCGCTTTGAGGTCGCCCGCTTCGATGGCGGCAACGACATCTTCTGGCGAGACCTGCAGAATGGCGGCTGCCTGCTCCGGCGTCATGACGTCAGGCACCGCTGCTCCTGACGAGCTGCCCGATTCCTGTTGGCCCGCTGGCTGCTGCCCCTGCTGGCCTTGCTGCTGTTGCCGCATTTGCTGCATGGCGGTCATACCCATCATGCCAAAGCCGATTTCGCCCAGGTTGCTGCCCGAGGGATTTTCGGCAGCGGCGCGGGTGGCGTCCGCCATCTGCTTGGTGGCATAGTCGGTGCCGTAGCCCATCTCTGTCACCACCTGCAGCGAGTTGGGGTGCAGACCCATGCGGATGTTGAAGTCGACAAGGACCATGCCGATGGCGTCGAACTCACTCTGCAAAAGTCCGATTAGCAGCTCGTTGAGGTCCTTGGAGAAACTTTGCAACTGTGCGGGGCCAAGGTTACGGGCAATGGCCAGCTCGCTGAGCTTGTCCTGCAACATGACGCCCAGCATGGGGTCGAGGCGGTCCTTAATCTGTGGCTGCCGCACGCTGTCGCGGAAGGCATCCATAGCGTTCAGGAAACGCCAGGGGTCGGTGACTTTGGCGACGTAGGTGCCGTTGCCCACAATGGCGCTGGCGCCGGGAGCGCGGTTGAAATGTTCGACGATGATGGGCTGAGCCGTTCCCCACTTCAGCGTCATATCGGTTGTCTTGACGAAGAAGACGTCGGCAGTGAAGACGTTCTTGCCGCCAAAGATCCCGCGTTCAATCAGATCGGTTAAGATGGGGATGCTATTGGTGCTCAGCACGTGGGTGCCGGAGCCGAAAGTGGCGAGAGGCTCGCCCTGGCGCACAAAGACGGCCGTTTCACCAGGCTGAACAATGAGTGGGGAGCCTAGCTTGATGTCGCCTGGACCGCCACGGGGCACTTTCTGAACAATTTCGTCGCGCAACCAGGGCTCGGCTGCGACACGATCGAGAATTTGAGCCATTTGAGATACTCCTTTCAAGCTTGATGAACGGCGGTCGCCTGCCGCCTACAGTGGGCGGCAATGACCGGGCGCTCACGTCATCAGGAAATACCGGTCAGAACTTCTTGCCGGTTGCTAAAGGCGTTGTTGGCGTCCTGGATGGATGCATCCAGCGAGCGAATCATGCCGCCGATATCCTCATCCGCATCAACCGCTTGCTGCAAGTCGGCGACAGCGGCGGCGATTTCGTCGGCATAGCTCAACATCCTCTCGTCGAACTCGTATAGGCGCGCCAGGTCTTCTTCTTTAACCTTTACGGCATCAAAGAAGCCGCTGTACCCTTGCGGCGCATCCTTGATCTTGCCGATGAGGCCCATCAGGCGGCTATCCGCGCGACCCAGAGGTTCTGCGTAGTCGATGGCCTTGATGATGTCGCTGCTCAACTCCTGGTGCACATTGCTCAGCTGCAACCGAGTCTGTTCCAGTCGCGAGCTAATTGTTTCGCGCAGAATCTTGTCCGCCTGACGGCGGCGGCTGCGCTCCATGTATCCCCCAAATCCAGGAATCTTGGAAGCCAGACGTCCGAGAAAGGTCGATTCGTCTTCTATCTTCTGGTACATGTCTGGAACGGAAGAACCTTTGAGGGGATCTTTCTTCAATGGATCTGTCATCAAATACTCCTTAACCATAAACTGGTTGACACGGGATCATACACCGCCTTTTGATGTGGCGCCTCCGGGCTGGATTCTAACTCAGCTATGTAAATATACAACTTTGTCATGACTGTAACCAGCAGTAAACGCCTGGCAACAACCTGTACGAAAAAAGCGCGGTTGCGGTTGCAACTATGTTAAGCCACTTGCTGATCCATCGCCGCGACCATCAGAGGCAGCTTTAGACGTGTGAAGATTTCACGCGCTTCGCGCCACATTGTTTCGCCGCGCCGCTCGTCGCCGTGGTCAATCTCATAGTGCGCCCAATACCAGAGGGTGACGGCGCGATCACGATCAGCGTGACCACGTTCGAAGCAGCGCAGGCTGGCGTCGTAGCAGTCTGGGGCGTCATAGAGCTGGCCATTTGCGCGCCTGGCCTTGGCCGGCGCTGGGGCTTCCAGGCGCGCCATAATATGCCCAAGAACGCGCCAGGCGCGACCCCGTTCAAAGGGATCTGATTCAATCGCCGTGGTCAGCGCTCGCTGGCCCGTGGCCAACGCTTCTGTCACCCTTCCCTGGCCCAGATAGGCTTCCGCCAGGAAACGAAGGGCCTCAGACATGCCAAACCAACTGTCTTCTGTCCTGGCTACCAGCAGCGCCAGGTCGGCGGCCGCTGCGTCATACTGGCCCAGGGAGATGCGCGCGCCGCACAAATTGCTCAGGATAAGGTCGGCTCTTGATCGATATTGAATCTTCTGGGCAATGGCCAGCGCCTCTTCGTAGTAGTGGGCTGCCAGCCGGTAATTGCCCTGCAGGCGGGCGCTTTCACCCATATTGTTGAGCACAACGCTTTCGCCACGTCGATTTCCCAACTGGCGATAGACAGCCAGGCTTCCTTCGAGTTGTTCCTGGGCGACGTCAAAGTAGCCCAGAACATAATAATTCACAACCCCCAGCAAACTCAAGCTATAAGCCTGCACGGCATGCAGGTTTGCAGCCCGACTGAGGGCTAAAGCAGCTTCTGCCGCGCTCAGCGCTTCGTCGATTTGCCCCAGCCGATAAGAGGCCCATCCCTGACGATAAAGCGCTTCCGCAAGCCCCGCCGTATTCGGCGTAGACATCGCCTCGAACAATGCCACCGCCTGTTGGGCGCTGCGGAGCGATTCTTGATAACGGCCCATATAATCCTGGGTGCTGGCGAGCGCGTTCAGTGCCTTGCCGTTGCCCAGCGTGTCGCCAATCTCCGCTGCCACAGCACAACCGCGTTGCAGAATCTGCTCGGCCTTGCTGTTGCTGCCAATATCGCCCAAATGAATACCCAGTATGGTGCACAGAATTGCTGCATGCTGACTCTTGCGCGCGAGCGCAACTTCGGCGACGTGGCGCAGGTGGGCCACTGTAAAGGGTAGGGTAGAAAGATGTGCCTCCCTTTCTCGCTGAGACGAGAGCAACTCAGCCATGTTGCCAGCTACCGCCGTGCGTGCTGCTTCCAACTCCGCCGCTCCACACGCTTCCTGTGTGAAGAGCGCAATCAGCCGGTGTAGGACAACGGTCTGTCCCTGATCCATCGTCAGGAAACCGGCGGTGACCAGTCGCGACAGACCGTCTTCAACCTGTAACGTCATCATGATGTCGTTGGTGTCATGGTTGGCGACCGTTTTTAACCATTCAACAGGGATAGGCTCACCCGGAGCCAGGCACGCCGCACAGGCCAGCAGTTGCCGTGCTGTGGCATCGACTTCGTTGGCCGGGTCAAGCTGCTCCCAACTGAGAGCAAAGGTCCGCGCCACATCTAGCTCGTGCCCCGTTGGCGAATAGCGCACGCCGCGCCCGTGCAGCGAGGGATGTTGTAAAAGCGCTTGCTCACGGAACTGGCTGATGTATGTGGAGGGGCTGATTTGCTGATAACGGTGCAGGAAGCTGCCGGCCAGATGGAGGGCAAGCGGTAAATGGCCCAACTCGCCAGCAATTTCTGCGGCCTCTGTGGCGGTCAGATGGGGCGCCAACCGTTGTAGCAGGCGGCTGCTTTGATCTGCGGAGAGTGGAAGCAGGGGAATGGTCTTAATTCCCAGCGACCGCGACCACTGCGCGCGACGGCTGGTTGCCAGCACATGACAGCCACCCGTCACCGGTACCCATCTGTCCAGCAGCGCCTCATCCTCACAATTGTCAAAAATCAGCAGGCGGGGAACCGGCTCTTGCCAGGCGCGCTGCACACGTCCCGTCCGTTCGGCGAGAGTCAACTCTTCCGCGTCGCGGAAGAGGCCCAATCCCCTTTCTGAGCCGACCGCGGCCACTTCCTCGGCCACGTTTTCCGCTTCGGCAAAGCTCAGCCAGAACACACCGCCGGAAAAGTATCGTCCATAGCGGTAACAGAACTCCACCGCTGTTTGCGTCTTGCCCAGGCCGCCGATGCCGGTGATGGCGGCCAACGGTGGGCGGTCATCATCCGCCCTTTCACCCAAAGCAGCCGCAATTTGCAACAACTCGGCCTCCCGCCCTACAAAATCCGCATTGCGGCGATAGGGCAGGATGGCATTGGCGGGTAAGCGTCCTGGTTCAGCCAGCTCAGCCGAAGTGAGGATTTCATGAGGGCTGTGGTCGGGCCGGATGACGTTTAGAGTTACGGTTGTGGAACTCTCGCTCCATTGCGTTAATTCATTGACCAATGCCAGCGTTGCCGCCTCCGGTTCCGCATCCAGCTCCTCGCGCAAAAGCTGCCGGAAATCCTCATATATTTGCAAAGCAGTTGTAAGCTGTCCATTGGCCGCCAGGAATTGCAGGCGCCAGCGTAGAGCCTCTTCATCCAGGTTGTCGATGCGCAACCAGCGGGCAGCCACGTCCGCGCCTTCCTGCCACCGTTTTTCCGAGGCCAGCGTCAGGCACAGGCGTGCGTGGGCGTCTAGCACGGTCCGGCGCATCCTCTCCCTCTCCACCGTCAGCCATTCCATGAAGCGCGGCGCGTCATCCAGATAAAACCCTTCCAGCAACTCGCCCCGGTAAAGCTGGAGAGCGGCCAGCATTTGCGAATTGTCTTCAGACAGGCCGGCTGCGAGCGCCAGATAGTCCACGGCCTCGTCGCCTTGCAGCCTGTAAGCGATGGTTCTGCGCGTGATATCAAGACCGGGCAGGTGGGGACGGATGCGGGTCAGCAGCACGCGCAAATTGCGCAGGCTGCTGGCAGTGTTGCTCGAATCCCAGAGGAGGTCCGCCAGGTAATCGCGGGTTTCCGGCTGGCCGCGTATGAGCAGATGGACGAGCAATGCGCAGCCTTTGGCATTACGCAGCAGCTCGGAAGGACGCCCATCCTCGCTTATAGATAGCGTTCCGAACAGGGAGATTTGTCGAGGCATTAGCCGGCACCAGAAGATCTCAAGTTCAAAATTTCAAGTGTGTAGCGTTTGTGTAGCGATTCTGAAGCGACTGCCTCTCTATTATAACGCTATGTCCAGTAAAACGCGGTATGCAGCTTTACTGATTCGCCGGCAGGGTGGCTGCGACCAGACCCGTTGGCGGGCAACGGTTGTCGATGTCTACACCGGTGAGAAATGGCATTTTGTCGACAGAAGCAAGCTGCTGCGATTTCTGTGGCAAGCACTTTGTGCAG
>CAZRTM010000076.1:6922-20014 GCA_964602995.1 uncultured Ardenticatenaceae bacterium
GTTTCGCAAATTCCCCTTCCATATCCGTTTCAGATATTCCCTTCTCTTCCTTGTAGCGGCTGCTTTTCTATTGCTGTTCGGCGCGCGCCTGGCGGCTACGTATGCCCAGGAGCCAACCGCCGAGCAGGTCGTACGCCAGGCGTGGGAGCTGGCGCAAAAAAGCGGCCGCTACGACTTCCGCTCGGTCGTCGAGCAAACCACCTATCCTCGGCCCAGCATCACCAACGGCGGCGCCCAACCGAGCGTGCAGAACGTTGCCCTGGAAGGGCAGCTTGATGCTATAGAAGAAGAGCTAGCCCTGACGGTCTGGAATGACGTCAGCTTCAATCCCGATACGGGCGTGGCTGTTCGCGTGCAAAACGGCAACGCTTACAGTCGCCGTGGGCAGAATGAGTGGCAAGAAGTTGATGGCCTGACCGACCTGATTGTTCCTGGTGGCGACCCCCTGGGCTTTTTGGCGGGCCTGAAGAACGTGACGGTGGGCACGACACGAACGACGCCCATAGCAGACGCGGCTCCTACAGAGGGCACTGCCACACAGTACCTCTTTGATCTCGACGGCCCGGCTTTTGCCACTTATATGCAGGCCCAACTGGAAAGACAGTTACGGGAGCAGGGCAAACTGCCCCCTGGTATGCAACTGTCTATGGCGGACGCCTACCGGACTATGACCGGCACCGGCGAGCTGTGGCTCAACGAGGCCGGTTTGCCCATTCAGATGGCGCTCGATGCTGATTTTCCTGCTCAGGGCGAACAAGAACGGGTCACAGTCACCATTACCAGTACGTTCTTTAACTATGATATGGAGCGGCTGGGGCTGGCCACGACATCCTTTGTAGAGTCGCCGTTGGTCTGGTTTGCCGGGCGCGTTTCTGCGGCAGGGGCGGTTCGCAAACCGCTTTTGCTGTCTACAATGGCGTTGTCGTTGTTTGTCATCGCGGCCGCGCTGCTAATCATACGCTACTGGCAAACTCAGGTGTTTTACCGCATCCTGGCCTGTTTTCTCATCGTTTCCATGCTCTTCTCGCCATTGCTGAAAGATGTACATGCTTCCAACTTCTTTGACGAGCAGCAGGCACAACAGGAGGCGGCAAAAGCGCAGCGTGAGGAAGCCGAAGCAGTAAGCGCCGCTCAAAGAGCCAGGCATACTTCCTCCTGGAAACCCAACGAGGATGCAATCAGCCAGCGCCAGGGAAGCATCCTATCGAATCGTGCAAACAACAGTCACCTGCTACAGACGGACGGACCTGACAGTGATGGCGACGGCATCGCAGACGAGGAAGAACTCAACTACTGGGAGACAGACCCCAACAACGCCGACTCAGATGGCGATGGCCTGCCCGACGGCCAGGAGGCCTACGTGGTGGGCACGGCCCCCGCTCTGAAGGACTCCGATGGCGACGGGCTTGCCGATGGTCTGGAAGTGGCCGGTTTTGCTTCTGGAGACCAGCACTGGTACCTGGATCCGATGGCGAGCGATAGCAATAACGATAGCGTGACGGACGGTCTGGAATGCACCGTATGGCTGGAGGCAACGGCCAACTACGATCCGAATGCTTCCTGCCCCGACAGCGATGGCGACGGCGTACCAGATCTTTTCGACGAGGACAATGACGGCGACGGTGTGGTGGACCGTGAGGACATGAATCCGGAAAGCCACGGCGACCAGATCTTCGACGCTCACAATCCATTTTCTTTTCGCATTGACAACCTGGAAATTGGCCGGCCTGTCTACGTCGATCTACAGTTCCGCCCCACAGATCCCAGTCGCCTCAGCTTTTTTAACAGCGTGCTTGATTGGCCTACGGGAGACACTCAGGGCCAGCTCACCCGCTCCCTCGACACAACCTGGGCCACGACGACTATTCCTGAACTGCGCAGTGATGCCGCGAACGCCGGCAACGGCGACGTGCGCGTTATTCCTGTCCTCGAAATCGTGATTCCCGGCGCTGAGGGCCACTATGGCAACCTGCCGGTCAACGATACCTATAGCGGCCAGCCGCGCCCTGCCGGTGTTCCCGCTGAAGCGTGGCTCGACACAGCCAAACTGGAGCCTTACGGCCTATCCGTCGGCGATTCCGGCAATCCTAACGCCCCTTACCGTGATTTGTTGCTCTACGCCCCGGTCGTTCTGGACACTGATCCTGAGACTGGCATGCCCGTGGCCTTTACGGCGCACATTCCCTACTTCCCTGAGCAGGGTACGGGCGGCGTTGTGGATTGGGGCAACGAGCACCGGCTGCGCCTGCTCTGGCTGGTGCAGATGCTGGGCGACCAGTGTATCGACCCTGAGGATGATCTGGCTACCTGCCAGCGCGAGGATGCGCTGCGCGTGGTCAATATCTACGAGGATGAGTGGATCCTGACGGGGATGAACGTCAGCGAGCAGCATGGAGTGGACCTGGCCATTCTCTATGAAGATCCGGCCAACGATGCTGACCTCACCCTGGACGACCAGTTGTGGCTGGCCAGTTGGAACCTCAACAATACCTTTTTGCGCGCGCGCGACATTGATGAAGATGGCGTTCGCGATGTGCGCGTGGATAACCTGGCCTCCCAGATTGAGGCCTGGCACGATCCCGCTTCCGGCCCGCTTTATCTGCAAGTTAAATCCTACATCGGCGAATTTGAACATAGCGACGAACTTCATCGCGTGGCAATGACCGACACGGTCTCTATCCTGAACACGACTTTTGCCGGTTATGAAACGGCGACGGCGCCCACGTTCCTATTCGTGCAGGAAATGACCACCCGCTCGCAGACTCTGATCACAGCGAGCAGCTCGGGCAATCTCTACACAGTCGATTTCGATCCAGACACAGTGGTTGCTGAAACGACGGCCAATCTCGTCTGGAGACCTTATGAATTTGTTCCCGTTGCTGGTAGCGCCAATGAAGGCGGTTGGACCAACGCCGACCCTGCCGCGTATCTGGAGAGGCTGGAATTCTTCCTGGGTCAAAAGGTTTTCGTCGAATCGGACGGGATGAGTACGGGCGAGGTGGATGCTGTCCAGGGTCAGCGTATCTGGGCACAGATGTATTACACGGCGCTCTACCAGGGAATGAGCTATATGGTAGAGGCCGACGATCAGCCCCTCTGGGTGAACAATGGGGACGTTGACGAAACGATATATGATCCTTCCTGGCCGGTTGCTCCCTTCATGGGCCATGCCTATATCGCTAACCTGTTCTACATAGCTTTCGGCAATTTCACAAAAGGGACCGTTAGCTATTTGCCGGCTCATCTGGTGAGCAAGTTTGAGTACTTCCAAAACTTTGATGCGCTCAGCGAGGCCTTCGACGAAATGTTCCTGTCTTTCGATGCCAATCCTGTTCAGGCGGCGGCCTTCAAGGCGTCGGTGACAGGCATCGTCATGTTCGTCTCCGGTGTTCTCTTTGCTGCTACTGTGCTTCTGGTTGCGGGCCTGGTGGCCGGTGACAAACAGTTGGTCAAGATCAGCCTGATGACTCTGGCGGCGGCTTCAGTCGCGATGGAGGCTGTACACCTGGTGACCTTCGTAAGAGGCGTGTACGTATACTCACAGGTCGTCAAATCCGGAGAGTTGTTAGGTACCGAACTCCTTTCCATCATGTATTACCAGACGACCGCCGCAAAAGTCTTCTCCGTTGTGGCCTTTATCCTCACGCTCGCCCTCATCTGGGGCGTCTATTTCTACCAACTGTATGGCCCCGGTTTCGACAGCGCAATAAGCAAAAACCTGGCATTGGCTTCGGCCATTGCTGGCTCGGTTGTAGCAGCTATGACATTCGCTGTTCAACTGCTGTTGTTCGTGATTAGCAGCGCGACCATTGTGGCCATCGGGACCATCCTGCTAATCCTCTTTTTTATCGTCGAAGGGATTCTCTTCCTTATTGGAGAAAAGACCCTTACGCAGCGCTTGTCAGAGCTAATCGCCCGCTCAATATATGACGTGGATATGGTTCTGAGTAACTTCAACTCAGAAGGCCGGCTCTCATACGAAATCACCGATATTAGCCTGGTCAATGAAGAAAAAGGCATCACCAGCAACAATGCGTTCCACGTCACGCTGGGCATCACCAACACAATCACGCATCGCAAACAATCTAACGACGACGAAGCGCGCCGTTCTGCTTTTGCTTACTTCATACAAAAGCAGCGCATTGAGCGACACCACGGGCTGTCAGGCAACTCTATGCACGATGCCTGGACGCCGGTGCCCGACAGCCGCCAGTTGCGCTACACAACCAGCATCCGCACACCGGAGGCCATCCCCTTCGGCCCGGCCGGCCTCAACCGGTCGATGTCTGCCCGATATCTGACGGAAGCCTACGCCTTGCCCTATGCCGGCTGTTGGAGCTTCTTTGGCGCTGGCGAATTTGACTGTGATTGGGAGTACATCAAAGGCTCCATGCACATCAATTTTGGCTCAGAACTGGTTTTCGACGTCCTGCCAGACACAATTGAGGCCTTTATGGATGTGGAGGAATGGGGCAACGGGCTTTTCCCCGTGCAGAAGGACTGGGATAACGACGGCCTTCTCAGCGAGGAGCAGGGTGGCCCGGATCCGGACGACCGCGCTGTTGACGCCGATAATGACGGGTTAGCGGACCTGGTGGAAATTGCCAATGGTACCGATCCCCTGAACGCGGACAGCGATGGCGACGGCATGAGCGACGCCCAGGAAATTATCTGGGGCACCGATCCCAACAACGTCGATACCGACGGCGACCAGGTCTACGATTACATCGAGGCCATCGAAGGCTGGCTGGTGCCCAGCGGCGACGGCACGGCGCTCATGCGCGTCTGGTCCAATCCCTTCCTCGCTGATAGCGACGGTGATGGGTTGGACGACAGGCAGGAGCTGCTCTATAGCTTCCACCCCGGCGTACCCACGGACCCTTCCGTCATCTCCAATTTTGTGCAAATTGAGAAGCTGGCGGTTAGCGAGACAGCAATAGAGCCGCTGATGTTGTTGCAATTCGAGGAAGATTATCCCGCCACAACCTTTAGCGACAGCCTCCATGGGGACCGGCTCTGGTCCTGTGACAATGGAGCCGGGGCCTGTCCGCTCAGCGGCAGCGCCGGTCGTTACCGGCAGGGTGTTACTTTCGACGGCGTCGACGACAGCCTCAGCGGCGACTTCATCCTTGACCCGGCACAGGGCGACTTCACGGCTGCGCTCTGGTTCCGGGCGGAAAGTAGCGCCTCTGGCTACAGGGCGCTGCTGCGACAGGATCCCGGCAGTGGTGGATCTACGATCAGCACCATGTGGCTTGGCATCAGCGGCGGGGGACAGGTATTCAGCGACATTCCCGGCCCGACACTGCAAGGGAACACGCAGGTCAAAGACGGCCGCTGGCATCACGCCGCGTTTGTGCGCGAAGGCAACGTCAACCGGCTTTATGTCGATGGCAACCTCGAGAGTACGGGCAGTTGGGGGCGGCCACCCACCAGCAACGACGGCCCGCTGCGCATCGGTCGCGTGCACAACGGCGTTTATCCCTTCAGCGGGGCTATTGACGATGTGGCTGTCTTCGACCGCGCCCTGAGCGAAGCCGACGTTGAGAATCTGATGCAAGGCCGTTTCAACTTTGGTGATCTGCTCTTGCAGCCTGGCGACGCCTTTACCTATCAGGCAACCGTCACCAACACCCTGCTCACACAGGGCGCGAATGGCTTCATGTTGGCGGGGACTGAACCTGTCACGCCCGCGCTCCCTACACCTGACGGCGTGTTCCATTTCGACACAACCGAGCGCATCAAGCGCTACGTTCCAGTAACCGGCAACAGCACGTCCTGGAGCTGTATGGACAACGGGGCCTGCCCCGCCGTTGCCGAAGGCGGAGGGAACAGAGGAGATGCTGTCGAATTTGACGGCGTCGACGACGCGCTCCTGATGCCGACTATAAACGTGCCCGAGTACTATCTGAGTGGCCTCTGGGACTCCTTCGTCGTTACGTTCTGGCTCTGGGTGGATGAACTGCCGCCAGCCGGGGAAATCACGCACATCATGGACACCTCAGCTAATCTTCCCGGTTCGCTCGACATCTATCTGACGCACGATGGCTGGATCTTTTTCGATGTACAGGATTCCACTCTGACCGGAACCCTCATTTCCTACGCAACCTATGGAGACATTGACGAATTACACGATTACTATGCTGGTCTGGTTGGGCAGCACGCGGCGCACGGCGAGCACGTCTACGAGAATGGCCAGCGGCTTCAGCAGTGGGTCCAGTACACCTTCATGTACGAGCAAGGCCAGGGTCCAGGCTCCGATTCGGATGGGCACCTAAGCAGCCTCTTTGTTGACTTCGGGGAGGCGCCACTTCCCGGGTTCTTCCTCAGTAATGCGCTCTTCTACGAGTCAGTTAGCCTCGATCATAATGGCCTGCGCGTGGGGCCGGGCACGGTTGGTAATGGCGCTGGCCCGGGACAGCCGTTTGCCGGTCGCCTGGACGAAGTGAAGGTCTACAATGGGTTAAACGTTCTGGCCACAGGGTATGAGGACCTACCATACTCAGAGTTTCTCATGGACCTACGCCGGGGAACAATGAGGTTCGGCATCCAACCTTCGTTCCACCTCAATTTCCAGGCGCCAGATTATGAAATTACCTATCCCAACGACGTCGACGATCGGGTTGCTGCTACGTGCGAGGGCGGGCTGGTCTGTCTGAACGAAGCCGACTCACCGTTTGATGGCGGCCTCTTCCTCAACTACGAGGGTAGCAGCGCCGATGCGGCCTTCAGGTTAGATCCTTTACCCTTCGCGCAGGGAGACTACACACTTGCCGGCTGGTTCACCACCACGAACGGCGACCGGCCACTGCTGGGCGCGCTTAACGCCTCCCATTCACAAAGCCCCATTCGGCTGGGCCTGAATGCCGGCGCGGTGGAGTTTAGCCACGATCCGGGCGGCTCTGTGACTGTGGCCAGCGCACCTGGTTACAATGATGGAAAGTGGCACCACTTTGCCGCGGTACGCCAGGGCGACGAGAGCCTGCTGTACCTGGATGGTGAGCTGGCCGGCAGTGGGGCGGGCGGCGGGCCAGCAAACGAGCTGCTGACGATCATGTTGGGGCGCTGGCAGAATGGATACAACAAGCGCTACAACGGCGGGTTGGACGAATTTATCGTTATTCCGGCTGCGCTTGATGGCCCGGGCGTGCAGGCCCTGATGAACTACCGCTGGCCGCTCGTCACTGTTCCCACGATGATCAACCAATTCAGCCTGGACGCCAACAGCGCTATCGTCGTCAACGACACAGGTCGTGTGGCTCAGGAAGCGCCCAGTAGCCTGCACAGCTTCTACCAGGAAGTTGAGGCTGCTATCGAACTACAGCAGGGACAGATTGATATCCCTATCGTGGACGGTCATGTGGGCAACCTGCGCATCTACGCACCCTTTGAAGAAGTGCCGGGGGATACGCTCTTTGAAAACATCGCAGGCCCGGCTGAATTCAGTTGCAAGCCCGCTACGGCATGTCCTGCTGCCGGTGTGCGCGGTATCACCGGCCGTGCGGCCCTCTTTGATGGAAACAACGACTACCTGGTCAATGAGAGTGGCGAAATGCTCTCCTTTGCCGGCTGGGTCAAAGCCGACCGTGGCGTGATTTTCGACACGCGCAGGGTCTGGGCCTTCCCCGGCATCGAGCTGGATGTCGGCCAGTTGCGCGTGCAGACTGCCGACGCTGACAATAATGTGGCTTCCAACCATTACACTCAGCCCCTTGTTCTGCCGTCGAGCACATGGACACATGTGGCCGTTACGGTGAACAAGGATACTAATATCGTACGCCTGTACGTCAACGGCAGCGAGGTTGCCAGCGTGACCTATAGCGGCAACGATCCTTACACAGGCCAGCCCACGCTTGGCGGCAACCGTAAGGGCGGTGACTACCTGAACGGCTATCTGGATGACTTCCGCGCGTACGATATCACCCTGTCGGCCGATGCGGTGCGAGCGCTTTACGAAAGCTCGGCCCCCGTTTTGGTCTTCGATTTTGACGAGAGCGACACGGCGATAACCTTTGCCGATCACTCGCCCAACGGCTATACCGGCTTCCCAACGATCAACACCTACTTTGATGAAACCCTGGGAGAGACGGTTACAACTTACTCGCCTCTTGCCGGAACCGACGGGCAAATTGGCAATACGGCGCTGTTCAACGGGACCGGTCGCATCGAAATCCCCTCCGCTCCCGCCGTCGACGCCCTCGCTAATTCCCTGACCATCATGGCCTGGATCAACCCCAACAGCCTTGGGGGCAGCCAGAAGATCCTGGCTCACGGCCGCCAGAACAGCAGCGATGGCATTGCCTTCGGCATCGAAGCTGGATTCCTGACTTTCACGACCTGGGGCGGCGAGCATCTGGTCAGCACGGCAGCCGTTCGCGCCAACGTCTGGCAGCACGTCGCCGTGGTCTTCGACAGTGCGAACAATGCTACCTTCTACGTTAACGGCCTGGCCGCAGACACCGTCAGCAGTAGCAGCGCGGCCACCACGAACAGCGACGATTCACTGTACATCGGCGGCGCCACGCCCGTTGGCAGCAATGCCCTGGCAGAGTTGTTCACAGGCCAGCTCGACGAGCTTACCGTCTATGGCCGGGAGCTGATCCCCGCTGAACTGCACAGCATCTACCTGCGCGAGGCGCGCTGGTATCGCGCCCGGGCAGCGGCACGAATCACCGTCGATGCCGATAGCCCCACCATCGAGTTAATCACGGACTATCCCTATCGCCAGGCTGGCTACACACAGCTTGTCGTCGGCACGAATGACCCCACGACGTACGTGGCGCTGCTTGACGTGGGTGTGAGGCGGGCCGGTGAGAGCGCGTTTAACTGGCGTGGCGCGGCGGAATGTGCCGACTCGGCTCGCCGTGGTGTGGTCTGGTGCCCGGCTCTTGACAGTGCTCTCATGGGCGCTGAAGGTGCCTATGAGCTGCAACTGCGGGCTGTAGACGCCGTGGGCAACGAGACCCTCAGCGGCATCTATAACCTGTACGTCGATGGAACTGCGCCCACGACCGGCAGCAGTTACAACGGCGCCTGGGTTGAGGCTGAGCAGCTTCCCGACCTGGACGAAAGCTGGCGCATCACGCTTAACGGCACTGTAGGCGATCCGGCCATCGGCGCTGCTGCTGGCAGCGGTGTGGTCGACGGCAGCGTCATGGTCAGCCTGCTGGATAGCACCGGCAGCATCCTGGATGGCACGGCCCAACAGGCCACAGTGAGTGGCGATGTGTGGACAGTTGATTACATTGTCGGTGGGACACGACCGCTCGGGACTTACAGCGTCGTTGTTTCTGCGGAGGATCGTGCGGGTAACGTGGCCTCGGCTACGGTGGGTACGATTCTGCTGGATGTGACGCCAGCAAGCGCCGACATCGACTACTGGCAGCTACCCACTGAGGCCATCAGCCAGAGCCTGACCCTTTCGGGCGCCCTTAGCGAACAGGCGTACTGGGGCGGCATGCTGGCCACGTACCACTTTGAAGAAGCGGCCGGGGCCACTACCTTCTACGACAGCTACATCGAACAGGAACACGCCTCATGCGTCAATTGCCCGGCCGTTGTGCCTGCACTGTTTGGCCAGGGGTTGCAGTTCGATGGCGTTGACGACATCGTGCACATCCCCAACCTCTTCAATCCCATTAGCGAAACGTTCACCATCTCGCTGTGGTTTAATGTTGCTGGCGACAGCGCTGGACAACGGGTGCTCGTACAACAGGACAATGGCAGCGGCGTAGGGCGCTCGTTGCTCTACCTGGGCAATGACAACGTCCTGCGTTCCAACCTGGGCGGTGGCTTCCGCAGCGCTGCGGCTGTCTCGGCAGATGCCTGGCACCATGTGGCGCTGACCTTTGACGGCACGACCGCCAACCTGTATGTGGACGGAAGGCGGGACGGCAGCGCTATTCTGGCCCCTGAGGCGGCCGATGGCGGCCTGCAACTGGGCAGTAATCGTGGCGGCAGCGCTTTCTTCGCCGGCATGATGGATGAAGTTACCTTCTACGGCAGCGTCCTGCCCGACTACGCGGTCCACGCCCTGGCGCAAAGCGACGTTCATGGCGCTGGCGACGTTCAGGTTGGTTTTGAAGTGGTGGACTTTGCTGCCCTGGCCGGTACAGTGACGACAACTGAGCCGGTCATCACCTGGTACAGCGCCACCCTTGGCCAACAGGGCGACAGATTGTCCACCTGGTCGTTGGCCCCTGAGACCCTGCCGGAGAACTATTACACCATCAAGCTGAAGAGCGATGACGTGGCCGGCAATGAGAGCGGTGTGGGCACTGTCTGGCGCGGTCTCATCGACCAGGTCCCGCCCCAGGTGGTGGCAAGCGGCCAGCATGTCGGCAGCGGCCGGGCGACTGCCACGGAATACACCTTCACATTCAGCGACTTCCTGCTGGATCTGGAATCCTCCAGCCAGCCCTGCAATGAAGGCGACCTGGTCAGCCTGGTCTACGATGATCCCGTCCTGCCCTATGATGGCCTGCCTTACGAAGTGACGGCGACCTGCCGTGTGCCCGGCCACGAACCCAGCCGCGACTTTACTGCCTGCGATGGGGCCGGCCTGTGCACAACCGTGACAGTCACGCCAGAACCGCCGCGGCAGACCATCAGACAGGAGCGCGGCGCGAAGCCCAACGCGGACGCCATTGAGACTGTTGACGTTCCCGTTGGAGATGCCCCGGTTGGGGATGCCCCCGTTGGGGATAGTTCGATAGAGCTTTCGCCATAGAGGGCTGGTGAGTTAAACTGGTGGCAGTTGCCTTGTGGTGGCTGCCACCACTGTTTCTCAGTCCCTTGCTCGAAGCGGTGCCATACAGTGTCTCAAGAGGGAGTATCTTATGGAAAAGCTGCAACAATTCAGGCAAGCAGCCGGTGATGATGCGCGATTTCACCTGCAGCAACCGGCAATTCTGGAATGCAAAGCTTAGAGAACAGCCAGGAGGGGCGCGCGCACCGCATGACCCGGCGGCGCTTTCTGACCGGCATGGGGGCCCTGCTTGGTAGCGCCGTTGTGGGTGGGCTTAGCGGTTGCCTGCAGGCGGACAGAGAGGACGGCATCCCCGAGGGTATGCCACTGCCCATCAACGCGCCAGCGCCGGCCGCAGAACGGCCCAACTTCCTCTTCATTCTCACCGACGACCATCGCTGGGACCATATTGGCGCTGTGGGGCACCCCTTCCTGCAAACGCCGAATCTGGACCGCCTGGTGCGCGAAGGGGTACTCTTCCAGAACGCCTTTGTCACCACGGCGCTATGCGGCCCGTCGCGCGCGTCGTATCTGACCGGTATGTACGCGCGGACGCACGGTGTGCAAAACAACCTGACCGCCTGGCATGAAGAAAACGTCACCTTTCCCGAATTGCTGGCCGCAGCCGGCTATCGCAGCGGCTATATCGGCAAATGGCACATGCCTGGACGCCTGCCTAACCTGCGCGGCGTCGATCCGTTCATTAGCTTTACGGTGCAGGAAGGCCAGGGACGCTACTTCGATTGCCCGCTGATTATGAACGGCGTGGAAGTGGCCCGGCCGGGCGCCTATATCACAGAAGACCTGACCAATCTGGCTCTGGAGTTCCTGCGCCAACAGAGTGGCTCCGATAGGCCGTTTTGCCTCTATCTTGCGCATAAGGCAGCGCACCAGCCCTTTTCATCGCCGCCAGACCTAGACACGCTCTATGATGACGCGCCACTCGATCATCTGCCGCCAGAGCAGTTCACGCGGCAGACGGTCATTGACCACAACTTCTGGGAAGGCGCAGCGGGGTCTATGGAACGCCATTACCGCAATTACTGTGAGACAATCGTGGGCGTGGACCGCGAACTGGGGCGGCTGCTAGATGAGATGGCGCAGCTGGAGCTGTTGGAAAACACAGTCATCGTTTATGCCGGGGACAATGGCTTTAGTTGGGGCGAGCATGTGCTCAATGGCAAGCGCTGGGCAAGCGAAGAGAATATGCGTGTGCCGTTTATTGTGCGCATGCCGCGGATGCTGGGGGGGACGGCTGACGACGGACAGTCGATGGCGGCCGGCCGGTCACCGTCGGCTATGGTGTTAAATGTGGATCTGGCGCCGACGTTTCTGGATCTGGCCGGCTTATCGATTCCGTCCTGGATGCAGGGGCGTACGCTGCGGCCATTGTTGATGGGGGAAGAATCAGAATGGCGCGACGCGTTTCTATATGAGTACTTCCGCGACTTTCCGTATCAGGTTCCGGCGCATAAGGCATTGCGTACGGAGCGCTATCTTTACGTGATGTACGAGCGAGGCCGGCCCGACGCGCTCTTTGATATCGCCGCCGATCCGCGCACTTTGCACAACATCATCGACACACCTGCGGGACAGGCGGCGCTTCCAGCGCTGCGCGAGCAATTGCAGGCGGAAGAGGCCCGGCTATCGTGAGCGCGCAGAGCAGACCCGGAATCTGGCGTCGCTTCTTGCTGCCGGTGGGCATTGTCGTGGGGTTATGGCTCGTGACCGATGTGGTGCTGGCCAGCGTCGTGAGGCAGCCATTTCCCTTCGCAGAGTCCCGGTTCTACAAACCCGTGATGAACTTGCTGGCGCGGACCCGCATTTTGTCCCTGTTGGGTGGTGGGCTGCTCATCTACCCCATTCTTTACTGGCAAGGCGCCAGACTGGGTGAGCGATTGCTGGGAACGGTAAGCCTGCCGCTGACCTATATGGTCACTGCTATCCTGCGCGCCACGGCGTTTTTCCCATTGCCTGAAGCCGTCTATTATGGCTTCAATATCATCACCCTTGGCGGTTTTTTCCTACAGTTTGTCACGGCCTCTGTGGCTGACCTGCTCTGTCGCCTTTGGGAACGGCGGCACGGTGGAAGCAGGCCGCTGCTGCGCCCGGCGCATATCGCCGGCATTCTGGTGGGGCTGGTTGCGGGGTTCGTGTTGTTGGTCTGGAATGGAGGGGCGACCGGTTTTTACCTTTACCAGCGAGGTTACGAACTGCTCTTCCAATAATTTGGTGTTGTGTGGGTGGGGGTTCTTGAGGGAGTGGGGCGCTGAAGTGCCTGCTACGAACCGGGCGCGGTCAGGAGACCGGCCCGAGCCATATGAAAAATGAGACCGGCCCGAGCC
>CAZRTM010000077.1:0-5795 GCA_964602995.1 uncultured Ardenticatenaceae bacterium
TTTTATTCTATCACCCTTTACTTTTTCAACAGACTCATGGAAACCTCGGCTACAACGGCATGCGGTTTTGTAGCCGCGGATTCCATTCCGCGCTCTGAGCGGGGGGTCGTGAGAGTGACCGTCCTCCTCACAGCAGCCACAACTCACACCCACCCCTAACATGTTTTCAACATGTTTCCTCCGTTAGCTGCAGAATTGAATTCTGCAGCACGAGACGAACCAATCTCCAATCTCCAATCCCCAATCCTCCAATCCCTACCCCCCAACCACCACCGGCAAACGCCGCAAGCCGCGTAGGAACGTATTGCGCCGCCGTTCTGGCTCGCCGGCCAGCTCGATGCGGGGGAAGGCGTTCAGGAGGTGTTGGAAGGCGATTTGTCCTTCGGCGCGGGCGAGAGGGGCGCCCAGGCAGAAGTGGATGCCGAAGCCGAACGCCAGATGACGGTTGGGCGTGCGGCGGACGTCGAAGCAGTCGGGGTCTGGGAAGTGGGAGGGGTCGTGGTTGGCAGCGCCAAGCACGGCTGACACCTGTTGCCCGGGTTCAATGCGCTTGCCCGCAATCTCGATTGGCTCCAGCGCGAAGCGGTTCGTAGCTCGCTGCACAGGGCTGTCGTAGCGCAGCATTTCCTCCACGCCGTTGGGGATGAGACCGGGGTCCTGGCGCAAGAGGGCCATCTGGTCCGGGTGTTGCAACAGCGCCAGCAGGCCGTTGCCCAGCAGGTTCACCGTGGTCTCGTGACCCGCAATCAGCAGCAGAACGCAGGTGCCCAGCAGCTCCGTTTCGTTCAGCCGCTGCTCGCCGTCATGCGCCTGCAACAGGTCGCTAATCAGGTCGTTGCGCGGCTGCTTGCGCCGCTCCTCAATCAACTGGCTCAGATAGATGCCCAGCTCCATACCGGCGCGGTTAGACTCCTCAAAAGCCTCATCACTGGACGCGGCGCCGTCGCTGCCGGCAATAATCTTTTTGGACCAGCCCTGGAACTGCTCGCGGTCCGCGGTAGGCACGCCGAGCAGCTCGGCGATGACGATGACGGGCAGGGGCAGGGCGAAAGAGCTGACGAAATCCACTTCCTTCTGCTCCCGCATCTGCGCAATCAGGCCGTCCGCAATCTCCTCGATGTGCGATTTCATGGCCGCCACCGTTTTGGGCGTGAAGGCCAGGTTGACCAGGCTGCGCAGCCGCGTGTGGTCCGGCGGATCGCGGAAGAGCATCGAGCGGGTCAGCGGCGTCAACTGCTCCGCGGGCACCACGCGGCTCATATCCTTGCTGAGCCGGCTGTCCTTGAGCGCAGCAAAGACGTCATCGTAGCGGACCACCAGCCACATGCCGTGCTGACCACCGGTGATGGGCAGCCAACGTACAGGATCGTTCTCCTGCAACCAGCGATAAGTTGGATAAGGGTTGGCTAAAAATTCCGGGGTACTGAAATCTATCGCGTCCAATGTCTGGTTACCTCCCTTGACTATAATTTTCAGTTCAATGGTCTGCTATCCCCTGCCCTATGCTATGGCACGCAGGCCGAATTATAGCACGACTTTTCTGTTCAGATGTGGGCAATACCCGCGCAAACCAGACAGCGCCCGCTATAGTCGCGGTAGTTGCGCCCGCAATCGGCGCAGGGGCGGGGCGGGTTGGCTCGTTTTTTCTTCACCGCCAACTCCCAGTGGCGCGGGTTAAGCGAGTGGCGGCCTGGCGCCTGTGCCCTTTGCGTTGGCGCTGGTGGTGCATTGCCGGCCGGGGCCAGGGCAAGTGGCTGGGGCGCTGGCGGCGCCTGGCCCGCCGTCACTCGCGAGCGGATGAAGCCGGCTTCGTTGTGGATGAGCAGGCGTTCCACGGTGGGCAGGCGGTCCAGGTAATCGAGCCAGGCCTGCACCAGATCCGGCGACGTGCTGTTCAGCCAGCGCTCGGCGTTGTCAAAAGGCGGACTGAGTGCATGTAATGCATGTATGATGTTGTTTTTTTCTTTTTCATTTTTTTGTTTATGAACAACAACATACATACCATGATCATGTATAGAGTCATGATCATGTATAGAATGGCCTCTCGACGAGCGCTTTTTCCGCCCCTCAGCGGCAGTAGAGCGCTTTTTCCGCTCCTCAAGTGGAGGAAATGGGCGATTTATCAGCTCTTTCTGGCGGCAAGGGCGCTTTTTTCGCCCTTTATGCCCTGCCAGGAAGCGATTAGTGCGCTCTTGGGAAAGGCGATAATTACGCTCTTGGGAAGGGCCATCATTCCGCTCTTCTGAAGGGCGATAATTGCGTTCTTCTTGTTCCTGGTCGGAAGCTGAGAGGCGCATTTCTCGCTCTTCCTCTGTTGCTGAAGAGCCGTTATTGCGCTCCTCGGCGGGTGTTGGGGGGCGTTCTTTGCGCTCTTCGCCGGCCATAGGGCGATTCTCTCGCTCTTGCCCCTCGCCACAGATGCCCAGCACCTGCCTCACATCCACATTGTGGGCCAGCGCCCAGCGCCGGTGATGCAGCCGTTCGATCAGCCCCATGTCCACCAACATCTTCAGCGCCCGGCTCACAGTATCCTTGCGCCAGCCGGTGCGCGCTATCAACGTCTTGCGCCCGGTCGCTCCATCGCGCCACAGCGCCAGCAACACCGAGAGCGGCGCGCCCTTCAAGTGCGACAGCAAGTCGTGGTCATGGGGGATTTGCTCTGCAGTTGTCGTCAAAGTTCGCCTCCTGAAAACAAAAAAGGCCGGGAAAACCACGACGATCGCGCCACCATCGTGGTTTCCCGGCCAGCGCCTGCAACACGGCGCAAGGAACGGTCAATATACAGTTGCAGATGGGCGGTAGTTTAGCACATTTGTTCTGGAGATGTCAAATTGGAGATTGGAGACTGGAGATTAGAGACTGGAGATTGGTTGACTGGAGATTGGAGATTGATCTTGCCGCAGATTTACGCAGATTTACGCAGATGGTTGTTGTTGGTTCGTAGTGGGCGCTTCAGCGCCTTTCCAGAACGAAGGGCACTATTGAAACTTAACAAAAGAATACGGATAAAATAGAGGCATCTTAAAAAGAAAAGCAGGAGAGTAGAAAGATGCCAAAGCGGATACGGGTCACCCTAAGTGAAGACCAGCGACGAGAGCTGGAACAGGCACGGGACCGCCATAAGAAAGGCTATGTCCGGGTACGAGCCGCGGCGATTTTGAAAGTAGCGGACGGAGCCGTGGTCAGTCACGTGGCTGAGCATGGCTTGCTCAAGCGACATGAGCCAGAGACGGTAAGTGGGTGGATAAAACGCTACCTGGCCGAAGGGCTGGAAGGACTGGAAGTACGACCGGGGGCGGGCCGCCAGCCCTCTTTTTCCCCCTCTGGAGAAAGAGGTGGCAGCCGAGACCGTTGAGTTTCTCCTCCACCAGTCGCCGCGCCCCTATGGGATAGCGTGCACCCGCTGGCGGCTACAAGATGTAGGACGCGTGCTGCACTGGCTGGAAGGAAAGCGCGACGCGGGCATCAGCAAGGTGCTGAAACGACTGGGCTTCCGTCGCAAGAAGGCGCTGCACTTTATCCAGAGTCCGGATCCAGAGTATCGTGCCAAATGGCAGCGGATCCTGGCAGCCTATGCCGACGCGGTGGCCCATCCGGACAAAGTGGTGTTGCTGTTTGAAGATGAGCTGACCTACTTGCGTCGTGCTACGATTCAGCCAACCTGGCAAGTGCGTGGTCAAGCACGGCGCCACCACCACCAGACGGGGAACAACACGCAAGCACGCATCGGTGCCGTCCTCAATGCCCTGACCGGACAAGTGCTGTTCCTGCAACGCTCCAAAGTGGGCAAAAAGGAGTTAGCCTTGCTCTACGCTCTGCTGCGCCAGGCCTATCCCCAGGCCGAGCGCATCTACCTGGTGCAAGATAACTGGCCGGTGCACTACTCGCCCACCGTCCTGGACGCCGCGCAGCAACACGACCTCACCTTGCTCTTCTTGCCCACCTATGCCTCCTGGCTCAATCCTATCGAGAAGTTGTGGCGCTGGCTGCGTCAAGATGTGCTCCACAACCACGACTTGAGTCACGATTTCAAGCGCTTACGCCAACAGGTTGTCGACTTCCTGACTCAGTTTGCCAATGGCTCACGTCACTTGCTCTACTATGTCGGCCTTCTCTCGAAAGACGAACTCGATTCTTTTTCCGTATTCATTTGTTAAGTTTCAAAAGTGCCTACTATAGACCCCAAAAAAATCCGCGTCCATCCGCGTCCATCTGCGGCAAAAGCTTAATCTCCAATCTCCAATCAACCAATCTCCAGTCTCCAATCTCCAGTCTCCAGTCTCCAATCTCCCTACACCACCACGCGTCGCGTGCGGATTTGTTGCGCCAGCATGAGGGCGGGGAGGAGGGCCAGCAGCGAGAGGGCGCCGCCGACCCAGAAGGGCAGGGACGGAGCCACGGCGAAGATGGCGCCGGAGACGGCGGTACTGATAATTGTGGCCAGGCTGATTGAGGATTGGTACACGCCCAGGACGCCACCGCGCATGTCGTCCGGGGCGGCCTGGGTGGCCAGCGATTGCAGGGGTGGCATCAAGAGGCCCATGCCCAGCGCGAAGAGCATCGCGGCGACGCCGCCCAGCAGCGGAAGGGCGAACATGGCCAGGATAAAGAGGCCCAGCGAGCGGATGATGGCCCCGGCGAAAACCAGCCACAGGTCGCCAAAGCGCAGCAATAGCCGCTTCAGCAGAACCGTTTGCGTGAACAACTGGCTGGCCCCGATGACGGTGTACAGAATGCCCACGCCGATGTTCACTGCATTGTCGGGCCGGCCGGCAAACAAGACTGCTTCGCTGTAGAGGGCAAACGTCCCTTGCAGCAGCCCCAGGCCGAACTGGCCGATGAAGGCGATCAGCAGCACGATGAGCAAGGTACTGTTTTGCATGACCGTGCTCAGGGCCAGGCTGCGGCGCTGGGTGCTGGTGGCGGCGCGCTGGCCGTCCGTCACCGTTTCGTCCAGCACGCGCCAGGTGATGATGGCGGCGACCATCGCTGCTGCCGCCGCAATCATGAACGGCATGCGCGGCCCCAGTGCTGCCGACAGCACACCGCCCAGCCCGGGACCAAAGATGAAGCCCAGCCCAAAGACGGCGAAGATGTAGCCCAACGCCGCGGTGCGCTCCTTCTTGGGCGTGATGTCGGTGATATAGGCCTGGGCCACGATGATATTGCCGCCGGTGATGCCGTCGAGGATGCGGGCGACGAACAGCCAGAAGACGTTGGGCGAAAGGGCCAGCAAGGCGAAGCTGAACGCCGTGCCCACCTGGCTCAGAATCAGCACCGGCAGTCGCCCATGCCTATCTGAGAGCCGTCCCATCCAGGGACCAGCCAAAAACTGCGCCGCAAAAAACGCCGTAATCAAGAGCGTAATGACAGAGGTAGACATCTCAAATTCGCGCTGGGCGAACAGAGGCAGAATGGGCAGAACCATCGCTGCACCGACCATCTGTACGAAGACGATGGTCAAAATGGTCAGCAGGCGACGGTCGATTTGTAGTAATTTCTTCACGTTGAGTGCCTTTGTTTGTTAGCTGTCAGCGGTTATCGGTAAGCGGTAATCCGTAATCCGTAATCCGTAATCAGTATTCAGTAAGCAGTATTCAGTAACCGACTCACTGATTACCGATCTACCGAATACCGAGCTACCGAATACCGACCACCGATCACCGAATACCGTCCACCGAATACCGACCACCGAATACCGTCCACCGATTTTGTAACATTCCCACACGCCACCCGTTCTATATAGTGATTGTCGCGAACGCATTGCTTTAAACACTGTCGCACATTGTCGCACA
>CAZRTM010000077.1:5895-19407 GCA_964602995.1 uncultured Ardenticatenaceae bacterium
ATATAGTGATTGTCGCGAACGCATTGCTTTAAACACTGTCGCACATTGTCGCACATTTTTTTCGAAGGGCCGTCTGTCCTCCTCCCTCAATCCTCTGCAGGCGGCCTTTCCCCTTTTTTAGGAGCCTTGTTCCATAATTTGTTCGTAGATGCGTATGGTGGCGGGCATGGGGCCTACGCCTAGCTCTGCCTGCAGCCGCTCTGTGCAGCGTTGGAAGGTGCGCAGAGCCTGGGGGCGGTTGCCCTGGCCGGCGTAGGCCAGCATCAGCAGCCGGTACGCCTGCTCCCAGCAATCATCCCGCGCCAGAATGGCCTGGCAGACGCCGATGGCCTCGTCCCATGCCTGCTCGTCCACCAGAGTCGTCGCCAGCCGCTCCGCCGCACGCAGATATTGCGTCAGCAGCCGTTCACGTTCCTCGCTGGCCCACTCGGCATAGGGGTACTCCTGCAAATAGTCGCCCTGGTAGAGCACCAGCGCCTGGCGGTAATGGTTAATGCCCGCTTCGCGCCCTTCCTTGGTGGAAATCAGCGGCTCACCCTGCGCCAGCAGCCGGTCAAATTCAGCCGTATCCAGCCAGATGTCGGCTTCGGGGCGCAGGCCATAGCGCGAGTCGTCGCGCATCACGAACGCGGAGGGGGCGTTGCGGCGGCGCTCCGGCTCCAGTACGCGGCACAGCGTGCTGTAGGCAATCTTGAAGTCGCGCAGCGCCGACTCCGGATCCAGCTCAGGCCATAGCATCTCCGTCATCTGCTCCCGCTCCAGCAGCGTGTCACGGCAGGTGAGCATCAGGTGGAACAACTGCCGCGCCTTTTGCCGGGTCCACTCCGCCGCCGGCACTTCCTCGCGCCCGCGCCACAGCCGGAACGGCCCCAGCAGTTGCACTCGTAGCTGGTAACCAGGATGTATCTCCACCCCCGCCAGCCCCATCTCGGCCAACAGGCGCTGCGCATAGACCGCCTCCGCGCTGCTACCCTCACCGGTCGTTGCATCGTCCAGCCGCCCATCGTTTGCCAACCGCCGTCCAAAGAGCAACAGCGGCGCCAGCGCCCGCGGCTCCGGCGGGCTCATCAGCGTGCGGCGTAGGAACAGATAATCATAACCATGCGTGCGCGCCAGGCGTAGCAGCTCGCGCACATCCCGCGCCAGCCGCGCTTCGTCATCCGTCGCCTGCCACATCAGGCATTGCCAGAGGCGCACCACCGCCTCGCCATAGGTGTCGGCGCAGGCGCGGAAGGCGGTGGCCGCCTGTGCCAGCCACGGGGCCGCCTCGTCGTACCGCTCAGCCAGCACCAGCGCCGCGCCCATCGTCACGCGGATGCAGGCCTCTACCCATTCGTCGCCCGCACTGCGCGCAATCTCCATGCCCTCCTGCGCAATCTGTTCTGCCGTCTCCAACTGCCCGCGGAAACCGTAAGCCTGGCATAGCCCCCACGCCGCCTCCACGCGCAGCCGGGGCACGCCCAGCTCGGCGCTGATGTCGTTGGCCTTCTGGAAACAGGCGGCGGCCTGCGCATAGCCGGCTGCGGTCTTGTCCAGTAGCCAGGCGTGGCCCTGCCGCATGTGGCCCACGGCGGTGACAAAGGGTGAATTGAACTGGCGTCCGCGCTCTGTGCCCTCGATGGCCGTCTGGTAGGCCGCGTCGCGCTCGCCGCGGAAGGAGTGGATGAGGGAGAGGAGGAGCAGCGTTTCGCGGTGGGCGCGGGGGCGCAGAACCGGCTCGCGCCTTTCGGCTTCGGCCCGCTCTTGCAGCAGCCATAACGCCTCATCCAGCCGCCCGGTGCGCAGCAGCACACGGGTGGAAAGGGCGGCCTCCGCCGGCCCCTGGTCGCGCACCTCACGCGCCTGTTCCTGGTAGGCGCGCGCCTGCTCCAGACGGCCCTGGTTGAGCAAATTCTCCGCCAGCAGCTCCAGCAGCCGCGCCCGGCTTTCACGGTCTTCCTGGCCGTCGGAAAGGCGCAGCGCTTCCTGCAACAGCGCCTCGGCCCGGCTGGGATTGACCGTGTCCAGATAGACCCGCGCCTGCCCGCGCAAGGCCTGGCCCACGCCGCGCACGTCGCCACGGAGCCGGCTGCCTTCTTCTGCCTGCCGGTACCAGCCCAGCGCCTCGTTGAAGCGGCTGCGCAGCCGGGCAATGTCGCCCATATAGGCCAGCAGCGGCGGATTGGCCTGTAGCACGTCTGGCGGCAGGGAGCCGAGCCAGCCTGCCAGCCGGTCGAGCCGCCCGGCGCGCACCAGCCTGCGGCCCATGGCGCACAGCGTCTGCGCCGCCTGCTCGTGCCTGCCCGCTGCCAACAAATGATAAATCGCCTCTTCTTCGTCGCCCCGCTCGCGGAAACAGGCGGCCGCGCGGGCGTGGGCTTCCTCTGCTTCCGCCGGCTGTAGCTGTTGCAAGAGCAGCTCGCGGAAGAGGTGGTGGTAGCGCAGATGGCCATCACCCAGATCGACGACGAAGAGGCCGTTGTCGCGCAGGTAATCGAGGAGCTGTTCGCTGTCCGTCGCCTGGCGTAAGCAGTCGCACGTATCGACCGTCATCTGCCGCAACACGGCGGTCAGGGCCAAAAAGTGCTGTACATCCTGCGGTTGCTGCTGCAACACCTCCTGCGCCAGGTAGCGGAACAGGTCGCTGGTAGCGCCCGATAGCTGGCCCAGCGCCGCATCCAGGGCCGCTTCGTCACCCCCCGCGCCGCCGCTCTGCCCACGCAACCGCTGCCAGACCAGAGGCAGGGTGATGGGCCACCCCTCCACCTGGGCCATCAGCGCTCCGGCCTGCTCTGCGCTCAGGGCATAGCCGTACTGGTCGCGGAACAGTTGAATCGTTTCGCCGGCGGTGAAGGCCAGCTCTTCTTCGCCAATTTCCAGCACCTCCCCGCGCACGCGCCAGCGCACCAGAGAAGGCAGTTTCAGCGGGTAGCGGGTGGAGAGGATGACGTGTAGCTGTGGCGGCGCACGGCCAATCAGCCGGTCCAGAATGCGCAGGGACTCGGTGGTCTGGCTCAGGCGGTGTGCGTCGTCCAGGACGAGGAACAGTTCGGGCTGGCGGGCGGCCGGCGGGAGATGCTTCGATTCCTCAGCATGACGGAGGGTCTCATGCAGTTCCCCCACCAGCATATCGACCACCGTGGCCCAGACGCCATTGCCGCCGTCGCGCTCCCACTCCTCCAGCAGCGCCAGCGGCGCCTGGGACATGCCGGGTAGGGCGGCGGCAAAGCCGTGAATGAGATGCAGCAGAAAGACCAGCGGGTCGGCGTCTTCGCGGTCCAGGTGGTACCAGACCAGTGGGTGCGGTTCCCTGACCAACGCCGCCAGCGCTGTGCTCTTGCCATACCCGGTGCCGGCCTGCACCAGCGCCAGCCGGTATTCCACAGCCTCCAGCAGACGCCGCGTCAGTCGCGGTCGCGGCAGCGTGTGCCGGTGCAAGCGCGGGGGCGTCAGCTTGGTGCGGACGAGCAACCGATCCGAATAAGGGCCTCTCACAGTGGGACCATTTTAGACAGGGGAAGGGGGAGGAGCAAAGGAATAGGAAGGACTCTTTGCGCTGCCTTCTGCCGTCTCGCCTCAGTAGCGGCTCGTGGACTCGCGGATGACTAATTCCATGGGGAAGCGAGGTAGCGTAAAGGTTTCGCCTTGTATCAATTTGATGATGGCAATGGCTGCCGAGGCGCCGATTTCGATCACCGGCTGGTGTACCGTTGTCAGCGGCGGCGTTGTGAAGGAGGAGGGGCGGATATCGTCAAAGCCCACGAGCGAAATGTCTTCTGGCACTCTGATGCCACGCCGGTACAGCGCCAGACGCACGCCATAGGCGCTTTCATCGTTGGCGGCGAAAATGGCGCTGAACGTACGCCCGCGGTTGAATAACATCTCCGTGGCGATCAACCCCGATTGTTCGGTGTACTCCCCTTCGGCTATCAGCTCGGGGATAGGCTCAATGCTGTTGTCGCGCAGCGCCTGGAGATACCCTTCCTGGCGCGCCCTTGCATCGGGATGGTAGAGGTTGCCGGTGATGTGGGCAATGCGCTGGTGGCCCAATTCGAGCAAATGCTGCGTTGCCTTATATGCACCTTCATAGTCGTCCAATTGCAGGCACTGCCCATCCAGCCCGCTCACGTCGTGGCCGACCACAATCAGGGGCACCTCGCGCGCTATCTGGCGCAGGCGCTCCGGCGGCAGGGTACCGCCCAGGATGATGAGACCGTCCACACGCCGCCGCAACAACGTCTCTACCAGCCACTCCTCCCGCTCCTGCTTCCAGTAGCCGTCCACAAAAAGGGGCGTGTAGGGGCTCTGGTCCATTCCTTCCAGGATGCCGCGTATGAGCCCGGCGTACAGGGGGCTGTGAATGTGCTGAGTCAGCACGCCGACGGTCATCGACCGCCCACTGGCCAGCCCCTTGGCGAAGATGTTCGGCTCGTAATCCAGAGCCTGCATTGCGGCCAGAACGGCCTGGCGGGTTGCCTCGGCAACGGGTGCTGTGTTGTTCAACACCCGCGAAACGGTGCTGATTGATACGTCTGCCTTAGCAGCAATATCTGCAATCGTGGGCGTGCGCTTTTCCATTAAGTGTCCTTTTTACGACAAAACAGCAAATTTCCGTATTATATGCTGTAAGCGCTTTCACGCAAGAAAGAGGACGCCATCCTTTGCTTTTACAGGAGTGGGGCTCGAGTAAACGGGGATATTGGATAGAAGGGTAGATAAATCCTTGACTTAAAGCCTGTTCTTATGCTAATCTTATGAAAGCGCTTTCATGACGGTTTATTCAGGCTGCATGCAAAGCGTCCATCACAGTCGCAACCGTTCACTGGGCGCAAGGGCCTGAAAGGAGTCTTTATGGAAAGAGTGAAATAACTCGAGTAGTGTATAGACACGTTTTCAACGTAGAAGATGCCCCACATCTTTTGAGGAGAAAGAAACATGAAAGAGATTAACTGGAAGATGCTGGCCCTGCTTTTGCTGGTTGCCCTGGTGGCAGTGGCCTGCGGCGGTCCGCAAACCCCCGATCAAACTACCCCCGAAGACACAGGCTCCGAAGCAGAGGTCCCGGACAGCAGCGCCGGTGAGACAGATACAGAGACAGATACAGAAGACGCTGGCGAAGCAGAGGCGCCTGCACCGAGCGGCGACCGTGTACAGATTCGCTGGTATGTCGGTTTAGGCGCCGGTTCCGACGAGCCGACGTTTGCCGGACAGGAACAGGTTGTAGAGGAATTTAACGCTTCTCAGGACGAGATTGAGCTGGTCCTGGAGATTATCGACAATGACTTCGCCTATGATACGCTGGCCACGCAGATTGCGGCCGGGAATGCGCCCGACATTGTAGGCCCGGTTGGCATCCGCGGCCGCGATAGTTTCCGCGGCGCCTGGCTGGACCTGCGCCCGCTGGTCGAGGCCCACGGCTATGATTTGAGCGACTTTGACCCCAACATGGTCGAATTCTATGAGGTGGGCGACGAGCTGCTCGGGCTGCCCTTCGCCGTCTTCCCCTCCTTCATCTTCTATAACAAAGAGCTCTTTGACGAGGCCGGGCTTGCCTATCCGCCGCAGGAGTATGGCGCGCCTTATGTGGATGCCGATGGCAACGAGCGCCCCTGGGACATCGATGCCCTGACTGAGCTGGCGATGCTACTGACCGTTGATGCAGACGGGAATGACGCCACCAGCCCTGATTTCGACTCCGATAATATTGTCCAGTTTGGCTTCGGTGAACAGTACACGGATGCTCGCGGCGTGGCTACCCTCTTCGGCGCCGGTTCGCTGGTAGATGATGACGGCAACGCCCAGATTCCCGACCAGTGGCGTGAGGCGTGGAAGTGGGCTTACGATGGCATGTGGGAGAACTGGTTCTACCCCAATGGCCCTTACGGCAACAGCGACATTCTCGGCGCGGGCAACTGGTTTGAGTCGGGCAATATCGGCATGGTGCACACGCACCTGTGGTATGCTGGCTGTTGTATGGGTAACCTGGCTGCCGAGTGGGATGCGGCCGCCATGCCTGCCTACAATGGCACGATCACGGCCAAGATGCACGCCGATACGTTCGAGATTATGCGTTCCACGAAGCATCCAGAAGAGGCCTTCACCGTCCTCACCTACCTGCTGGGCGAGGCTGCGCCCGCACTGACCGAGATTTACGGCGGCATGCCGGCTCGCCTGAGCCTCCAGCCAACCTACTTTGACACCTTCGCCGCTAATAACTTCCCCGGTCAGGAGATTAACTGGGATGTTGTCGCGGACAGCATGGGCTACGTTGACACCCCCAACCACGAATCATGGATGCCCTCGTTCCAGGAGACCAATGACAAGTACAATGAGTACTGGAATCGCTGGGTAGAGACGCCGGGTCTGGATATGGACGCGGAGATTGACGCCTTGCTGGAAGAACTACAGATCATCTTTGACGCAGCTAAGGCTACCGAAAGCGGAAGCTAGAGGCGCTCACGCGATCCGCTGCTTGATTGCGATGTAACATAAACCGGTCGGGACCAGTCGAGCGTAGGCTGGTCCCGACTCCCACTTTTGTGGCGCCTGTTGCAGCCAGCAGGCATCACTAAGGAGCATCAGTCATGGCGATAGGTTCACACGGCGCAGTTGCTGGAAAGAGCCGTTCCTTTCGACCGGGGGGTGGTCGCCGGCGCAGCCTTTCAGCACAACGGGCGCGCTGGGGGTTGTTCTTCATCAGCCCCTGGCTTATCGGTTTCATCATCTTCTTCCTGCTGCCCATGGTCGCCAGTCTTGGCTTTTCGCTGCTAAGCTTCGACCTCGCCAATCCTGACCAGGCGCAGTTTGTGGGGCTAACAAACTGGCGGCGGGCCTTGCTGAACGACCCCCAGGTGCCAGCCTCCTTCCTCATCACCTTCAAATTCGCGGTCATCAATCTGCCGCTGAGCATGCTCTTTGCCCTTTTCGTGGCCGTGCTTCTGAATTCGCGCCATGTTTGGGGTAAATCCCTCTTCCGCACGCTCTTCTATATGCCCACCATCGTTCCCTTCGTCGCCAGCACCCTCATCTGGGCCGGCGTCCTCAACTCGCAGACGGGATGGATAAATATCTTCATCGAAAAGACGACAGGTATTCAGGCGACGGGCATCAACGGCATCCGCTGGCTGGCCAATCCAAACCTGATCTACTATACGTACACCATGCTGGGGTTGTGGGGCATCGGCAATGCGATGATTATCCTTCTTGCCGGCTTGCGCAGCGTACCGGAAGCGCTTTATGACGCTTCCGAAATCGACGGCGCTAACTGGTGGCAACGGTTCCGCCACATCACATTACCCCTCATCTCGCCCGTCCTCTTCTATAACCTCGTCATCGGGCTGATTGGCCTCATGCAATATTTCCTACAACCGTATGTCCTGACGGGTGGAACCGGTTTTCCCGAAGGCACAACGCGCTTCATCATGATTTACTTCTACCGCCAGGCATTTGCCTTTTTCAACATGGGTTATGCCGCAACCCTGGCCTGGCTCATTTTTCTAGTAGGTATCGTTCTGGCCGGCATCCTCTTCGGCACCGCTCGATACTGGGTCTTTTATGCAGGCGAGTAGACAGGAGAGTGGAGAGTGGCTACCAGGACCGAATCAACTGGCACTTCTATAGAAGCTAGATCTAGATCCGCTGCACGTCACGGGCTGTTGTCGCGCCCGACAATCAACCGGCTCAAAACGGTCGCCTTAACGCTGTTTACCGCGGGGCTTCTGTTTCTGTTCCTGATGCCAATGGCCTATGGCCTGATGACGTCGCTGAAAACAGACCAGCAGATTGCCCAGCCCGACGCGCCTCTCATTCCCTCATCACCGGCTACGTTCACCTACGAGGGAAAGAATTACGATATCTACAACGTGCCCACGGACGACGGCGTCGAGCAGTGGGCGCTGGTGGGTAAGGGGCGGGAGTCGAGTACGTTTATCGATCCGCACAATCCCGAGGCTGGCCTCATCGAGTGGGAGGGACGCTGGCGCACGCTTGAGCGTAGTTGGTCGCTGGACCTTCAGTGGAATAACTATCCGGTTGCCTGGAATACGATCAAGTTTCTGACTCTGCTGCGTAACACCGTCGTCTACGCCGTTCTGAGTACGATTGGCGCTGTTGCCTCCTCCGCCCTGGTGGCCTATGGCTTTGCCCGCTTCGACTTTCGCGGCAAACGGCTGCTCTTTGGCATTGTGATGGCCACGATCATCTTACCCGGCGCGGTCACGCTGATTCCTACCTACGCCTTTTTCAATTATATCGGCTGGGTGGGGACGTGGAAGCCGCTGATCGTGCCTGTTTACTTTGCCAACGCCTATAACATCTTCCTCTTGCGGCAATTCTTTATGAGCCTGCCGCGCGATCTGGACGAAGCGGCAACTATTGACGGCGCCGGCCCGTTGCGCGTGTTCTGGTCTGTTATCCTGCCCAATGCACGCCCGGCGCTGACGGCCGTCATCCTCTTCCATTTCTTTTTTGCCTGGAACGACTTCTTTGGCCCACTCATCTATCTGGCCGGGAAACCGGACCTGTTCCCAATCACCGTCGGCCTTACCGGTTTCAACAATCTCTATGAGACGCAGACAAATCTTGTCCAGGCGGCCTCTCTGATCGCCTCCGTCATTCCGCTTATCATCTTCTTCTTCGCACAGCGCATATTCCTGGAAGGGATTCAGATCGGCGGTGTCGGAATTGATAAGTAAGTAAGCAAAAGCCAAGCATAAGCCAAGCATAAGCCAAGCATAAACCAAGCATAAACCAAGCATAGGCTAAGCATAAGGCAAGCATAAGCCAAACTATTTCTTTGGAGAAACGAATGACACAAACGAGTGTAGGCAACGCAGAAAGCCTGGTGACCGACGTCGAGCGTATCGTGGAAGAAATGACCCTGGCCGAAAAAATAGGACAGATGACGCAGGTGGCTCAGGCAGCAATCACACCGGCCGAGGTGGCCGAGTATGGCATCGGTTCGGTACTCAGCGGTGGGGGCGGTTACCCCACACCCAATACGCCCCGGGCCTGGGCAGACATGGTCCGTAGTTTCCAGGAGGCCGCGCTGAAGAGCCGCCTGGGCATTCCTCTGATTTACGGCGTGGACGCCGTGCATGGCCACAACAACATGATAGGGGCCGTCATCTTTCCGCACAACATTGGCCTGGGCGCCACGCGGGACGCGGCGCTGGTGGAGGAAGTGGGCCGCATCACCGCTCGCGAGATGCTGGCCACGAACGTGCACTGGAACTTTGGGCCTTGTGTCGCCGTGCCGCGCGATATCCGCTGGGGCCGAATCTACGAAGGGTTTGGTGAAGATGTGAACCTGGTTGGAGAGCTGGGCGCGGCTTATGTGCGTGGCCAGCAAATAGCCGACGGCAGCGCGGCAGATGGCGAGTTCATCAGTACCCTGGCATGCGCCAAGCACTATGTGGGCGACGGCGCCACCGGCTGGGGCACCACTCCCCGCTACGACTGGTTGCAGTGGTGGAACTGGGGCAATGACGAGCGCTGGCAACTTGACCAGGGAGATGCGGCGATTGATGAAGAGACGCTGCGTACCATCCACCTGGCTCCTTACCGCGATGCCATTGCGGCCGGTGTGGATTCGGTCATGGTTTCTTACAGCAGCTGGAACGGTGATAAGCTGCACGCCCACTACTATCTGTTAACCGAGGTTCTCAAAGGTGAGCTGGGCTTCAACGGCCTCGTTGTTTCCGACTGGATGGCCGTGGACCAGCTCGACCCGGATTACGAACGAGCGGTAGCGGCCGCTGTGAACGCCGGACTGGACATGGCAATGGTGCCGATTAATTACCAGCGCTTCATCACGACGCTGACAAAGGTCGTGCAAAGCGGCGCTGTGTCTATGGCGCGCATTGACGACGCCGTGCTCCGTATTCTCAGCGTCAAGGCGCGGCTGGGGTTGTTCCGCCAGCCGTTCGGTGACGAGTCCCTGCTGGAGGAAATCGGCAGTCCGGCGCATCGGGCCGTGGCGCGCGAGGCAGTGCGCCGCTCCCTGGTGCTGCTCAAGAATGAGAACCAGCTCCTGCCGCTGGCCAAGGATATGCCCACGCTCCTCGTGGCCGGCCCAGCAGCCGACGACATCGGCCTGCAGTGCGGCGGCTGGACCATCGAGTGGCAGGGCGCTGCGGGGCGCATCACGCCCGGCACCACCCTGCTTGAGGCGATGAAGGAGGTTGTTTCTCCGGGAACGGTGATCAGCTATGAGCCACAGGCAGAGTTTGAAGAGGGGGTGCGCGCCGAGGTTGGCCTGCTCGTGCTCAGTGAGCAACCGTATGCCGAGGGAGAGGGCGACCGGGCGACGGTCGAACTGGCGGAAGAAGATGTGGCTCTGCTGACCCGCATGCGGCAGCATTGCGAGCGGCTCGTCGTCATTCTTTTCTCCGGCCGGCCGCTGATTATTACCGACCACCTGCCGGAGTGGGACGCTTTTGTCGCCGCCTGGCTTCCGGGCACAGAGGGCCAGGGGATTACGGACGTGCTTTTCGGCGACTACCCGTTCACCGGGCGTCTGCCGCACTCGTGGCCGCGCTCGATGGAGCAGGTGCCGTTCAGCGCGCTGGAACAGAGCAGCGTGCCGCCGCTTTTCCCCTATGGAGCGGGGCTGTAAGAGTCTGGGATGAGGGTTCGAGCGCGACAGCAGTTCACTCTGGCGCTTTGTCTGCTGCTTTTGCTGCTGGTGGCCTGCCGGCAACCGGACCGGCAGGCTCCAGTAGCGACAACCAGGGCAGAGAACGGCGCCGTGGCCACAGCGGCCGTGGACGGTGGGGAGGAGGCCGAGGCCGCCTACCTGGACCCGTCTCTGCCCGCGGCGGCGCGCGCCGAGGATTTGCTGTCGCGCATGACGCTGGCCGAAAAGATTGGCCAGATGACGCTGGTGGAGAAAAACAGCATTGTCGCAGAGGATATCAGCGCGCTGGGGATTGGCGCCCTGCTCAGTGGCGGAGGCGGTGGGCCACCCGGTAACAGGCCGGAACAGTGGCTGAAGATGGTCAATGAGTTCCAGCAGGAGGCGCTGGAGTCGCGGCTGGGCATCCCCATACTTTATGGGGTGGACGCTGTGCACGGCCACAGCAACATGTATGGGGCCGTCCTCTTTCCGCACAACATCGGCCTGGGCGCTACGGGCAATGCCGAGCTGGTAGAGGAGATTGGCCGTGCCACCGCCAGGGAGATGGCCGCCACCGGCATCTTCTGGAATTATGCGCCGGCCGTGAGCGTGCCCCAGGATATCCGCTGGGGCCGCACCTACGAAGGGTATAGCGAAAATACGGAACTGGTCAGCCGGTTGAGCCAGGCCTACCTGCTGGGTCTGCAAGGCGACGCTCTGACAGCAGCCGACACCGTTGCCGCTACACCCAAGCACTTCGTCGGCGATGGTGGGACCGTTTGGGGCACCTCGCGCACCAATGAGTACCAGATTGACCAGGGCGATACCCAGGTGGACGAGGCGACGCTGCGCGCCATCCATCTGCCGCCTTACGCCGCTGCCATCGAGGCCGGGGCGCGCACGATCATGGTTTCCTACTCCAGTTGGAACGGGACCAAGATGCACGCCCAGCAATATCTGATCACCGATGTACTCAAGGGTGAGTTAGCTTTTGACGGCTTTGTGGTTTCCGACTGGGGCGCCATCGACCAGGTTGCCAGCAACTACTACGAAGCCGTCGTCGCCGCCATCAACGCCGGCATCGACATGAACATGGTACCTATTAATTACCAGCTCTTCATCCAGGCCCTGACCGCTGGCGTGGAGAATGGTGACGTGCCGCTGGAGCGCATTGACGATGCCGTACGGCGCATTCTGACGGTGAAGTTCGAGCTGGGTCTCTTTGAACGGCCGCTGGTAGATGAGTCCCAGTTGTCTGTCGTTGGCTCTGAGGCGCACCGGGAGCTGGCGCGACAGGCGGTGCGCGAATCGCTGGTGCTGCTGCAGCACGACGGCGACACGCTGCCTATCTCCGACGACGTTGGTCTCCTTTTCGTGGCCGGTGAGGCCGCGGACAATATCGGCCTGCAGGCGGGCGGCTGGTCGATTGAGTGGCAGGGGCGTCCCGGCAACATCACACCGGGCACCACCATCCTCGATGCCATTAAGGCCACAGCGCCCGCGGATACCCAGCTCTACTACAATCGCTTTGGCAAGTATGACCACGTCACCGACGATGCCGGCGAACCGGCTATGGCCGATGTGGCTATTGTGGTCGTCGGCGAAACGCCCTATGCGGAAGGGGTGGGCGACCGGGCAGACCTGTCATTGGACGAGGTTCAGATCAGGCTGATTGAGCGCGTGCGTGCCCAGAGCCGCAAGCTGATCGTAATTCTGCTCTCCGGCCGGCCGCTGATTATCACCGAGCAACTCCCGCTGGCCGACGCCTGGATTGCGGCCTGGCTGCCGGGCACAGAAGGGCAGGGCGTGGCCGACGTCCTCTTCAGCGACTATGAATTCAGCGGTACGCTCCCCTACACCTGGCCACGCTCAATGGACCAACTCCCCTTCAACTTCGCCAGCCTGCCCACTGCAGGCTGCGCAGCCCCCCTCTTCCCCTTCGGCCACGGCCTCAAAGCAACAGACGCATCACCCACTCTGCCCACCTGCCCCTAACCCCAATCTCCAATCTCCAATCTCCAATCTCCAATCTCCAGTCTCCAATCTCCACTCCCCAATTCACTGATAAATCACCACCCCCGGCCGCGGCTCCAACCCCATCACCTCCTCCGGCGTCAGCACAGGGTTGTCCCAGTTGCGGTAGAGTTTAAAGCCACCGTATTCGAAGGCCGGTTCGTTGGCGTACTGCTGGTAATCGCGCACCTTGTCCGGGCCGCCCCAGCCGTCGGAGTCGATGACCACTTCCACGTGCGCGTAATCTGCGATGTTCTCCTTGTCCGGCAGCATCTCATCTGCGAACTGGTGCAGGATGAGCACCTTGTTCACGCCAATCTCGAGGGCGATTTCTTCGAGCTGGGCCTGGATGGGGTTGATTTGCGCGGCGTAAAGGCTACCCAGCACCTGGCCAGGGATTTCGTATAGGCCGTCGAACGTCATTTCCATGGTGTACTCCGAATCGAGGGCAAGGTGCACGTGGGGGTTATAGAGGTAGGGCTTGATGCGCGCGAACTCCTCCTGCAGCGGCGCGTGGCCCGGCTGGATGTCCAGCACCACGGCCATCTCTTCACGCTCGGCCAGCTCCAGCCAATATTCGATCCCTGCCAGAGATAGCTGGTGGTTGAAGTTGCCATCCTCGCCAAACCAGGGGTCAGCAATAGTGACGATGACGTGGAAGGTGGGTATCACCTCGTGGTCAGGGGAGAGAGCCTGGTACTCCTCCGCCCGCGCTCGCAGCTCCTGCAACAGTTGTGGCTCTTCGCGCAGGTTGAGGATGCCCATTGGCGCATCCTCGGCCGAGCCGTAGAAGCTGACCATGCGGTAGCGGGCCAGGTATGGTTCGGGGGTGCTTGTGGCGGTGACAGTTGGCTCAGTGGTGGGGGTGGGCGATGGCGGAGTAGTGGCCGTTGCCGTGGGCCGGG
>CAZRTM010000078.1:0-14253 GCA_964602995.1 uncultured Ardenticatenaceae bacterium
GGGCTGCTGGCTCGTTCATATCGTTCAGGCTGGTCGTCCAATTGTAAGCGATTTGCCAAATCGCTTTACATAATGCTGGTTCAGTGTGGCGAGGGGTGATCCGCCAACGCAACGATTCCTTCTGTGTTCAATTGTAGTACCAGGCTCCGGGGTTTGCTACAAGGGGCTGGTGTAGAGCGATTTGCCAAATCGCTTTACATAACCTGGACGGGTGCGGTGGGTCAAGAAGGTCTCAAGGTTCGGCCGGTAGGTGTCAAGAAAATGTCAAGATAACGCTCTGCAAACAGTTTGTATAGGTTGATTGTGATAGATTGGATCTTCATGGAACTTGAACGAGTTAAACGGGTCTTAATCGGGAAACCATTCCCCACCAGCCGCGAGATGCACGAGCGACTAGACAAAGTACGCGCGCTGGCAATCTTTGCTTCTGACCCTATAAGCAGCAACGCTTATGCCACTGAGGCGATTATGAGTGTGCTGGTTATTCTGGGCAGCGGTGCGCTGAGTATGATACTGCCTATTGCTATGGCCGTAGCCGGGCTGGTGTTGCTGGTGGTACTGAGCTATATCCAGACCATTTTCCATTATCCGGATGGCGGTGGAGCTTATACGGTAGCCAAAGATAATCTGGGCCGCTTTCCATCACTGCTGGCCGCTGGCGCGTTGCTCACGGACTATATTCTGACGGTGTCCGTCTCCGTCTCGGCGGGCGTGCGCGCTGTGACTTCAGCCGTCCCTGAGGTGGGGGAATACCGGCTGATTCTGGCTTTGGGCGCCATTGTTTTCATTACCTGGATGAACCTACGTGGCGTGCGGGAGAGTGGCACTGTTTTCGCGGTTCCGACGTATGCCTTTGTTGGTGGCGTCTGGGTCGTGCTGGCCGTGGGCCTGGTGCGCTATTTTGGCCTGTTTGGAGTCACGCCGTTGGAGCCACTACAGACGACAGTACTGGCTGAGGAATCGCTGATCGGTTTTGCCTTCGTGTGGCTTATTCTGCGCGCATTTGCCGGGGGCACGACGGCGTTGACGGGCATCGAAGCGATATCAAACGGCGTGCAGGCCTTCAAGCCGCCAGAGTCGATCAACGCGACCAAGACGATGGTGACGATGGGTGTGATAGCGATGTCGCTGTTTGTGGGCATCAGTTTCCTGGCCACACGTCTGCACCTGGCGCCGTTTGAGGATGGGGAGAGCATTCTCTCGCAGATGACGCGCCTGATCACGGGTGATGGATTTATATATCTCTGGGTGCAGAGCTTTACGGCGCTGATCCTATTCCTGGCAGCGAACACAGGTTATCAGGCGTTCCCGCAGTTGAGCGGTTTTCTGGCGCGTGATGGCTTTTTGCCGCGCTGGTTGCAGAACCGCGGCGACCGCCTGGTGTTTAGCTCGGGCATCGTGGTTCTGGCCATCCTCTCTTCCCTGATAGTGATTATCTTCGGCGCCAACGAAATCAATATGCTGCCACTCTATGCCCTGGGTGTGATGTTGAGCTTCACGCTGTCGCAGGCGGGCATGTTTGTGCTGATGGGTAAGGTGGGCCAACTGCAGCCGGGTGAGACGGCGGATACTGGCGTCACTACGATCCATTATGAAAGTAACTGGCGCGCGAAGCGGTTGATGAACGCGGTAGGCGCGGTTGTAACCGGCATTGTGTTCGTGATCCTGGTGGCCACCAAGTTTGTTGATGGGGCCTGGATTGTGGCTTTGTTGATCCCAATTCTGGTGGCAATGTTCTACATCATCAACCAGCACTACGAATCGGTTTCCAGCTCCCTCAGCACGCGCGATTTGAGCGACGTCGATCTGACGCCGGTGGCGGATGTGGCCATTGTGCCTATTGCTGATGTACACCGTGGTTCGATCCGGGCGCTGACGTATGCAAAGCGAATTGCCAGCGATGTACGCGCCGTTTCCATTGCCACCCAGCCACATGTGCATGAGCGGTTGGAGCGACGCTGGAACCGCTTCCCGAAGCTGACGGCCGGCATACGGTATGACATCATCGATTACGATTTCCGTGACGTGCTGACGCCGCTGGTGGCGTATATTGAACAGGTCAGCGAGAAGGAGTATGCCGATCAGTTGGTGACGGTGGTGATGCCGGAGTTCGTGCCAGAAAGTTTCTGGGCGCGTTTCCTGCACAATCAGACGGCGAATATTTTACGCAGCCGGCTGATTGCCCATGAGAACCTGATCATTATCGACGTGCCGTTCCACATCGACGCGGTTGATGAGGATGGAGAGTAGCGCGGCCAACGCCGGCACTGATGATGGTGTGGCCCGGCTGGTATGGTTGCGAGCGATACTCAACGGAACTGCGATAGAGGGGATAGGGTGGCGTATAGCTCGACGGAGGCCGGCTCGCTGCTGGTAATGACCCGCACTTCCACCGCTGTGCGCCCGCGGGGGGTGGCTTCGTCCAGGTATGTGAGTCCGCTTCCAATAATTTGCCCAGCATTGTTGTACAGCAGGGCTGAGACGAAGAGGTCTGTGACCGTTTGTTCGTAGGGGTTGACGACAAAGCCGGTGACATAATTCACGCTGTGTCCTGGTCTGAAGTGTGCCTCTTCTGTGACAAAGGGCTGTTGCGAGCTGTCTGGGGGTACAAAGCGGCCTTCGCCGAGCTGGACCTCGACGTGGTCCACTGGTTCCGTGGTGACGAGGAAGATGCTGCCGCTAAAGCCCATTGTTTGTGCGGCAGGCAGATCGGGGACATAGCCGTCGTTTACACCCAGGACGCTACCGTCGGCGGCGTAGGCCGTTGCGCGGTAGCGGAGGCCTTCGATGTTATAGCCGTTGTTGTGGTTTTCAAGCAGTGCCGCATAGCTCAGCTCACGGCCGTTGCTGCCAAAACCGGATTGTACGAGCGTGGTGGTGATCGCATCGGGTGGCATCTGGCTCGCGCGCGCTGTGGAGAGCATGGAAAGTTGGGGATAAAGCTCGACTCGCCCTCCGTCGCCGAGCATGTCTGGCAGGCCGTTGACGTACATGCGTAACCCGGTGGCGCTGTTGGCGGGAACGAAATTGATGAAGGTAAATCCACCACCCCTGATATGGTCATTCCTGTCATAGAAAACGGCAGAGAGGCGGATGTCGTTGAAAGCACGTTGGTCAGGATTGGTGAGGATGGCGGTGAGGGAGGGGTTGGGCGAGTCCAAAAAGGTGCGCACTCCCTCAATGGCAAACTCCGGCAGGGGTTCATCAACGACGACCCGCCCCTCTCCAAGCTGTACCGTGATGGAAGCAATGTTGCTATTCTCCTCCAGCGATAGTGTGGAGGCGTAAGCGGTCGTTTGCTGTGGTGCAATGAGGCTTAGATAGCCGTTCTTTTTTGCTGCGACTGTCCCATTTTCCGTGTAGGCGGCCAGTTCATAAGGTGTGCCTTCCAGGGCCAGCTCCTGGTTGGGGTTGGTAACCAGGAAGGCGTAACTGACGGTGTCACCTTCTTGCCGGAACCCTTGATCGATGAGCTGTAACGCCTGGGCCTGCGAGGAGGCGGTTGGCGGCGTGTCTGTGACCACTAAAGTTGTCGCCGTGGCAGCTACTATGGGGGTGGGGGTAGGCGATTTTCTACCTGCTGTTCTGGTGGCCGGTGGTTGGTCACCGGCCACCTCTGCAGCAGGAGAATCAGTACGCTCAAGCTCAGAGACATCGGTCCATTTACTGCCGCCACTGAGTCTCTCAAACGCTTCTGTGGCGCCGCCACAGGCCAGCGCCAGGGTGGTGAGCAGAATCAGGAGAGCGAGGAGGGGGCGGGACCGCGGTTGTCGCATGATTACTCTGCGAGGACAGAACGTCCATCTATTCCAGCGTGGATCTCGATAGTGGCCGGTTCGCCGCTGCTATTCACCGACACCTTGACTGCGCTGCTGCTCTGCGCGGGGGCATTTTCCAGGTAGCCAGAGCCGCCGCCAATGATTTGCCCGGCGTCGTCGTAGAGGATGGCCGAGACGAAGAGGTTCTTGATGTTTTGGGCGTAGGGGTTGCTGACGAAGCCGTTGACCTCGCCTGAGAAGGCGCCAGGTTCGAAGGTGGCGTCGTCGCTGCTGAAGTGTAGCTGCTCAGAAGTTGCTTCCACATAGTCGCCGCCGCTGACCTGGGCCTGCACTCGTTCAACCGGTTCGTCGGCTATCAGGAAGAAGCGGCCGCCAACGCCGAGCGTCTGCCCTGGAAGTAGCGCGGGGGCATGGCCTTCGCTGACGCCCAGTACGGTGCCGTCTGCGGCATAGGCGATCACCTGATATTCAAGCGCTTCGAGGATGTGTCCAGGGTTAGAGTTCTCCAGAATCATGCCAAAGCCCAAATTGATGCCGCGGTGTCCAAAGCCTGATTGGACGACGGCGGCAGGCTCGATACCGGCTGGCAGCTCGCGGTCGTCCAGAGCCGAGAGGTTAGAGAGCACGGGGAACAGCTCCGCTCGTTCGGCCGTTTCCAGCCCTTTCACGGGCATTCGCAGGCCAGCAGTACCCTGGGCAGGGACGAAGTTGACAAAGGTGAATCCACCTCCGACGATCTGGTCACTGGCGTCGTAGAGGATGGCGTGGACGCGCACATCGGCAAAGTCCCGTTCGTAAGTGCTTTCGATGACGCCACTGATGGTGGGAGAAGGTAGCCCGGGGAAGTAGCGCACAGAAGTGGCTGCCAGTCCGGCCTGTGTGTCGTCGGCGACCAGCTCACCGCCGCTCAGGCTGACCTCGATAGCATCAATGGTTACGTCTGCGCCCAGGTAGCGGCTGTCACCCACGCCAAGCGTCTGGCCGGGGAACACAGTATTGATGGTGCCGAGCAGCGTGTCGACTGTTTCGCCACTGTCGTCGAGCAGGGCAATTTCGTAGTTGGCTCCTTCAATGGTGTGGCCGGCGTTCGGGTTCTGGACCACGAAAGCAACGCCAACGTCCTCTTTATTCTGTCCGAAGCCGTACTCCACCAATTGTAGTGCCTGCGGTTGGGCCTCAGTGGTGGCTGTTGGAGGTGGAGATGTGGCGGTTGGTGTATCTTGCGGCGCTGAGGTTGCCGTGGGGGCCGGTGTTGTTGCTTCTGGGGTGGATGAGGGTTCTACAGCTACAGTGGCAACGGCGTCCGCCCCTTCGTCGCTGGTAGTTTCTGCAACCTCTTCGGGCGTAGTACCGGTGCTGCTGCAGGCTGCAGTCAGGGCAAGCAGAATGAGGAGTAGGTAGAGGGGGGCGGTCGTGAATCGTAGGTGCTTCAAAGTAAATCCTCCAGGGATGAATGTTTGTCAAACTTCCTGCCGTGAGGGCTGGGTCAGCCGCTATTTGGTTATGGCTGGAAACTATGTGAGCGTATTCTGTGGGGAGCTACCCGTGTAGAAAAAACGCGACAACTAATACAACTTATATGAGTGTAGGGCGTTCTTCCTACACGGGCAAGTCGATTCTGGTTCTATGAACCGTTCAGTAGACTAGCGACGTTCGGGGATCATCCAGATGCCATCACGTGCGCCCAGAGTGAAACGGGCTATCAGCTCGGCCGGGCGTGTGGAGTCCTGGCGCAGGCAGAAATGCTGGGCAACCAGGGCCACGATGAGGCACATTTCGAGGCGGGCCAGGGGTTCGCCTATACATTTGCGCGGCCCTTCACCGAAGGGGATGTAGAGGTATTTGCCAATATTGCCGGCGTTTTCGGGGGCGAACCGCTCTGGTTTGAACTGCTGCGGCTCTTCCCAATAGGCGGGGTGGTGGTGCAGGCCGTAGATGTTGATGATGATCATGGCGTTGGCCGGAATGGTGTAGCCAAGAATCTCGTCGGCGTCGATGCTCTGGCGGGTGGTGAGATAGGCGGCCGGGTAGCGGCGCATCGTTTCGTTGACCACCTGTTCCACGTAGGGCAGGTTGGGCAGATCCTCGACAGTGGGCTGGCGGCCCTGTAAGACGCGATCCACCTCTTCGTGCAGTTTGCGTTCGGCGTCAGGATTCTGGGCCAGGGAGTGGAAGAGCCAGGCCAGCGTGATGGAGCTGGTCTCGTGCCCGGCGCTGACGATGCCAAATAGCTCGTCTATAAGCTGCTCCTCGCTTAGAGCGTAGCCGCTTTCGTCATCGCGGGCGGCCATCATCATCGTCAACAGGTCGTGCGGCCGCTCCTCCTCCGGTTGGGCCTGTCGCTGGGCCACGACCCGTCCCAGGACCTGGCGCACGGTGGCCAGCGCCTGGCGGAAAGCGCGATTGGCGGGGGTGGGGAGAGCAGGTGGTACCAGACGGTTGCTGAGGCGCGTGGCTCGTTGCACGATGTAGGTGGAGATGGTGTTGAAGGCGTGGTAGAGCTGGGGATGGTGTTCCAGAATGTCTTCGCTGAGCATGGTGCGACCGATGATGCCCATCGTCACGTCCATCATCACCTGCTCTAGATCGAGTGGCTGCCCTTCCTGCCAACCGCTCAACATGCGTTCTGCTTCTTCGACAATGATGTCGCCGAACTGGTTGATGACGCGGCGATGGAAAGCGGGTTGCATCAACCGCCGCCGTTGCAACCACTCCTGCCCATCGCTGGTAAAGAGGTCGTCGCCACTTTTCAGGGCCAGGCGGCTGATGTTCATGAACTGCTGCTCTTTGATGTAGTTGCGATTGTTGCGCTGGAAGACGTGCTGCGCGCCGTCGGGGTGGGTAATGACGTATTGCGGGACAGGGCCGAAGCGGATGCGAGTGACCGGTTCGTAATTGTGAGCAATGTCGAGAAGGAGATGGAATGGGCGCTCCTGGAAATCTTTGAGATCGCCCAGAAGCAGGCTGGGGCTCTTGCGTTGGGGCGCTTCTTTTATTTTTTCTGTCATCTTTGTGTCTCCATCAGGGTTTTCATCCCGAACTACGGGGGATGTTGGTTTTTATAAGAGTCATGCTGCGTGAAACGAAGCATCTGGTTTGACGCAGAGATCCTTCGCTCCGCAGACTGCGCTCAGGATGACGGGAGGGTGCAGACTGCGCTCAGGATGACGTGGGATAGAACTCCGTTCAGGATGATGCGTCCGGATACTGTCATTGACAGCGAAATAGGATCTCGATAGAATGTGACTGGTCAGTCATGTGACCGGTCGGTCATATTTATATCAGGATGATATCGCTTATGCCAAAGCAAACATTTTACAACTTATCGGAAGAAAAGCGCGAGCGAATTGTGAACGCGGCCATTGAGGCTTTTGCCGAGAACGATTATGCCGCTGTTTCTATCTCACAGTTGGTGGAGGAGGCCGGTATTGCCAAGGGGAGTTTTTACCAATATTTCGAAGACAAGGAGGACCTGCTGGGCTATTTGTTGGAGCTGACGGCTCAGAAGAAGGTGGAGCTAATTGGGACCCTGCCACCCGCGCCGGAAATGGGTGTTTTTGCTTACTTGCGCTGGCTGGCGAAGGGCAATCTGCGCTTTGAGCTGGCCTATCCGCGCCTGAGCGAGGTGGCCTACCGGGCCATGACGGGCGCTGGCTATCCGCCGGTCTTTAGCAGCGGCATCAGGGAGCAGAGTGTCGCTTTTTTCCGCCAACTGGTGGCGCAGGGTAAGGCCCAGGGTGATATTGCACCGGAGATAAATGAGGAGCTGGCGGCGCATATTTTTAACAGCGTTTTTAGCGAGCTGGGCAAGATCATGCTGGAGCTGGCTCCCAAACGTAACCTGCAGGACGTGGGAGCATTTTTTGAAAGCGCTGAAGTGCAGGAGCTGTTTGAACAGACCCTTGCCATTCTGGAAAAAGGGATGGGGACAGGAGAATAACGATGAGCATTATTGAGGTGCGGAACCTGTATCATGACTACGAGGGGCGTGGCAATTACGCCGTACGGGACGTCTCTTTCAGCATTGACAAAGGAGAAATCTTCGGCTTTCTGGGGCCGAGCGGGGCGGGTAAGAGCACAGTGCAGAATTTGATGATTGGTCTGCTGCCGCTGCAGAAAGGACAGATCCTGTATGGAGGACAACCGGTGCGCGAGCTGCAGGCATCCTTCTTTAACCAGATCGGCGTCTCCTTTGAGCATCCCAATTTATACGGCAAGCTGACCGGGTATGAGAACCTCAAATATTATGCGGGCCTGTTCCGCGTGCCGACGGTGGAGCCGATGCAACTGTTGGAAATGGTGGGGCTTCAGGATGCGGCGCATAAGCGGGCGGCAAGCTACTCCAAGGGAATGAAGCAGCGGCTGGTCTTTGCCCGGGCGCTGATCAACGGACCACAGATTCTGTTTCTGGACGAGCCGACGTCCGGTCTGGATCCTAATCTGGCAAGCGTAATTAAGGAAATCATCCAGGAGAAGCGGGAGGAAGGGGCGACTATCTTTTTGACCACGCACAATATGTACATTGCCGACGAGTTGTGCGACCGTGTGGCGTTCATTAATGACGGGGAACTGGTGGCGATGGACACGCCCCGCGCTCTGAAGTTGCAATATGGCGAGCGCTCGGTGCGGGTGGAGTATGGGGAGAATGGGCGGCTGGAAAGCGAGCTGCTCTTTCTGGAGAATGAGGATGACCGCCAGCGCTTCAACCGTATCCTGGACAATAAGCAACTGCAAACGGTGCACTCCCAGGAGGCGACGTTGGAGCAGACGTTTGTGAAGATTACGGGCCGGGGGTTAACATGAAGCGCCTGCTGACGTTGGTACGACAGGATTTGTTGCTCTGCTGGCGCAATGGCCTGATTTTCTTCACAGGGCTTTTGCTACTGATTATGGTGGCCTTGCTGTGGTTGCTGCCGGAATCGCTGGGGACGGAGACGGCGGAGTACGTGTACGATGCCAGTGAGGAGCAGGCGTTAGCCGGTTATTTGCGCCAGGCTGGCGTGGAGGAAGGGGTGCTGGTGGAGAGCCAGGCCGAGTTGGACGCGGCGCTGGCGGAAAGTGGTCAGGGTATTGGCGTGGTCTATGAAGGCAATCTGGAACAGCCCCATTTTCGCCTGCTGACGGTAGGGCACATTGCAGAAGAAAACGTGAATCTGATGCGTACTACGCTGGATACCGTGGTGCGTGCGCTGCGTGGTGAGGCGCCGCCGCAACAGTTTGAGGTGCAGCTACTACGCCCAGCGGCCGAGCCGGTGCCGCTCAATCTGAGCATTGTGCCTGTGGCGCTGGTGTTCGAAGTCGTTCTGCTGGGCTTTACGTTTGGCGCAGTGGTGATCTTTCAGGAGAAGCAGGAAGGGGTTAACCGCGCCTATCGTGTAAGCCCAGGTACGACGCTGGATTACGTGGGAGCCAAGAATATGCTGTTTATTCTCATGAGCGTGTTATACGGTGGATTACTGCTATTGGCGGCGTTTGGACTGGAGGCCGACTATGGACGTATCCTCTTGCTCGTGGTGCTGACCAGCTCGGCGATGACCCTGGTGGGGCTGGCGATTGCCGTCTTCTTCAACAATATCTCGGAATGGTTCTTCGTGGGCGTTGGCGTGCTGATTATTAACATGCTGCCTGTGTTTTCGTACCAGATTCCCACCTTCGCGCCGAAATGGTTGACGGTGATTCCCTCTTATCCGGTGATGTTTGGCGTGCGCGAAATTCTCTTTCCCACAGGGCGCAGCGGTTTCATGACGCCGCTAGTTTTGCAGCTACTACTGTTCAACGTGGTTGCCTTTGTCCTCTGCTATGTGGCCGTTGAGCGCAAGCTGATGAAGGCTGGTTAAGGATCGAACGATGTCTATTAAACAAACGGTGACGTTACTGCGTAAGGATTTGACCAATGCGTTGCGCGACAATCTGGTGTTGTACATGTTCGTGGCGCCGGTACTGCTGGCCCTGGGCGCGCGTTTCCTGTTGCCCTCGCTAGAAGAGACGAAGCTAACTTTTGCCGTGGAGGAGTCGCTGGGCGCGGAGCTGGTGGCGAAGCTGGAGTCGTTGGGCGACGTGGAACTGTTTGAAAGCCGCGAAGAGGTGCTGGAACGAGTGCAGCGCAATGACGACGTGCCGGGCATTGTCGTGGAAGATAGCGGTTATGTGGTCTATCTGGAAGGCAATGAGCCGGAGGGCGAACAGTTGGCGACGATAATCATGTCGGGTGTGCTGAACGAGGGAGAAGTGGCGACGTTCGTGCATGAGGAGCTGCAGGCCAGCCGCTCACTTCTGGGCGAATACGCGGCCGTGGTGCTGGTAATGCTGGCGGTGATGATGGGAGCATTAATAATGGGCTTCTTGATGGTGGATGAGAAGGAGTCGAAGGTGCTCAACGCCCTGGCCGTTTCGCCGCTGACCATGTCGCAATATGTGTTCGCACGAGGCCTGTTTGCTGTCAGCGCCAGCACGATGATCGCGCTGATTAGCAGCACCATTCTGGTGGGCAGTGGAGTCAATTCCGGGCTGTTGCTGGTGGGTAGTGTCGTCAGTTCGATGGTCGGTCTGGTGATTGGCTACGTGGTGGGTGGTTTTACGGAGAGCCAACTGCAGGCGATTGGGCTGATTAAGATTGTCATCTTTGCTTACCTCACGATCCCCATTCTGACTATTTTCGTACCCGACAACTGGCAGTGGACGTTTTACCTACTGCCGAACTACTGGATGTTTAAGATTTTGGAGAACTTATACGTGGGGCAGATGGGGCCGGTTGGTTTCTGGGGAGCCTGCGGGCTGACGCTGCTGACCAGCGCTGTTTATCTGGCGGTACTTGTGCCGTTGTTGCGGCCGCGGGCGCGGTTGCGGTATGTGTGAGGGGAGATTGGTTGATTGGAGATTGGGTTTTTGCCACGAATTGCACGAATTTTACGAATTTTTTGGATGATGCACTTGCTTCAGGCGACTAAACGAACTGCTTTACTGAAAAGTTAATTCGTGTCATTCGTGAAATTCGTGGCAAAATCTTTCCATTGCCTGTATTGAGAAAGTCGAACGGAAAGTCTATACTGGCATGCGGCTTGTGCGGTTTGTGTTGCGTTGTGCCGCTGCCATTGTAGCCAGAATGATCAATGCTGATGAAGTAGGAAAGGATTGCGAATGTTGTTGCTGCGTAAGAGAATGAAAGCCGATTTGACCAATGCTATGAAGGCGCGCCAGAAGAATAGGGTGACGGCGTTGCGCTCTGTGTTGGCGGCGATTGATAATGCGGAAGCAGTGGCGGTTACGCCCTCCAGGCAGCCAGTTGTGGGCCGTTCTAATGATGTGCCGCGCAAGGAGCTGAGTGAGGACGACATTCGCGACATCGTACAGCGCGAGATTCTGGATTATCAGAGTTCCATCGCCCAGTATGAGCAACTGGGAAAGGAGGTTGAAGCTGACCAATTGCGCGAGCGGCTAGAGGTTGTTGTGCAGTATATGACGCTCTAGGTGGCTATAAGTGGCCACACAGAGATTGAGCACAGAAATACAAATTTTCTGTAGGTCCGATTCAGCTATTCACAAGAGGAGTGCATCATGCGCAAAGTAATTGCATCAGAGTTCATGGCATTGGATGGCGTTATACAGGAGCCGATGTGGACCTTTAAATACACAACTGAAGAAATTTTGGCGATTAAGAAGGAGGAACTGTTTAGCGCAGATGCCCTTCTACTTGGGCGTGTAACCTATGAAGGGTTCGCCGCCTCATGGCCGGGGCGGACGGATGAAGCGGGTTATGGGGACAGGATGAACAGCATGCCCAAGTATGTAGTGTCCAGGACCCTGGAAGACGCGGAGTGGGAAAACTCGCGGCTAATCAAGGAGAATGTGGCGGAAGAGGTTCGCAAACTAAAGCAGGAAACGGGCGGTGACATCCTGATTTTTGGCAGCCGCAAGTTGCTGAACGGACTTATGGAAGAGGATCTGGTCGATGAATTTACGCTTCTGGTTTATCCGGTGGTAATAGGAGAAGGTGATCGCCTTTTTAACGACGGACAGAAAGAGTCGTTCAAGCTGATAGAGAGCAAGGCTTTCGACTCTGGTGTTGTTCTGCTGCGCTATAAGCTGGATAGAGAGGAGGCACAAAGCCAGTAATGGACCAGCCATACGCCGTCCCAATTTATCTAGAGAGTGGTAAAAAACGGGTCATTGCCGGCGCGGTGGAGTGGCCCGGTTGGTGCCGTTGGGGAAAGGATGAGGCAGCGGCCATGGAGGCGCTGTTTGAGTTGGGGCGGCGTTATGCTGAGGTTCTGAAAGGCACTGAGCTGGACTTCGCCGTGCCAGAAAGCGTGGAGGCGTTTGAGGTGGCCGAGCGGCTGGAGGGCAATGCGACGACCGATTTTGGTGTGCCTGCCCTGCCGCCGGCCAGCGACCTGGAAGTACTGGATGATGCGGCCGTGGCCCGTTACGAGACTATTCTGCAGGCCTGCTGGCATTATTTCGACGCGGCTGTGGCTGCGGCGGAGGGCAGGGAGCTGCGCAAAGGGCCACGAGGCGGCGGGCGGGAGCTTGATGGTATTCTGGAACATGTGATGGAGGCCGATGTAAGTTACTTGAAAACGACCGGTTTCACGATGGAGGAGGTGGAGGGGGAGCCGCAGAAACGGCTGGCCCGCATCCGCGAGGCGATAGTGGCTGCGCTGGCGGCAGGAGCGCGTGGCGAGCTGCCGGAAAGAGGGCCGCGTGGTGGGAAGCGCTGGCCGCCCCGCTACTTCGTGCGGAGAGTTGCCTACCATGTGCTGGACCACGCCTGGGAGATTGAGGATCGGGCGCTTTGAAACTATGGGGTGCGGTTGGTTATTAAGGAGAAATGGATGCATAAGGACGGTATATTGATTGCGTCAGAAGCGGGGCTTGAGGTGCGCTCTTTCGAGGATATTCCGGATGTTATTGGCGCCTGCTTTGGAGCGCATAGCCTGCTGCTCACAGAGCAAGAGTTATCATCTGACTTTTTCAATCTGAAGAGTGGGCTGGCGGGTGAGCTGATGCAGAAATTCACGAATTACAGGTTACGGGTGGCCATTGTTGTGCCCGATCCCAGCGTGTATGGGGAGCGGTTTGTGGAGCTGGCGCGCGAGCATCGCACACACCGTCTGATTCGCTTTCTTCCTTCTGTGGATGATGCGTTGGCCTGGCTGGCAACGTGAGCCAAGGAGTGCAGTTAGATGGCAGAACGGTATAGCAATATCTCGGATGAAGCAGTCAGGGAGGCGACAGGACGTTCCTGGGAGGAGTGGTTTGCCTTGCTGGATGAAGAGGGCGCCGAGGAGCTGTCGCATAAGGAAATTGCCGAGCTGCTGATCAGCAAAGGCTATCTCGGACGCGATGATGGCTGGTGGGCGCAATCGGTGACAGTGGGCTATGAGTATGCCAGGGGCCGCCGTGTGAAGGGCCAGACGGTCGATGCCGGTTTCCAGCTTGGCGTGCAGCGGACGCTGCCGGTGGAGGCCGGCCGCCTCTGGCAATTTCTGACCAGTGCGCAGGGGTTGGCTGTCTGGTTGGGGGAGGGCATTGAGGCGCTGAGGATGGAGCGGGGCGCCACGTACCAGAGTGATGAGGGGACGCGGGGCGAAATTCGCAGCGTCTATCCGGGCGAGAAGCTGCGCCTGACGTGGCAACCAGCGGGTTGGGAGAATGAGAGCACGTTGCAGCTTTATCTGGAGGATAAGGGTGAGAAGACGGCGCTGCGTTTTCACCATGAGAAATTGACTGGTCCTCGGCAGCGGGCGGAGATGAAGGAGCATTGGCAGGAGGTGTTGGGGCGGATTAAGGCGGCGCTCTGACGCTGTAGAAATTCTGAATGCAAGCACGTTCATCCGTGATTTTATTCTCGAGTTAGTTCAAGCTAAAATCCTCTGAATAGAGTAACGTAGACTAAAGTAATAAGCTGGATCGAAGCTAACCAGCTCCTTTGCTATAATCCAGACCAGATGAATCGCTGTGATTGAGCAGAAAGGTTGAAAATCATGAAACAGTGGGAAACATTGGATGTAATCGAAAGGGATCCGGACAAAGTAGGCGGAGTATGGGTGTTTCGAGGAACACGAGTTCCGGTTGCAGCATTGTTCGAAAACTTAAGAGACGGTGCAACTGTGGATGAGTTCTTAGAATGGTTTCCCGGTGTGACGCGAGCCCAGGTTGGAGCTGTCCTGGGTGCTGGTGACTATGCAGAGATTCTAATTTGAGCCTTGTGTTCAGCAGCGAGGAATCTATTGCAACCACGAATTGTCCAGACAGAAGCTGAAATCGAAGCATGTTACCCGGTGATGCACGAGCTGCGCCCCCATTTGAGCAAGGAGGAGTTTGTCTCGCGGGTGCTAGAGCAACGGAGACAGGGTTATGAGCTGGCTTATGTGGAGGAAGACGGCCAGCCTGTGGCGCTTGCCGGGTATCGGGTGGGGCAAAACCTGGCCTGGGGAAAGTTCTTGTATGTCGATGACCTGGTGACGGCCTCTGC
>CAZRTM010000078.1:14353-15643 GCA_964602995.1 uncultured Ardenticatenaceae bacterium
CAGTTCAAGCTGGTGAAGATTCAGGGCGAGTTTGTGTGGCACCAGCACGCGGACACGGATGAGGTGTTTGTGGTGCTGGAGGGCGAGATGGAGATTGAGTTTCGCGATGGACGTGTGGAGCTGAAGGCAGGGGAGATGGTTGTGGTGCCCAAAGGGGTGGAACACAAGCCAGTCGCCGTGGAGGAGTGTCACGTGATGCTGGTGGAGCCGCGTGGTGTGCTGAACACAGGAGATGCAGGGGGCGAGTTGACGGCTGAGAATGATGTATGGGTCTGAAGGCGACTCTACTTTATGCTATTATTATTAGGAGTAGGTTCAAAGGTTGCTAAACGAAGGTATGGAAGATCCTATGCGTGCTTATCGAGTCGAGAAGAAAGTATCTGCGCACGGCAAGATAAAACTTGAAGCTGTGCCATTTGAGGATGGCGAGTTAGTGGAAGTTATTGTCCTGGGACGCGGTCAGAAAAAAAAGAGGGGCTCCAGGGGGGCGTCACTCAGAGGGAGCGTCCTTGAGTATGTGAACCCGACAGAACCGGTGGCGCAAGATGAATAATAGCCACAGCGCGGATCTACGATATTCCACTCCTGACTCTAGATTCGAAGATTCTGGATTACCCGCACGTCCAAACTGCAGATAGGACAAAGGAATAGCTTTATCAAGTGCCAAAAGTGACAACTTACGTCGCCCTCCTCAGAGGTATTAACGTCGGCGGTAGGAACCGGTTGCCGATGGAGGCACTCCGGAACTTGCTGCAAGAGTTGGGTTACGAGAACGTCAGGACCTATATTCAGAGCGGCAATGTGGTGTTTGAGAGTGAGGAGACGGATGTGGCGGCGCTTGCGGACGACATTGGCAAGGCCATTGCCCAGAACCACGGTTTTGAGCCGCAGGTGATGGTGCTGACGAGAGAGGAGATGGAAGCCGCGGCCGCTGCCAATCCGTATCCCCAGGCGGACTCTGCGCCTAAGGCTGTGCACCTCAGTTTCCTGGCCAGTGAGCCTCTTGAACCGGATCTAGAGCAGATGGAGGCGCTCAGGACCGAGAACGAACAGTTCCAATTGCAGGGCAAGGTCTTTTATCTGTATGCACCAGATGGCATTGGGCGGTCGAAGCTGGCAGAGCGGGCGGAGCGGTTGCTGGGGGCGCCGGCGACGAGCCGCAATTGGCGCACGGTGAGTAAGATTTTGGAGATGGCCCAGGCTTAGACAGTCCGCGCCTGATCCTTTTGCTGAGGTGATTATGAGCCAGATAACGATTGATAGAGTAGTTGAACAGTTGCAAGGTTTGCC
>CAZRTM010000078.1:15743-19327 GCA_964602995.1 uncultured Ardenticatenaceae bacterium
CGTGCGGAAATACTGGAAGGCGTGCCCGGAGAAGCACTTGTACAATTTGCGGGTACGATCCCCGCGGACGATCTGCAACAAATGGAAAAAGCGATTGAACAGGGGTGTGAGCAGATATGTAGATGACATGAAACGCTTCCTCCGCACGCTAGAAATATGCTACGCTGTGTCAGCGATAAACACCGCAATCCAGGGAGAACAGCATCATGACACAATCCAGTATGTCACCTCGCCTTGAGAAACGAAGTACACCGCCCATGCAGGAATGTCCATACTGTCGTGAGGAGGTGGATAGCCGCGCGCGTATTTGCCCACATTGTCGCAAACGCCTTGACACCAAGAGCGGCCGCTATCAGCTCGGCTCGCTCGTTGGCGCATTTGGCCTGCTGATGCTCATTGGCGGCATTGCCGTAGGTAGCGGCGGTCTGATTGGCCTGGGCGCCATCATTCTGATAGCTGGCCTGGGCATTCGCGGCACGTAGGGTCATCCTCGCAACTCCTACATTACACCCATCTCTCGCAATGCACCCAACATCAATCGCTCGCTTTTCGTTAGCTGCGTGTTGATTGCCCCACCGTCTTTGTCAACCAGCCTGAGCCGTTGTCCATCCAGATGCCCTCAGCGGCTCATCTGCAGCGCGAAGATGCCCACGGGGCCATTGCCGATGACGACGGTGTCGCCAGAGAAGGCCATGAGGTCGCCCAGGAGGTTGGAAAAGCCGTATGGCAGGTCGAAGCTGCCAATAGCGCGTGGTGTGGTGGGATCGGTCAGATCGATGGCCAACAGGTATGAGTTAGCCATGACAAAGAGTAGGCCGTCGTGAAATGAGATGTCGTCGACGTAGGGCACCGGGTCGGTCGCGCGGGTAGGTAAGATGAGATTGGCGAGGAGTTCGGGTTGGCTGGGGTCGGCAACGTTTATCAGAATGAGCTGATTCTGGATGGCGGTTGCCAGTACTGTCCCATCCGTTGCCAGCGCCCAGACAGGCTCACCGGGGAGCGGCATGGTGGCCAACCGCTTCATTTCGCTACCGCTGATGTCAATGGTGTGCAACCAGCCCTGGTTCTCATAGTCAGAAGTGGTGACGTATAGCGTGTCGTCTGTAGCAGCAATGCCCTGCAGGTCCTTTCCCTGCAACGGGCCTAGCTGGTCCACTTCCTGTGCGCTGCCGCCTGCAAAGGTAATGGCGGCGATGTGCGGGTCGCGATGCAACCCCAGATAAAGTGTATCTCCTGCCGCTACCAGGCCACGTGGGTCGAGTGGGTGGGCAGCGAACGGGTAGCGGGCCATAGGCTGGGGCGCAGCCGGATAGCTCACGCCTATCTGGTGGATGCCGTCGGCTGCAACCGCGTAGGCCTCTCCGCCGTGCAACAGCAGGTCGAACAGTGCACTCACGTTCAGGTGCGCCTCCTCAGTCACGGGGATGATTAATTCACCCAATGCCTGCAAGTCTAGCAGGCGGAAAGTAAATAATTGCTCGGGATAGCTGTCGTTCAGATAACCACTGTAGAGGTAGAGGATTTCCTCGCCCGGTGCGCTTTCATCTATCGCCAGTGTGCTGACCAGATTGGGGAATGATGCGCCATAGCCAGCAATGGACGAGAGCTGGCCTGGTTGGCCGATGCTGATATCGTAAATCTCCAGCCAGGTACCTTCAGCGACGAAGAGACGGTTGTTGCTGAGGGCGATGAGGGGTGAAGTGGGTGGACTGGGCGTACCCGCTAACGGTTCAGGAGCCGGGACGGCGAGGCGAGAGGGGATGTAGGTTCCGGCCGGTATGTTGCCCACAGTGTAGATGGTGTCGCCGGCGACGGCCATGCCTTCGACCATGGGCAGGAAAAGGTCGGGCGAGGCTTCTATCTCCCAAAGCAGGTCCCCGCGTATGGAACCGGTGTCCGGCGAGGCGCTGATATCTACGGCATAGAGCGCCATGAAGCCGCCGATAAGAAGGGTATCGCCAACTGTCTGCAGACTGTGCACCTCATCGGACACGGGGATTGCTACTGTGATTGGGTCAGCCAGAGGGGGAGCGCCGGCCAAGTCGAAAACAATGTAGTTATCGCGCCACTTGCCGTCGAGGGCTAGATAGAGAAAATCATCACCTGTCTGGGCCACGCCACGGACGGCGGCGGGTAAGGAGGAGGTATCAACGAGGGACAGTTCGCCGGTTGCTGTAGGAGAAACGACGGCCAGAAAGCCGGTAGGCTGCTCTTCGAGGCCAGTGAGGACTGTACCGGCGGCGTAGAGCAGGTTATCGATCGATAACAGGTGGGATATCTGGCCCGGAAGTTCTAGCCGGGCAACGACGTTGAGTTCTCCATCGCCAATCTCCAGCGCCACAAGCTGTTGGCCCGCGGCGGCGTAAATGGCATGTTCCTGGGGCAATACAGCGCGCACCAGGCTGGGCAGCACCGGGCTGCGGGCGATGGGCTGTACGTTTGTGGAGTTGGTCACGTCGAGCATGACGAGGCGTGGCCCGATGCCTACATAAGCGATGTTGCCGTCGGCGGCCACACTTTGCACGTGCCCTCCTTCGTGAGCGACGACCTCAAATGAAAGCTCCTGGCTTATGGGGAGAGGTAGGGAGGAAGGTGTGGGCCAGGATGAAGGGGTTGCGGTGGGGGCAGTTGGGGTTGCTGCCGGTGTGTCCGCTGGGGCCTGTGTCGCGGTAGCTGTGGCAGCTGCCAGCGTTGGCGTGGGAGGCTGGGCGATAGCCGCTTCAGGGGTTGCTTGAGCGAGTGCCTTTGTGGGCGAGGGTGGCTCTGCTGGCTGTTGCACCGGCTGGCGGCAGGCGACGAGGAATAGCATGAGGGACAAGATTGTGAGTTTTGTGCGGGGAGACATGTGGCGGTGCTCCTTTGTCATCACTGTTCGATCCGCTCTAACAACAATATACTACTTTATTAAGGCCGCGGGGCATGAAGGCCGCCGGAGTATGAATGGCCCCCTGCTACAAAGCGACGGTAGATCAATCCACCTCAACAGCCCCATTGATGAGGCGCTGCGCCCTAACTTGGCCCGGCGATAGAGTTGCCGAGCTTGTTTCTTCAACTGCCTCGGCGAAGCACTCTCCCCATTCGTACCAATCCCACGCCTACAAGAAGTATGCCTATGCCGATACCAGCGTCTAGCACGGTGAGTGCGGACTGTACCACGCCGGGCAACGGCGTTGGGCCGACGCTGGGACCAGCCACTGCTTCCGCCAGGAACAGAATAACGAGTGCCGAGAGGAGGCGGCTAAGGCCGATGACAGTGACGCCAATGCCGATGATAACCAGTCCGGCGCCCGTATACGGCAGCCAGGAAGAGCTTTGGATTTGTTCCATCGTTGTTTTACCTTATGTGCGTCGCTTCAAAAACCAGTATAGCAGACCGAGAAAGAGCACGAGTAGGATGAGCCATTCTAAACCAGTAAACATTGTCTGCTCCAGCGGTTCGTAGGACAAATTTGTCCTACATTGCTAGTCGAGCGTATCTTCAGTCGCAGGCACACGCAGCACAAAGTGTGTGGTGCTGTCAGCAGTGCGGCCATAGAAGAGCCACGTGGGTTGTAAGAGCTGGCTGGTGGCTTCGCCGGGGTCAG